>NZ_JBIBFR010000009.1:0-292483 GCF_042956125.1 Streptomyces sp. NPDC008313
CCGCCGCGGGAACGGCCCAGACTCGCCGCCGCCAGACGGGCCCTGCGGCGCCTGGTCAGCCGTCGGCGCTCTTCGACGGCGGGATCATGCTGTCCGTCTTGTTCCTTGCCTGTGCCCCTTTTTCGGCGGCTGCCTTCTCCAGGGCGTCCAGCACCTCGGCGTCGACGGGCAGTCCGGCCGCGTCGTGATGGGCCCGGGCCGTGGTCGAGTCCACGCTGACCAGCGACAGGTCCACCTTGCCCTGCCGGGCGGCCTCGGCGATCACACCGTCAAGCAGCGCGGTGAACACGCCGACCTTCCGCCAGTACCGGAACCGGTCGTAGACGGTCTGCCACGGCCCGAAGCGCTCGGGCATCTCCCGCCACTGGGCCCCGGACCGGAACTTCCACACGACGCCCTCGAACTGGGCCCTCAGATTCTGCGGATACGGGCCGAAGGCGCCGATCGGCAGGAAGGGCGCGATGAAGTCCCAGTCGTCATCGGTCAGTTGCGCTCGAGTCACGGGCACTGTTCTACCGAAGGTTCCGGCCCGCCAAGGCCGGAACCGCCAATAGAGAGATCACGACATCAGACAGGCCCTAGCCCAGGCGGCCAGGTCCGGCTCACGTGGTCGAAAGCTCCGCACAATTAGGGCGAAAGCCGCGGTGAAGCGGGGTCCTTCCCCGATTCACCACCCCTGGGTCATCACATGGCGCGATCCGCATTCCTATGATGGGCGGACGACACCGCGGGCCGCTGCGACCAGGCAGTCCGACAAGGTGCAGATGCGGCGCGATGGTGGAGGGGTCGATGACTCAGGGGGCCGGTCAGGGACCCGAGGTGATGCGCACGGCGACGTTGCGTGACTTCCGGGTACCCGCGTACGTCCACGAGACCGGTCCGTACGCGCAGAGCTCGCCCCCCGACGAGGCCACCGCGCCGGTCGCGGAGCCCGAGGGATACACGCCCACACAGCGCGACCTGCCCGTCATCAACAGGGACGACACCCTTCAGGTGGCCGTCGGCCCGGCGGCCGTGCCGGTGCCGCAGCCCACCGACGGCAAGGGACCGCTGTTCGTCGTGGGGGACGTGCACGGTTATCTCGACCAGCTGATGGCCGCGCTCCAGGAGAAGGGCCTCCTCGACTCCGCCGGGAACTGGTCGGCGGGCACGGCACGCCTCTGGTTCCTCGGCGACTTCACCGACCGCGGGCCCGACGGCATCGGCGTCATCGACCTCGTGATGCGGCTGTCGGCCGAGGCAGCCGCGGCCGGAGGATACTGCAAGGCGCTCATGGGCAACCACGAGCTGCTGCTGCTCGGTGCCAAGCGGTTCGGTGACACCCCCGTGAACTCCGGCGCCGGGACGGCCACCTTCCAGGCCGCCTGGCTGCTCAACGGCGGACAGAAGTCCGACATGGACCGCCTCCAGGACCACCACCTCCAGTGGATGGCGCGGCTCGACGCCATGGAGCAGGTCGACGGGCACCTGCTGGTGCACTCCGACACCACGGCGTACCTCGACTACGGCGACTCCATCGAAGCGGTCAACGACACCGTCCGCGAGACCCTCACGCGCCACGACGCGGACGAATGCTGGGACCTCTTCCGCAAGTTCACCAAGCGGTTCGCCTTCCGCGACGACGGCGCCGGTGCCGTCCGCGAGCTGCTGGACGTCTACGGCGGCAGCCGCGTCGTGCACGGTCACAGCCCGATCCCCTATCTGCTGGGCGAAGTCGGCTCCGAGGACGGCGACGACACCTCGGGCCCGGTCGTGGAAGGACCCCACGTCTACGCCGACGGCCTGGCCATCGCGATGGACGGCGGCGTGACCATGGCCGGAAAGCTGCTGGTCCAGCAACTTCCCCTGGCCGTCTGAGCATGCACCGGACCGGCGTCGTCCACCGAGGACTTCGCTGACCAGGGGGCAATTTCTGGAAACCCCCTGTCACGGTGGACCGTCACCGCTCTACCATCGGCTTATCCGTAGCAGGCTCCCCTCCGTTTCTGCCCGACGGCTCGTCAGCGTGCGAGCCCCAAGCCCTACGGAGCATCGGGGGATGCACATGAACAGCGTTCCGCAGCACCTGCTGAACGAGGACCGCCAGGAGTACGAGCGGATCCTCGATGAGGCGCTGCGCTCCGCCCCACACCGACCGGAACTCGCCGCTGTCGGCCGGCGGCTCAACTCCGAACAGCTGCGGACCATGGCACTCAACGCCACCGCCCTCATCACGGTGGCCGCCGCGGCCGAATACCAGCATTACGTCAAGGTCCGCGAGGAACTGCGCCGTCCGGCGCGGTCCGCCCCGTCCGCCCACGAGGAAGCCGGTTCCGCGGAGCCGGGCACGGGAGGACTGGGGCTCGCCACCACGATGGGAGAAGTCACCGAGACGGCCGGGGCCGGCGCCGTCGCCGTCGTCGCGGTGCTCGCCCCCGTCCTCGCAGGGACGTCAGCGGCGATATTCCTGCTCGTGGGCTACATCCTCAAGATGGTCGCCCCCGGCCAGGCGTTCGCGCAGACCCTGCTCACCACGGGATGGGTGTTCGCCGCGATCACCGCGGCCGCGATCCTGGTCGCCGCCGGTGGCCTGCTGCTGACCGCCCTGCGCAACGGCTCCGCCTCGTTCGAGGCGGGGGCCCACGGCGAGCTGGACGAAGAGGTGACCCGCGCCAGAGAAGCCTGGCACGACGCCCTCCTGGAGCGCGGCTTCCTGCCGTTCCTGCACGATGCGCTCACCACCCCCGACACGGCTCCGGTGGGCCCCAAGACGCAGCAGCCGACCGGCCGTATGCCGCATCTCGGGTACCACCGCCCCGGGTTCAGCAGCCCCGAGGGCGGCCCGGCGTCGGGCTCCCGTCCCAGCTTCTCCAGCCCGGACTTCTCCAGCCCGGACTTCGGGGGCCCGGAGCACCAGCCGGAGTGACATCCCGGCTTGCGCCCCCTCACCGGGAGCGCAAGCCGCCGTCACTCGTGAGCGGAGCCGTCGGCCACCGCCGCGGCGCCGCTATTCGGCCATGGGCAGGTACACCTTGTTCCCGCTCGCCGCGAACTCCTTCGACTTCTGAGCCATGCCCTCCTCGATCTCCGAGCGTGTGCCGCCGTGCTCGCGACGAATGTCCTGCGAGATCTTCATGCTGCAGAACTTCGGGCCGCACATCGAGCAGAAGTGCGCCGTCTTGGCGGGCTCCGCCGGCAGAGTCTCGTCGTGGAACTCCCGTGCGGTGTCCGGGTCGAGAGCCAGGTTGAACTGGTCCTCCCACCGGAACTCGAAGCGGGCGTCCGACAGGGCGTCGTCCCATTCCTGCGCGCCCGGGTGCCCCTTGGCGAGGTCCGCCGCATGAGCCGCGATCTTGTACGTGATGACGCCCGTCTTGACATCGTCCCGGTTGGGCAGACCCAGGTGCTCCTTGGGCGTGACGTAGCAGAGCATGGCCGTGCCCCACCACGCGATCATGGCGGCACCTATACCGGAGGTGATGTGGTCGTACGCCGGCGCGACGTCTGTCGTCAGCGGGCCGAGCGTATAGAACGGTGCTTCATCGCAGATCTCCTGCTGAAGGTCGATGTTCTCCTTGATCTTGTGCATCGGGACATGCCCCGGGCCTTCGATCATGGTCTGTACGTTGTAACGCTTCGCGATCGTGTTGAGTTCCCCGAGGGTCCTCAACTCCGCGAACTGCGCCTCGTCGTTGGCGTCCGCGATCGATCCGGGCCGCAGGCCGTCGCCGAGCGAGTACGTGACGTCGTAGGCGGCGAGGATCTCGCAGAGTTCCTCGAAGTTCTCGTACAGGAACGACTCCTTGTGGTGCGCCAGGCACCAGGCCGCCATGATGGACCCACCGCGGGAGACGATGCCGGTCTTGCGGTTCGCGGTCAGCGGCACGTACGGCAGGCGTACGCCCGCGTGGACCGTCATGTAGTCCACGCCTTGCTCGGCCTGCTCGACGACCGTGTCCTTGTAGATCTCCCAGGTGAGTTCCTCGGCGCGGCCGTCCACCTTCTCCAGCGCCTGGTAGAGCGGCACGGTGCCGATCGGCACCGGCGAATTGCGCAGTACCCACTCGCGGGTGGTGTGGATGTTGCGTCCGGTGGACAGGTCCATGACCGTGTCGGCCCCCCAACGGGTCGCCCACGTCATCTTCTCCACCTCCTCCTCGATGGAGGAAGTGACCGCCGAGTTGCCGATGTTGGCGTTGACCTTCACCAGGAACCGCTTGCCGATGATCATCGGCTCGATCTCCGGGTGATTGACGTTCGCCGGAAGAACCGC
This sequence comes from Streptomyces sp. NPDC008313, assembly GCF_042956125.1. Classification (NCBI taxonomy): domain Bacteria; kingdom Bacillati; phylum Actinomycetota; class Actinomycetes; order Kitasatosporales; family Streptomycetaceae; genus Streptomyces; species Streptomyces sp. NPDC008313. The sequence goes on from NZ_JBIBFR010000009.1 coordinate 4,253, forward strand.
CCGGCCGGCCGCGATCTCCTCGCGCACCACCTCGGCGTCGACGTTCTCCCGGACCGCCACGAACTCCATCTCGGGGGTGATCTCACCCCGTCGCGCATAGGCGAGCTGTGTCACGGCCTTCCCGTCACGGCCCCTGCGCGGCTGGCGCGGCCTGCCGGGGAAGACCGCGTCGAGGTTGCGGAGTCCACCGCGCGGCGAGGTGTGCTTGATCCCGTCGTCCTCGGGGCGGACCGGGCGGCCCGCGTACTCCTCGGTGTCACCCCGGGCGATGATCCAGGGCTCGCGCAGCGGCGCCAGACCCCTGCGTACGTCGGTGTCGACGGCCGGGTCGGTGTACGGCCCCGAGGTGTCGTACAGGGTGACCGCCTGCCCGTTGGTCAGGTGCACTTGACGGACCGGCACACGTAGATCGGGGCGTGATCCGTCGACGTAGGCCTTGTGCCAGCCGATGGTTCCGGCGTCCTGGGGCTGACTGCTCTCCCCAACGGCCGGGACGGCAGCGTCGTCCGTCTGGCTGGAGGCAGGCGTGCGTACGTCCTTGTTGGTCATGAGACCTACTCCCTACGCCGGCATTACCCGGTAACAGGTTCGGCGGTCGACGCAGCGGCTTCCGTCGTCGATGTTTCATGTGAAACATCGACGGGACGGACGTCAGCGCCCTCTCAGCCCGGTGCTCCGAGCTCCCGCGTGTGCAAAGGTGCCTCCACGCTAGCGCCCGGACGGGCGCGGTGAACAGTGGGCCCCCTTCGTTCTTGCGATGATCGACCGGTGACTCTTCCGCATCAGCCCGAGCTTCCACCCTCCGAGCCGCCGCACGGGCACGGCTCCGGTGAAGGCCTCGCAGTCCGCACCCGTTCAGGTGGCGGCCACGGAGACGGCCACGGACACACGCACAGCCATGGCCCCGCCGCGCCGGTCTCCCGGCATCTGCGCAGGGTCATCGCCGCGGTTTTGGTTCCCTTCGCCGCCGCGGTCGTCGTGGGGCTCATCGTGCTATGGCCGGGGGGTGCGCCGACCCACGAGCGCACCGGTGTCGGCTTCGACCGGCAGACCCAGCAGGCCACCGTCACCAAGGTGGACTCGGTGGACTGCGCGTCCGTGCACGCCTCCGGGGGCGCGGCCGACGGCGACACGTCCACCGCTGAGGGGACGCCGGCGAAGGACCGGTCCCCCGGGGACTGCAAGAAGGCGACGATCCGGATCGACACCGGCAAGGAGAAGGGCCGTACGTTCACGGAGCTCGTCCAGCCCGACCAGTCACGGCAGTTGCACGAGGGCGAGAAGGTCGTGGTCGCCTACGAGCCCTCCGCACCCAGGGAACTTCAGTACTCGGTCACCGACGTGAACCGCACGGTACCCATGGCGCTGCTCGCGGGGATCTTCGCGCTGGCCGTCGTGGTGGTGGGCCGGATGCGTGGTGTCATGGCGCTCGTGGCGCTGGCCGTGAGCTTCGGGGTCCTGACCCTCTTCATCCTCCCGGCGATTCTGCAGGGCTCGAACCCGTTGGTCGTGGCCGTCGTCGGAGCGAGCGCCATCATGCTCATCGCGCTGTACATGTGCCACGGACTGTCCGCGAGGACGTCGGTGGCCGTGCTCGGGACGCTGCTCTCCCTGCTGCTGATCGGGCTGCTCGGCTCGATGTTCATCGGCTGGGCCGCGCTGACCGGCAACGTCGACGACAACACGGGCCTGATTCACGGCCTCTACCCGTCGATCGACATGAGCGGTCTGCTGCTCGCGGGCGTCATCATCGGTTCGCTCGGGGTGCTCGACGACGTGACGGTGACCCAGACCTCGGCGGTCTGGGAGCTGCATCAGGCGGACCCGACCATGGGCTGGCGCGGCCTGTACCGGGCGGGCATTCGCATCGGGCGCGACCACATCGCGTCCGTGGTGAACACCCTGGTCCTCGCGTACGCGGGCGCCGCGCTGCCGTTGCTGCTTCTCTTCTCGATCGCGCAGAGCAGTGTCGGCACCATCGCCAACAGCGAGTTGGTCGCGGAGGAGATCGTGCGCACGCTCGTCGGCTCGATCGGGCTGGTCGCGTCGGTTCCGGTGACCACCGCGCTGGCCGCTCTGGTGGTCTCGGCGGACCGAGCGGGCGTACCGGCGCAGGCCGGTGCCCCGACGCCGGTTCGCGCAGGGCACGGCCGACGCCGCAAGCGGTGACGTACCGAGGCTCGTCGTCCGCGCGAGAGGAAGCGTTACGGCACGGTCAGTGGTTCGTCGGCCTCAGCCCGCGCTCTGCTCCTCGGCCAGGATGCGGTCCAGGGCCTCGTCGAGGTGCAGATCGAAGTCGGCGAGGTCACGCTCCCGCCCCAGCGGCACCAGTCTGTCGGTGCGGTCCAGGAAGGCCAGCAGCGGAGCGGCGCCCGACCGGAAGAGCGCCTGGTCACATCCGACCTGAAGCCGGATCAGCACGTCACCGGACTCCTCGTCGGCGTCCGGCGTGATGTGCACATCGCCTTCGCCGCAGGCGCCCTCCACACCGTCACTGAGCAGCTCACGCCCGAAGGCCCAGGTCACCGGTTCGTCCCCGGGCAGGTGGAAGGTCAGCCGCACGGCATAGGGATCACAGGTCTCGTATCGCAGCTCCACCGGAATGCGGAAGGAGAGCTCCTCCGACACGAGGAAGCTCATCATGACCTCTGCCTGCACCGACTCGCGCATCGCCTACCCCGTCGTTTGCCGTCGACTGGCCGGGAATCGTTTCCCGTGACACTGCTGGCATCTCGCTCAACGTACACATCAGATCACAACGAGTGAGTTCTCAGCTGCTGTAACGGGAAGACTGGGGCCCCAACAGTTTTTCGATGGCGTCCTGGAGTGGGCCAGGGCGTCGGTTCGGGCTGGGTGGACCGGCCGTCGCACGCCGGCCGCCCGGGTGTGTCTACCAGTCCCCTCGTGACGACGAACTCGACGTGAACTTCCGCACCACGTAGATCAGACCGCCGACCAGGGCGACGAAGACGAGCAACTTGAAGAGCAGCCCGACGACCACCTGGACGACGCTGAGGATCAGTCCGCCGAACACCACCAGGGCGATGACCGGAACCGCGACCCACTTCACCCACCACGGCATACCCGCGAAGATCTCTCGCATCGCCCTTGTCCTTCTCTCTGCCCGTTTCCGGGGCCCACGTCGTGTCTCCGTCCGGGGACACGGTCTGACTGCCCGCTCGGTGCCCGGCCCCGGCGTCCCGCATCCCCGTGCCGGCACCCGGAGCCCTGCACTCGATGCTAGGGGTGCCGAGCAGCGGTGCGGGGCCGCGCAGCCCTTGTCCTCCCCTGATCGTCCCCCTAGGGGATCGGGCCGCGGGAGTCAGCTCTCAGGCGGCGAGAAGACCACCAGCACTCGCAGATCCTCGGTGATGTGGTGGAACTTGTGCGTGACGCCCGCGGGGACGTAGACGACGCTGCCGCGCGCCACCTGGGTCGTCTCCATGCCGACCGTGATCGAGGCACGCCCGCTCACGACGAAGTACACCTCGTCCTGCTGATGCGGGTTCTGCGGGTCGGGTGACCCCGCGTCGAGCGCGTACAGACCGACCGACATGTTCCGCTCACGCAGAAACTGCAGGTAGGCACCGTCGTTGGCGGCGCGTTCCGCCTCCAGTTCGTCCAGTCGGAATGCCTTCATCGATCTTGTCCGCCCTCGCCATGTTCCAGAACCGGTCTCTCTGCCACGATCAGACACATGAAGAATTTCGTAGTCAAGACGATCGCCAACGCCGGGGCCCTGGCCGTCGCCGTGTGGCTGCTCGACAAGATCACCCTGACCGGCGACAGCACGGGCAAGAAGGCCGGCACCCTGATCCTTGTCGCCCTCGTCTTCGGCTTGGTGAACTTCCTGGTCAAGCCCGTCATGAAGGTTCTGACCTTCCCCCTGTTCATCCTCACCCTCGGCCTGATCACACTCGTGGTCAACGCGTTGATGCTGCTGCTCACGTCGTGGGTGGCCGACAAGCTCGACCTCAGTTTCCACGTGGACGGCTTCTGGACCGCCGTGCTCGGCGGCCTGATCATCTCGGTCGTCTCCTGGGCCCTCCACGTCGTCCTGCCCGACGAGGACTGAGGGCGTACGGCGCCGTCGCGCACCCATGTCCCCGGCGGCCCTGGCCTGGGACCGGGGCCGGGAGATGAGAGGTTTCGCCGGGTCTCCTGAGAAGGTGGAGGCGGCGAGCCCCGGTCTGCTCGCCGCTGACACGAGCAGGGGAAGGGACGGGCGGCATGACGTCAGAGGATTTCGGCGCGGGACCCGGCGACGACACGCGCGCGACGGGACAGGGCGACGGCACACGAGCGGTCCGGGCGGGACTGCCCGAACCCGTGAAGTACGAGCCCACTCTGCCCGGGCCGGTGTTCGCCGCGCACTTCCACCTGCCCGGCGACCCGACCGGCCCCTACACGTACGGACGTGACGACAACCCGACGTGGACACACCTCGAGCGCGCCATCGGCGAGCTGGAGGCACCCGGCCGTGACAGCACCCGGACCCTCGCCTTCGCATCCGGGATGGCCGCCGTCTCCGCGGTCCTCTTCTCCCAGCTGCGAGCCGGCGACATCGTCGTCCTTCCGGACGACGGCTACCAGGCCCTCCCGCTGGTGCGTGAACAGCTGACCGCGTTCGGCATCGAGGTGCGCACCGCTCCGACCGGCGGCGATGCCCAGCTGGAGGTCCTGGACGGAGCCAAGCTGCTCTGGATCGAGACTCCTTCCAACCCTGGTCTCGACGTCTGTGACGTGCGCAGGCTCGTGGAGGCCGCGCACGCGCAGGGCACTCTCGTCGCCGTCGACAACACCCTGGCGACCCCGCTCGGCCAGCGCCCTTTGGAGCTGGGTGCGGACTTCTCCGTGGCCAGCGGCACGAAGATGCTCACCGGACACGGGGACATCCTGCTCGGATACGTCACCGGGCACGACGCCGACCGCATGGCCTCCGTCCAGCGGTGGCGCAAGATCGCCGGGGCGATCCCGGGGCCCATGGAGGCGTGGCTGGCCCACCGGTCGATCTCCACGCTGCAACTGCGCGCCGACCGGCAGACCGCCAACGCCCTGGCCCTCGCCGAGGCTTTGCGCGGCCGGTCCGAGGTGACCGGACTGCGCTATCCCGGGCTGCCCGACGACCCCGCACACAAGATTGCTTCGCAGCAGATGCGCCGATACGGGTGCGTCGTGTCGTTCACGCTGCCCACGCGCGAGCGTGCCGACCGCTTCCTCGACGCGCTGCGGCTGGTGGACGACGCCACCAGCTTCGGCGGAGTGCGGTCGACCGCCGAACGCCGCGGAAGGTGGGGCGGGGACGCGGTGGCCGAAGGCTTCATCCGCTTCTCGGCCGGAGCGGAGGACCCCACGGATCTGGTGGCGGACGTAATGCGGGCACTCGACGAGACCGCCGAGTGATCGCTGACTGAGCGTCCGGCACGTACACGGTCGCGCTCACCCGGCCGACGCCCGGACGCGGCGGAGCGGACGGTCCGAGCCTCCCCCCTCGTGGCTCGGACCGCCCCGGTTCCACGCGCGAAGAACCGCGCGAACAAGGCTAGTTGACTCTGCGTCAGTGTCCAATCACGGTAGCGACAGCGACCTATCGACTTATTTATAGTGGGCGCGGTCAAGGAGCCTGGAGGGGAGGATGCGCCATGGATCTGGCCCTGCTGCGCACGTTCGTCACCGTGCACCGGGCCGGCTCCTTCACCCGCGCCGCCGCTCTCCTCGGCCTCTCGCAGCCGGCCGTCACCGCGCAGATCCGCACACTGGAACGCCAGCTGGGACGGCCCCTCTTCCTGCGTCAGGCGCGCGGGGTGACTCCCACCGGCATCGGCGACGAACTCGCCCACAAGGCCGCCCCGCACCTCGACGCCCTGGTGGAGATCGCTGAGACAGGACTCGACGAGGAATCCTCCCTACGGACCCTGCACCTCGCCGGGCCTCCCGAGTTCACCGCCGAGCGAGCCCTTCCCGCGCTCGCGGAACTGGCCGGCGACGACGGGCAGGGCTTCGCACTGCGTGCCTCCTTCGGTAACGCCGAGGAAGTCCTGGAGGGACTCGCCGCCGGGCATCATGATCTGGCCATCACGACGGCACGCCCGCGCGGGGCTCTGCTCACCGCGACTGCGCTCTGCGACGAAGAGCACGTCCTGATCGCCGCTCCTCGCTGGGCGGCCCGAATCGGCCCCGGCAAGCTGCGCCGCAAGGGTGCCCCCGTCCTCAAGGACTGCCCCGTCGTGGAGGTGCACGAATCCCTCCCGCTTGTCGCACGGTACTGGGCCTCGGTCTTCGACTGCCTGCCTTCGACGTCCGGCACGGTGATCGTCCCCGACCTGCGGGCCGTCCTCTCCTGTGCCACCGCGGGTGCCGGTCTCGCGGTGCTGCCTCGCTATCTCTGCGCCGACGCCGTCGCCCGGGGCGACGTCGTGGCACTTCATGAACCCGCCGTCCCCCCTTTGCGTACGTACTTCCTGGCCGTCCGCACCGGCACCCTCGCGATGCCACACATTTCACGGGCACACGACTGGTTGCTGCGCGCCGCCTCCGGCTGGGGCTGAGGCGGCTCTCACCGGGCGCGCCCCGAGGCGCGTCGCGAGCCGCCGGGCGCCAGGACAGCCGGTTCGGCAGCGTCTTCCCAGCCGCCCGATGTTTCACGTGGAACCAGCCGGGCCACATTTCTCCCATGACCGTTCGACCCGTGGTCAAGCGCACCGCCCGAGCCGTCCTGCTCGACGGTGACGACCTGATTTTGATCAAGCGGACCAAGCCCGGCCTCGATCCCTACTGGCTCACACCGGGTGGCGGGGTCGAGCCGGAGGACACGACTGTCGTCGACGCGCTCCACCGCGAAGTGCACGAGGAGCTGGGTGCCAAGATCACCGATGTCGTGCCCTGCTTCGTGGACACCGTCGAGCACATCGGTGACGACGGCGGCGCGACCGGCGTAAAGGTGCAGCATTTCTTCGTCTGCCACCTGGAATCCATGGACCCGGCCCTGCGGCACGGCCCCGAAGTGGACCAGCCTTGCGGGGAGTACGAGATCGTCCGTGTGCCATTCACCCGGGTCGGCATCGCGTCCGTCCATCTCGTGCCGCTTTCCCTGCGGCACTACCTTGACGGAAACATCGAGGGAGTGCGGGCCATGCACGCGCCCGACCTGGGCTGACCGACCACTCATTCTCCCCCCGGCAGCCAAAGCTCCGGCGCCTGCGTGGCCAGAAACACGCCTGACCTCCCGCAAACCGGTGGACGACCCCGGCGGCATTCGGACAGCCTGGCCTGTGTGCCGACACCTTCCCTTGCCGCTCTACCCATCCGCCGGCTGACCCCAGGCGATCTGACAGCCTGCGCCGATCTGTCCCAGGACCGGGGCTGGCCCCGCGAGGAACACAAGTGGGGCCTGCTTCTCGCGGCGGGAAAGGGGTACGGCATCGACGACCCCGACGGTGGCCTCGTGACCGCCTGTGTGGTCACCGAGTACGGGACGAGGGAGCGTCTCGCCCTGGGAGCGATCGGCATGGTGCTGGTCGCGAAGCGACATGCACGGCAGGGCATCGGCCGACGTCTCATGAGACATGTTGTCGCAGAGATGGGCGTCACCCCCCTGACGCTGCATGCGACCCCGTTCGGCCGCCCGCTCTACGAGGAGCTGGGGTTCAAGGTCACCGGCTCGGCAGCGATGGTTCATGGGCAGTTCGTGGCGGACGGCTTCGAACCCGCCGTCGCCACGCGCGCGGCCACCGCGGAGGACCTCACCGCCATCCTCCGGCTCGACGCAGAGGTTCTCGGCGCCGACCGCACGCACATCCTTGCGCGACTGCCCGCCTTCGCCGACCTGCTGCACGTCGCCGAAGAGGCCGGGCAGCTGATCGGATACGCGGCTGCCTGGCCGAACATGGACACCCACGTGGTGGGCCCTCTCATCGCCCGGGACCAGGAGACGGCCAAGGCCCTGGTCGCCTCGCTGGCCGCCCGGACGGGCCGCCCGTTGCGAACCGACATCGATGTGCGGCACGAAGAGTTGCTGTCCTGGATTCAGGCACATGGCCTTACATCGGTCTCCACCAACACGGTGATGGTCCTCGGCATCCCTGAGCCGCCGGGTGACTGGTCACGGCGCTTCGCCCCCCTCACCGTGGCCGCCTGCTGAGGACGGAGCCGGGCAGAAGCCGGCCCCCACACGCATGGGGTGCCGGCTCCTGCCCGCTCGCGTGGTGCGGCTGTCAGGCGAGCTTCTCCACGGCCGCGGTGGCGAAGCCATGGTCCTGTTCGCCCAGGCGGACGCTGTGGCCGAGCGGCACAGGGACGGCTGCGCCTCCGTGCCGCGTGGTCTTTCAATGAGGGACGGCGGCGCGTGTCCCGGAGGGAGCGGCACCCGCGATCACGGTGCTGTGACCTCCCGAGCGTCGTTCCAGAGCGGCCGAGAACACGGCCAGCACCAGGGCCCCGCCGGCGAGAGCCGCGCCGACCCAGTTCGGAGCCGTGTAGCCCAGGCCGGCCGCGATGACGAGGCCGCCCAGCCACGCCGAGAGGGCGTTGCCGAGGTTGAAGGCGCCGATGTTCACGGCCGAGGCAAGCGTGGGCGCTCCATGGGCATGGTCCAGGACGCGCTTCTGCAGCGGCGGCACGGTCGCGAATCCGAGGGCGCCGATCAGGGCGATGGAGATCGCCGCGAGGGCCTTCTGGTGTGCGGTGACCGTGAACAGGGCCAGCACGATGGAGAGGCCGCCCAGCGATACGTACAGCATGGGCATCAGTGCACGGTCGGCGAACCGGCCTCCCACCAGGTTGCCGACGACCATGCCGATACCGAACAGCACCAGCAGCCAGGTGACGGAGCCGTCGGCGAAACCGGTCACGTGCGTCATCATCGGCGCGATGTAGGTGATGGCCGCGAAGACGCCGCCGAAGCCGAGGACGGTCATGGCCATGGCCAGGAGCACCTGGATGTTCTTGAAGGCGGCCAGCTCGTGACGGAGACGCACGCCCTGCGGTTTCGGCATCTCGGGCACCAGCTTGGCGACGCCCAACAGACCCAGCACGCCGAGTGCGGCGACGCCGGTGAAGGTGGCGCGCCATCCCATGGACTGTCCGACCAAAGTCCCCAGCGGTACCCCGACGACGTTGGCGATCGTCAGCCCGCTGAACATCATGGCGATGGCGCCGGCCTTCTTCTCAGGGGCGACGAGTTCCGCGGCCACCACCGATCCGATGCCGAAGAACGCCCCGTGCGCCAGGGACGCGACCACACGGCCCGCCAGCATCAGCCCGAAGACCGGGGCGACGGCGGACAGGAGGTTGCCGAGGACGAACAGCCCCATGAGCATCATCAGCATCCGTTTGCGGGACACCTTCGTACCGAGCGCGGTCATGATCGGTGCGCCGATGACGACCCCGAGGGCGTAGCCGGTGACCAGCAGCCCGGCGGTGGGGATGGAGACACCGAAGTCACTGGCGACCTCGGGCAGAACGCCCATGATCACGAACTCGGTGGTCCCGATGCCGAAGGCCCCTATCGCGAGGGCCAGAAGCGCGAGAGGCATGGTGGGGTACACCTTCCAGACGATTGCAGGAGCGCTTAACTTGCGCCCACAATAATTGCAGACGCGGGCTATATGCAAGCGCCGTATATTGCGGTCGTGCTCTACTCTGGACGCAGCCGTTGAGGAACGGAGGAGACCCCATGACTGCGACGGACCCCGCGCTCACAGCCCTGGCCCAGGGCTGGTGTGCCCTCTCGCTGCTGCACGGGAGGATCGAGGCGCACATCGAGCGCGCCCTGCAGACGCGGCACGGGCTGAGCGTGCGGGAGTATTCCCTCCTCGACGTCCTCAGCCGCCAGCACGACGGCGAGGGCGGCCATCTGCAGATGAGGCAGGTGGCCGACGCGGTCGTCCTCAGCCAGAGCGCCACGACTCGGCTCGTCACCCGGCTCGAGGACCGCGGTCTGCTCTCGCGCTACCTGTGCCCCACGGACCGGCGCGGCATCTACACCAACGTCAGTGAAGCCGGTCTCAGGCTGCTCGAAGAGGCGCGGCCCACCAACGACGCCGCCCTCCGCGAAGCGCTCGACGATGCGGCGGCCAACCCCGAACTCGCCCCACTCGTGCGGGTCGTGGAGTCGGCCGGCGCACCCGCCTAGGGTGGGAGCCATGGGAGACCCTGAGATACGGGCGGCGGTCCTGGGCGATGTCCCGGCCATCGTCGCGATGCTGGCCGACGACCCACTGGGCGCGCAGCGGGAATCGCCGGACGACCTGGCCCCGTACGCGGCGGCTCTGGAGCGTCTTCGCCGCGACCCGAACCAGCACGTCATGGTCGCCGAACGTGAAGGGCGCGTCGTCGGCACACTGCAGCTCACGGTCATTCCCGGGCTGTCCCGCAAGGGCGCCACGCGTTCGGTCATCGAGGGCGTTCGGGTGCACTCCGGTGAACGGGGCAGCGGCTTGGGTACCCAGCTCATCGAGTGGGCCATCGACGCATCGCGCCGCGAGGGCTGTCAGCTGGTCCAACTGACGTCCGACGTCACGCGCACCGATGCCCACCGTTTCTACGAACGGCTGGGCTTCACCGCTTCGCATGTCGGCTTCAAGCTGCCGCTCTGAGGATTCCCCTTCAGCGAGCTGGGCGGGTGTCCCTGTTTCACGTGAAACAGGGACACCCGCCCGCAAGCAGCCCTCAGCCGATCCCCCGCCACCCCTCCGGATCCAGCCCGCCCGGCACCGGCGCCGTCTCGTCGTACGGACAACGCGTGAACACGAACGAACCGAGATCCAGATGGCTCACGGATCCGTCTGAGCGCCGGACAGCCCGCAGAGACTCTCCTGCGTAGTAGCCGTCGAGCCCCGTCCACGTGCCGTCGCCGTTCGACCGGAATCGCGACCGGCGGCCACCCGTCGGCAGCGGTTCGAGGGAGACGTCGCCGACGGACGCAAGCCGCAGCACGAAGGCCTGAGTCCCCCAGAACCATTGCCCTGTCAACTCCAGGAGAGACCGGTCGACTTGGGCAAGCGGCCGCCAGGGCTCAGGAAGACGGGGTTCGCACTCCGCCACGACGCGTACGAGGTCGGCGGCGACCGTCGACACTTGAGGGCCGGAGGTGCAGTTGGCCAGGACGACGGACGCCAGGTCGTCCTCCACGCTGATCGTCAGGTTCGCGAGAAAGCCCGGCAGCGAACCGGAATGCCCGACGAGGGTCCGCCCGTCCCGGTTCTGGATCTGCAGGCCGAGTCCATAGGCACTGCCGTCCGCCAACTCCTCGCGCTCCGGCGGTGCGGCGGGGGCCCGCATCTCCAGCACCGACTCGGCGCTCAGCACACGGGCGTTCCCTCTGGTGAGGAAGGCGGCGAAGCGGGCCAGGTCACCGGTCGTGGACCAGAGCTGGCCGGCCGGGGCCATCCGCCCCAGGTCCTCCATCGGCTCCGGCAGCATCACATCGGCCCACGGGTGCACGGCCCACCCGTCGGCATGCAGGGCCTGCTGGTGCGCGGTCGTGCGGTGCAGTTCCAGCGGCTCCAGCACCTCCCGCCGCAGCACCTCCTCCCAGCCGACGCCTCTGAGCCGCTCGACCATCGCTCCCAGCAACGTGTATCCAGGGTTCGAATAGTGGTGCCGCCGCCCGGGCGGATGCAGCAACGGCCGCTCACCCAGCACATCGGCAAGCTCCGGACGAAGCGAACCGGCGGTACGTTCCCACCAGGGGGCGGGCGACTCCGCCGCCAACCCGCTGGTGTGAGCCAGCAGTTCGGCCACGGTGACGTCACCGACGCCGGTGCCCGGGAGGTGCTTCTCCAGCGGGTCGCCGAGGTGGAGGACACCCTCGTCCCGCAGCCGCAGCACCAGGACCGCAGTGAAGGTCTTGGTGATCGAGCCGATGCGGTACTGCACGTTCTCGTCCGGCGACTGTCCGTCGACCGAGGAACTCGCCCCGTTCCACACCGTCTCCCCACCCCGGACCACCGCCGCGACCAGCGACGGAGCCCGGCCTTCGGCCTGCGCCACCGCAAGGCGGTGCGCCAGGGACCTGCGTGTGGCAGGAAGCAGCTCTTCCTGAGATGTCGTCATGCCCCCAGTTCACCCGCGTCACGTCCTCACGTCGAGCGCATATACGCCGAGGGTGACGGATCAGGTCTGCGCCATGTCCACGAAGCGCGAGTAGTGGCCCTGGAAAGCGACGGTGATCGTCGCGGTGGGACCGTTACGGTGCTTGGCGACGATCAGGTCGGCCTCGCCCGCACGGGGCGACTCCTTCTCGTAGGCGTCCTCGCGGTGCAGCAGGATGACCATGTCGGCGTCCTGCTCGATGGAGCCGGACTCGCGGAGGTCCGACACCATCGGCTTCTTGTCCGTGCGCTGCTCCGGACCACGGTTCAGCTGAGAGAGCGCGATCACCGGAAGCTCCAGTTCCTTGGCCAGCAGCTTGAGGTTTCGGGACATGTCCGAGACCTCCTGCTGACGGCTCTCGGCGCGCTTGGAACCGCCGGACTGCATCAGCTGGAGGTAGTCGATCACGACGAGCTTGAGGTCGTTACGCTGCTTCAGACGACGGCACTTCGCACGGATCTCCATCATCGACAGGTTCGGGGAGTCGTCGATGTAGAGCGGTGCCGCCGAGACATCGGGCATCCGGCGGGCCAGGCGAGTCCAGTCCTCGTCGGTCATCGTGCCTGACCGCATGTGGTGCAGGGCGACGCGTGCCTCCGCGGACAGCAGACGCATCGCGATCTCGTTGCGGCCCATCTCCAGCGAGAAGATGACGCTGGGCAGGTTGTTCTTGATCGAGCAGGCCCGGGCGAAGTCGAGAGCCAGCGTCGACTTACCCATGGCGGGCCGCGCCGCGATGACGATCATCTGTCCCGGGTGCAGCCCGTTGGTGAGCGAGTCGAAATCCGTGAACCCCGTGGGCACGCCGGTCATCTCGCCGCTGCGGGATCCGATCGCCTCGATCTCGTCGAGCGCGCCCTCCATGATGTCGCCCAGCGGCAGGTAGTCCTCACTGGTGCGCTGCTCCGTGACCGCGTAGATCTCGGCCTGGGCGCTGTTGACGATCTCGTCGACGTCGCCGTCGGCCGCGTATCCCATCTGCGTGATCCGCGTACCCGCTTCGACCAGGCGGCGCAGGACCGCGCGCTCGTGCACGATCTCCGCGTAGTACTCGGCGTTCGCCGCCGTCGGAACCGTCTGGACTAGGGTGTGCAGATAAGAGGCCCCGCCGACCTTGGTGATCTCACCGCGCTTGGTGAGCTCGGCGGCGGTGGTGATCGGGTCGGCCGGCTCACCCTTCGCGTAGAGGTCGAGAATCGCCGTGTAGATCGTCTCGTGCGCCGGCCGGTAGAAGTCGTGGCCCTTGATGACCTCGACGACATCGGCGATGGCGTCCTTGGACAGGAGCATGCCGCCGAGGACGGACTGCTCGGCATCGAGGTCCTGAGGTGGTACACGCTCGAAGGCCGAGCCCCCGCCGTCCCACGCCCCGCTGTCACGGCCCCGGTCGTGCTGCTCGTCGCGGCCGCGGCCACCGTCACCGCGTCGGCGGGAGGCGGGCAGACGATCACTGGGGCCACTGTCGGCCCACGGGTCGTCCAAGGGCTCGGAAATGCTCACCGAGCCACCTCCTCCCGTCCGCCGAGCGGACCTAACCGTGCCAGTCTGTTCTACGGCACGGCACTGACAAATGGGACGCCCAACTCCGGTTCTGACGCGTCGGTTTTGCGAGGTTTCCGAGAGCGGTGGAGGGAGCGTGCGCCGCACCACGTTAGGCGTGCGGGCACCGTCAGCCAATCTGGTTATCCACAGGCCATGTGGACGACGGCCCGGATGCTGTGGAGAAGTCTCCAAAACCTGTGCACGACCCGGTGGACAGTCCTGTGAACAAGCCCTCAGCACCACGAGGAGACCCACTCTGAGCTGCTGGTTTCCCGTCCACCGGCTGTGCAGGAGAAAAACTTTCCCAGTCGGACCAAGATCCAGTCAATCCACCCGGAGGGGTGCACCCCGCCCGAGCAAAAGTAAGGACCGACAGACTGTTGCATCTCTTACCTGTGGAAGATTAGATTGGTGCACATGACACAGGGTCCCGCGGCGCTCAAGGCCGCCCGGCGCCGGCACGACCGCGAGATCGTCGCCCTGGCTGTTCCAGCCTTCGGCGCACTCGTCGCGGAGCCGTTGTTCGTGATGGCCGACAGCGCGATCGTCGGCCACCTCGGCACCACACAGCTGGCGGGGCTCGGTATCGCCTCCGCCCTTCTCATGACAGCCGTGAGCGTCTTCGTCTTCCTCGCCTATGCCACGACGGCCGCGGTCGCCCGCCGAGTCGGTTCGGGTGACCTGCGCGCGGCCATCCGGCAGGGCATGGACGGCATCTGGCTCGCTCTCCTGCTCGGCGCCGGCGTCATCGCCGCCGTCCTGCCGACGGCCCCCGCACTGGTGGGCCTCTTCGGCGCCTCGGACACCGCCGCCCCGTACGCGACGACGTACTTGCGGATCTCGGCACTCGGAATCCCGGCGATGCTCATCGTGCTGGCCGCGACCGGTGTCCTGCGCGGACTGCAGGACACCAGGACGCCGTTGTACGTCGCTGTGGCGGGTTTCATCGCCAACGCCGTCCTCAACGCGGTACTCGTCTACGGCGCCGACCTGGGCATCGCCGGCTCCGCCTGCGGAACGGTCATCGCGCAGTACGGCATGACGGTCGCGTATCTGTGGGTGGTCGTCCGTGGAGCCCGTCGGCACGGCGCGTCGCTGCGGCCGGATGCCGCCGGCATCCGTGCCTGTGCTCAGGCAGGCGCACCCCTCTTGGTGCGCACGCTCTCCCTGAGGGCGATCCTCATGATCGCGACCGCCGTCGCCGCCCGGCTCGGAAACACCGAGGTCGCCGCCCATCAGATCGTGCTGTCGCTGTGGAGCCTGCTCGCCTTCACGCTCGACGCGATCGCCATCGCCGGGCAGGCCATCATCGGTCGCTGTCTGGGCGCCGGCGATGCCGCGGGGGCCCGTGAAGCCTGCCGTCGGATGGTGCGGTGGGGTCTGGCGACGGGCACTCTCCTCGGCCTTCTCGTGGTACTCGCGCGTCCGCTGCTCCTGCCGTTGTTCACCGGCGACTCGGCGGTCCAGGACACAGCCCTGGCCGCTCTGCTGGTCGTGGCGTTCTCCCAGCCGATCAGCGGCATCGTCTTCGTACTCGACGGAGTCCTGATGGGCGCCGGAGACGGCCCCTATCTGGCGTGGGCGATGCTCGTGACGCTCGCGGTCTTCGCCCCGGTCGCGCTCCTGATCCCGGCCTTCGGCGGGGGACTGACGGCACTGTGGGCAGCCATGGCGCTGATGATGGCAGTGCGCTGGCTGACCTTGTGGCTGCGCTCCCGCTCGGGCCGGTGGATCGTCACGGGCGCGACGCGCTGACCGTCGTTCCTCTCCACCACGTCACCATGCGTCCGGCCGCCCCGACGCGTCTTCCTGTCCTGTTTCACGTGAAACAGGACAGGAGCCGACCCGGCAGGCTCCTTCTTCCGGACACATGCGTGGGGCCGCCCTCCCTCAGGAGTGCGGCCCCACAGATGTGCTCAAGCTCCGCAAGCAGCGAGCTTACGCAGCGACGACCTCGATGCTGACCTTGGCGGCCACCTCGGGGTGCAGACGCACGGACGTCTCGTGGGCGCCCAGCGTCTTGATCGGCGAGCCCAGCTCGATGCGGCGCTTGTCGACCTCGGGGCCACCGGAAGCCTTGATCGCCGAGGCGATGTCGGCCGGGGTGACGGAGCCGAAGAGACGACCGGCGTCGCCGGAGCGGACGGCCAGACGGACCTTGACGCCCTCGAGGCGGCCCTTGATCTCGTTGGCCTGCTCGATCGTCGCGATCTCGTGGATCTTACGAGCGCGACGGATCTGCTCGACGTCCTTCTCGCCACCCTTGGTCCAGCGGATCGCGAAGTTCCGCGGGATCAGGTAGTTGCGAGCGTAACCGTCCTTGACGTCGACGACGTCGCCGGCGGTACCGAGGCCGGAGACCTCGTGGGTGAGGATGATCTTCATGTGTCGGTCACCCTTCCCTTATCGCGCGGTGGAGGTGTAGGGCAGCAGCGCCATCTCACGGCTGTTCTTCACAGCCGTGGCGACGTCACGCTGGTGCTGCGTGCAGTTGCCGGTCACGCGGCGGGCACGGATCTTGCCGCGGTCGGAAATGAACTTCCGCAGCATGTTCGTGTCCTTGTAGTCCACGTACGTGACCTTGTCCTTGCAGAAAGCGCAGACCTTCTTCTTCGGCTTGCGCACAGGCGGCTTCGCCATGGTGTATCTCCTGTGTGATCAAGAAGTGTGGGCCGAGCCGCCCTAGAAGGGAGGCTCGTCCGAGTAGCCGCCGCCGGAGCCGCCGGAGCCGCCGGAGTTTCCACCCCAGCCGCCACCGCCGCCCTGGTTGCCGCCGGCGGGAGCGCCGGTCGCCCACGGGTCGTCCGCGGGAGCACCGCCGCCGCCCTGCTGACCGCCGCCGGGGCCACCGCCCCAGCCGCCGCCCTGCTGGCCGCCGCCACCGCCGCCGCCGCTGTAACCGCCCTGGCCACCACGTCCAGTGGTCTTGGTGACCTTGGCCGTGGCGTTCTTCAGACTGGCGCCGACTTCCTCGACGTCCAGCTCGTAGACCGTGCGCTTGACGCCCTCACGGTCCTCGTAGGACCGCTGCTTCAGCCGGCCCTGCACGATGACGCGCATGCCTCGCTGGAGCGACTCGGCGACGTTCTCCGCCGCCTGACGCCAGACCGAGCAGGTCAGGAACAGGCTCTCGCCGTCCTTCCACTCGTTGGTCTGACGGTCGAAGGTGCGGGGGGTGGACGCGACACGGAACTTCGCGACCGCCGCACCGGAAGGGGTGAAGCGCAGCTCGGGGTCGTCGACAAGATTGCCGACGACCGTGATGACGGTCTCGCCTGCCATGGGGGAACCTCTCGGCGGGTTTGCTGCTGGCTGCTTGTGCTGCTACTCGATGTCCGAGATCAGCTGAGCGGGGAAGCTCAGTGGGTCTCGGGACGGAGGACCTTGGTCCGGAGGACCGACTCGTTCAGGTTCATCTGGCGGTCGAGCTCCTTGACGACCGCAGGCTCGGCCTGCAGGTCGATGACCGAGTAGATGCCCTCGGGCTTCTTCTTGATCTCGTACGAGAGACGACGACGGCCCCAGGTGTCGACCTTCTCGACCTTTCCGTTGGCCTCACGGACCACGGAGAGGAAGTTCTCGATCAGCGGGGAGACTGCGCGCTCCTCGAGATCGGGGTCGAGGATGACCATCACCTCGTAATGACGCATGTGTAACCCACCTCCTTTGGACTCAGCGGCCACGGTCGTTCCGTGGCAGGAGGGTTGTGATGCGTACGCAACGGTATCGGCAGCCACTGACAATCGGGCCTCACCGACGGAGAACCGATCGGATCAGCCGGTCGCGGCCTGGGCAGACACCGGTGCAGACGGTACAGAGTACCCGCACACCGGCTTCCGGTTGAAATCTCACCGCTGAGGCGGTCAGTCTGTACACATCGGGTGTGTATGGCGCTACGATGCGCCGCTTTCCGCAGGAGGTGCCCCATGGCACAGGCATTGCGACCCAACCCCGTCGGATCCCTTCTCGCCACCGATCACAAACCCCACCCGCTCCAGGACACGCTGACGGTGGTGACCCTCGTGCTCGGCATCACCGCGTTCGTCACGGGGCTGTTCCACCATCTGCACCTGGTCAGCTCGTGGGCGGGCCTGATCGGCATCATCACCGGGGCGTCCGGGCAGTTCCTGTCCGAGACGACCCGCGAGCGCTTCGGTCTGATCCTGGGTCTCGGTGCCTCGGGCGTCGGTCTTCTGCTCGGAATGGCGCACGGCGGACTCTTCGGCGGGGTCGTCGGCTGAGCCTTCCCCGCACCTTCGGCCGCACGGCCGGCCGGCGCCCTGGGGCGCCCCGGTCCGTGCGCCGGCCGGGGTACAGGTTCCGTACGGGCCAGACGGGGCGCTCGCGGGGCGCAGTAGGCTTCGCGCGAGAGCCGGAGCCCCTGTACCCATGGGGACACACCAGCCCGAGGAGCGCCCCGAATGAGCCTGACCCTGAGGACCATCAGTCGAGAGCAGCATCTGGCATACATCCAGAGCCTGCCCGCGGCGAGCCACATGCAGGTCCCGGCCTGGGCAGACGTCAAGGCGGAATGGCGCTCCGAGAGCCTCGGCTGGTTCGACGACCGCAACGGCGAGATGGTCGGCGCGGGTCTGGTCCTCTACCGCCAGCTGCCCAAGATCAAGCGTTATCTCGCCTATCTGCCCGAGGGCCCGGTCATCAACTGGTTCGCGCCGAACCTCGACGACTGGCTGCAGCCCATGCTGGCGCACCTCAAGCAGCAGGGCGCCTTCTCGGTGAAGATGGGTCCTCCGGTGATCATCCGGCGCTGGGAGGCCGCTTCCATCAAGCAGGGCATCCAGAACCCGGACGTGAAGCGCCTGCGTGACATCGAGGCGGACTTCATCGAGCCCCGAGCCTTCGAGGTCGCCGACAAGCTGCGCCGTATGGGCTGGCAGCAGGGGGAGGACGGCGGCGCCGGCTTCGGTGACGTCCAGCCCCGCTACGTCTTCCAGGTGCCGCTCGCCAACCGCTCCCTGGAAGAGGTCCACAAGAACTTCAACCAGCTGTGGCGCCGTAACATCAAGAAGGCCGAGAAGGCCGGTGTCGAGGTCGTCCAGGGCGGTTACCAGGACCTCGCGGAGTGGCAGCGGCTCTACGAGATCACCGCGGTGCGCGACCACTTCCGGCCCCGCCCGCTCTCCTACTTCCAGCGCATGTGGACGGCCCTCAACACCGAGGACCCCAACCGTATGCGTCTGTACTTCGCACGGCACAACGGCGTCAACCTGTCCGCGGCGACGATGCTGGTCGTGGGTGGGCACGTCTGGTACTCCTACGGCGCCTCCGACAACATCGGCCGCGAGGTCCGGCCCTCGAACGCGATGCAGTGGCGGATGCTCCGGGACTCCTACGCCCTCGGGGCGACCGTCTACGACCTTCGCGGCATCTCCGACTCGCTGGACGAGACCGACCACCTCTTCGGCCTGATCCAGTTCAAGGTCGGCACGGGCGGCCAGGCCGCCGAGTACCTCGGAGAGTGGGACTTCCCGCTCAACAAGCTGCTCCACAAGGCACTCGACATCTACATGTCGCGCCGCTGACCCGGGCGGCCCTCGTGCCGTGCGGACGCTTCCGCACGGCATCGGCCACCGGTTCGGCGGATCCGCCACAATGTCCGTGCATACATCTCATAAACGGCAGCCACGAGAAAGGTTCCGGGACCGGCCATGGCGCTCACGCTCTACGTCGACACCGCGCGCTGGCGGGCACACCACAAGCACGTGTCCGAGCAGTTCCCGGGGCTCGTCCCCGTCTGCAAGGGCAATGGCTACGGCTTCGGCCACGAGCGGCTCGCGGACGAGGCCACGCGCATGGGCTCGGACGTGCTCGCCGTCGGCACCACCTACGAAGCCGCCCGGATCAAGGACTGGTTCGGCGGCGATCTGCTGGTCCTGACGCCCTTCAGGAGGGGCGAGGAGCCCGTTCCCCTGCCCGACCGCGTCATCCGCTCCGTGTCGTCCGTGGACGGCGTCTACGGGCTCGTGGGCGCCCGAGTGGTCATCGAGGTCATGTCCTCGATGAAGCGCCACGGCGTGAGCGAGCAGGACCTCGCCCAGCTGCACGCCGCGATAGAGAACGTGCGGCTCGAGGGTTTCGCGATCCACCTGCCTCTGGACCGCACCGACGGCTCGGACGCCGTCGAGGAGGTCATCGGCTGGATGGACCGCCTGCGTGCCGCCCGCCTGCCCCTGCACACCATGTTCGTCAGCCATCTCAAGGCCGACGAACTCGCGCGGCTGCAGCAGCAGTTCCCGCAGACCCGCTTCCGTGCACGCATCGGGACGCGGCTGTGGCTCGGAGACCATGAGGCGACCGAGTACCGCGGGGCCGTCCTGGACGTCACCCGCGTCTCCAAGGGCGACCGCTTCGGCTACCGGCAGCAGAAGGCGGCCTCCGACGGCTATCTGGTCGTCGTGGCGGGCGGTACGTCGCACGGTGTGGGTCTGGAGGCTCCCAAGGCCCTGCACGGCGTCATGCCGCGGGCCAAGGGGGTGGCGCGTGCCGGCCTCGCCACCGTCAACCGGAACCTTTCCCCGTTCGTCTGGGCGGGCAAGCAGCGCTGGTTCGCGGAGCCGCCGCACATGCAGGTCTCGATCCTCTTCGTGCCCTCGGACGCGCCGGAACCGAAGGTCGGTGAGGAGCTGGTGGCCCATCTGCGGCACACCACCACGCAGTTCGACCGGATCGTCGAGCGCTGACCCGACCCGGGCCGAGAGTCGTCGTCGACTCCACTGCGGTCATACGAAAGGCCGTACACGGCTCCCCGTGTACGGCCTTTCGTATGACGGCCTTTCCGTCTGTTCGCTCAGGGCGAAATCTCCCCGGTATCCGCCCGGTGACCGCCCCACTCCACCTGCGGCCCGTCGAGGTGGGCCGCGTGCCGCGGCGGATGGGCCGCGGCTCCCAGCACGAAGACGTCCGCCGCGCCGTCGAGCACACCGCCCGAGGGATCGTCGTCGCCCGCCCGGCGCACGACGTCCCGTTCGGGCATGAAGATGTCACGCACGACCACGGCGCACAGGTACAGGGTCCCCAGAAGGTGTACCGCGATCGCCAGTTGGTAGCCCTCGGTCGGCAGCCCCTTGTGGGCGTCTCCGCTGGTCGTGTACGCGAGGTACATCCAGATGCCGAGGAAGTACGCGACCTCGCACGCCTGCCAGACCAGGAAGTCCCGCCAGCGTGGCCGGGCCAGAGCGGCGAGGGGAACCAGCCAGAGCACGTACTGGGGTGAGTAGACCTTGTTCGTGAGGATGAAGGCCGCGACGATCAGGAAGGCGAGCTGTGCGAAGCGCGGGCGTCGCGGAGCGGTGAGCGTGACCGCCGCCATCCCCAGACAGACGACCGCCATCATGATCAGCGCGTAGGTGTTCGCCGTGTCGGCGGTGATGGTGATCTTCGCCCACTGCGAGATGAACAGGAAGACGGAACCGAAGTCCACTCCGCGGTCGTGGCTGAAGCTGTAGAACTTCGCCCACCCTTCGGGTGCGAAATACATCACCGGGAGGTTCACGGCGAGCCAGGCCCCGACGGCACCGAGAAGCGCTGTCCCGAACTCCCGCCACTTGCCCGCCCGCCAGCACAGAACAAGGAGCGGCCCCATCAGCAGGAAGGGGTAGAACTTGGCCGCCGTGGCCAGTCCCAGCAGGACACCGAAGGCGAGGGAGCGGCCCCGGGACCACATGAGCATTGCGGCGGCCAGCAGAGCGACGGCGAGAAGATCCCAGTTGATGGTCGCCGTCAGCGCGAAGGCGGGCGCGAGAGCGACCAGGAGGCCGTCCCAGGGGCGCCGGCGATGGGTGCGCGTCGTACACACCGCGATGACGGCCGCGCAGATCATCAGCATCCCCGCGTTGACCATCCAGTAGAACTGCTCCTGGTCCTGGATGCTCCCGCTGCCCGGCGTGAGCCAGGAGGCGACCTCCATGAAGACGCCGGTCAGCACCGGGTACTCGAGGTACTCCATATCGCCGGGAAGCCGGTCGAAGTACGGCACGAGTCCGTCGGCGAAGCCCCGGCCCTGATAGAGGTGCGGAATGTCCGAGTAGCAGGCGTGCGTGTACTGGGAGCTCGCCCCGAAGAACCAGGCACCGTCGTAGCAGGGCAGTTTCTGCACCATGCCGAGGGCGAACATGCCGATGGCCACGAGCGCGATGACCCGTACAGGCGTCCACCAAGTGACACCGGGCAGGGCACGTCGTCCGAGAGGGCCGCCGATCAGCTCACTGGCAGCCGCGGCGACCTCGTCCTCCTTGGTGGGCCGCACCTGCTCCGGCTCGTGGACGCTCTTCCGCGTCATCTCTGCACTGGGCATGCCGCACATCCTGCCGTACCCGCCTTGGAATACGCCGAGGGCCGCCGCACCTGGTCGGTACAGCGGCCCTGTTTCACGTGAAACTGTGTGTTTCACGTGAAACACACACGGTGACTTCTAGCCGTTCGGCCCTCCGAAAATGCCTCCGTTGCCATTGCCTCTGGTGTTCCCGTTGCCGGTCGAGTCCGTCGGACTGGGGCTGATTCCCCCGCCGGTACTCCCGGTGTCCGTGCCACCCGTACCCGTGCCGCCGTTGTTCGAGCAGTTCCAGTCGAAGCGGCCACACGTGTCGCTCGGGGTCGGCGTGGGAGACGGTGCGGACTCCGTCGGGGTCGCACTCGGCGTGGGACTCTCCTCGACACTCTTGGTGGGTGAGGGAGTCACGCTCGGGCTCGGATTGTCGTTGATGATCGTCCCGATCGGGTCGGGCGTCGGGAACTTCTCCGGGTGCGTGTGCTTGAGGGCCTGCTCCATGTAGTCGTGCCAGATCTCGGCAGGGAACGAGGCACCGTGGATCTTCTCCTGGCCACCCGTGCCGTACATCTCGAGGAACTTGCGCTTCTTGCCGGACGCCTTGTCGTCCATCCGGTACATCGTGATCGCCGTCGAGAGCTGCGGGGTGTACCCGACGAACCAGGCGGACTTGTTGCCGTCGGTCGTACCGGTCTTGCCGGCCACGTCACGGCCGCTCAGCCGCGCGGCGGTACCCGTTCCCTTGTCGACCACGGTCTTCAGCACATCGGTGACGTTGTCGGCGACCTGAGAGGTGAAGGCCCTCTTGCTCTTGGCGGCGTCCTCGTCGTGCTGGAAGACGGTGCCCTCCTTGCTGGTGACCTTCTCGACGGAGTACGGGTCGCTCTGCTTGCCGCTCGCCGCGAAGGTGCCGTACGCACCGGCCATGCGGATCGCACTCGGAGATGACGTACCGAGCGAGAAGGACGGGAAGTGGGAACTGGCGAGGCTCGACTCGAGAATGCCCGCGTCGAGAGCCGCTTCCTTGACCTTGTCCAGGCCGACGTCCATGCCGAGCTGTACGTACGCGGAGTTCACGGACTCACGCATCGCCTCGCGGAGGTCGATCTGGTACGTGGGCGGGTTGTACGACTCATTGCCGTCGTTCTTCTGGAGCCACTCGTTGCCGTCCTCGTCCATCCAGACGTCGTGGTTGTACTCCTTGATCTTCAGCTTGTTCTGGCCGCTGTAGAGGCTCTTCGGCGAGACGATCGTCCGCTCGTCCTGGGCCTGCTCCTCGTCACCGTCGGGGTCCCGCACCCCCCATGACATCGCGGCCGCGAGTACGAACGGCTTGAAGGTCGAACCCACCTGGGCGCCCGTCGCATCGGCGTTGTTGGTGAAGTGCTTGGTCGCGTCCACACCGCCGTAGATGGCCTCGATCGCCCCGTTGTCCGGGTTCACGGAGGCACCGCCGAACTGGACGTACTTGTCCTTCTTCGGCCGCGCACCGGGCTTGATGTTCTCCTTGCGGACCTTCTTCACCGCTTCTTCGAGCGCTTTGACCTTCCTCTTGTCGAAGGTCGTGTAGATCGAGTAGCCGCCCTGCTGGAGCTTGTTCGCGGTGATCCCGGTCTTGTCGCTGTTGTTGATGACGTACGCCTTGGCGAGATCGACGAGGTAGCCGATCTGGCCGCTCAGAGCGACGTTCGACCGCGGGCTCTTGATCTCGGGGAACTCCGTGTACTTGTTCCGTACCTCGGCGGTCAGGCGCTTGTCCTTGACCTCCTCGTCGAGGATCCACTTCCACCGGGCCTTCGCCCGAGCGGTGTTCGCCTCGGCCGTGGCCGCGGGGTCGATCGAGACCGAGCCGGCGGGGTCGTAGTACGTGGCGCCCTTGAGCACGGCTGCCAGGAAGGCACACTCGCTCGGGTTCAGATCGGCGGCGTCCTCGTCGAAGTACGCGCGCGCGGCTGCCTGGATGCCGTAGGCGTTGCGGCCGTAGTACGCGGAGTTCAGGTAGCCGGCCATGATGTCTTCCTTCTTGACCTCGGCGCCGACCTTTATGGAGACGAACAGCTCCTTGAACTTCCGCGAGATGGTCTGCGACTGGTCGTCCAGCATCGCGTTCTTCACGTACTGCTGGGTGATGGTGGAGCCACCCTGTGTCTGACCACCCTTGGCCATGTTCACGAAGGCGCGCGCGATACCCATGGGGTCGATACCGCTGTCGGTCTCGAACGTCTTGTTCTCCGCCGACATCACGGCGAAGCGCATTTCCTTGGGGATCTCGTCGTAGCTGATGATCTGGCGGTTCGTCTCACCGCCGGTGGCGACCATCTGGCTGCCGTCAGCCCAGTAGTACACGTTGTTCTGCGCTTTGGCGGTCTTGGCCACGTCCGGGACACCCACCAGGGCGTAGGCCACACCGGCGATGGCCACCAGGCTTCCGAAGAAACCGATGAACAGTCCCGTCACGAGCCGCCAGGAGGGGACCCAGCGCGCGGCGCCGGACCTGCCCGCACGCGGGTAGTCGATGAAGCGTTTCTTGGGAGGTACGGACCGGCCCCGGCCGCGACCGGGTCCCCCGGGACCTCCGCGCCCCGGTCCGTCGGCCGCTCTGCGGCGACTGCCCCCGCCGCTGCCTCTCTGCGCGGCCCGGCGGGCCTCGGCACGGCTGGCGAACGGGCGCTCCTCACCTTCCGGCTCGTAGGAGCCGGAGGAAGACCCGGTGGCGCCTCGCGGTGCGGCACGACGGGCCGACGACGGGCCGGACTGGCCGCGTCGGGCCGCGGCACGTCCGCCGCCCTGCGGCTGCGGCGGTTTGCGACGGTGCTCGCTCATCGAACGATTACTCCTCGGGCAGGCGCACCCTTGCGCGCCTGGAAACGGCGGCTGGTTTCCGGTCCCCCCGAAGTACGGATGCGGTCGTTTCCTCATTCACCCGTACCGCACCGAGGACAAGGACGTCCTCAGGCGTCACTCGGTTCCCGGTGGCATGCATGGCGCACAGACTACGCACCGCCAAAACCCGCCTAGACCGAAGTTCGGTCCAAATCAGGCAACTTGCTTCCCACGAATCAGTGATGTGACGCCGTTCACTCCGCCCGCTCTTGTCGCATGCGCATGACCGTTCTATCGTGCTGATGTATCGAGTCGATACATCAGCTCGGCATAACGTCCGTGCCGAACGGCCGCGACAGAGGGGAGGCGACGATGAGCCGGCGTTCCGGGATCCTCGAGTTCGCCGTCCTCGGCCTGCTCCGCGAGTCCCCGATGCACGGTTACGAGCTGCGCAAACGACTCAATACGTCACTGGGTGTGTTCCGTGCGTTCAGCTACGGGACGCTGTACCCCTGCCTCAAGACGCTGGTCGCCAACGGCTGGTTGATCGAGGAATCGGGTTTCACGCCGCAGGACGCCCTCGCCACGTCGCTCTCGGGACGTCGCGCCAAGATCGTCTACAGGCTGACGGCGGACGGCAAGGAGCACTTCGAGGAGCTGCTCTCGCAGACGGGCCCCGACGCCTACGAGGACGAACACTTCGCCGCGCGTTTCGCCTTCTTCGGACAGACGTCCCGTGATGTGCGCATGCGCGTACTGGAGGGGCGCCGCAGCCGGCTGGAAGAGCGTCTGGAGAAGATGCGCGCCTCCCTGGCCCGTACCCGGGAGCGCCTCGACGACTACACCCTTGAGCTCCAGCGCCACGGTATGGAGTCCGTGGAGCGCGAAGTGCGCTGGCTGAACGAGCTCATCGAGAGCGAGCGGGCGGGACGGGACCAGAAGCGTTCCGCTCCCGAAGGCTCCGCTCAGCAGGACAACACATCTGGAGAGACGGGCGGCCTGCCCCGGCACCGGGACAGCACCCGGCCGGATCCGTCCGACGACACCGCCACGTGAGGCCCGTTCGGGGCTTCACCGAGTACACACAGGGAGCAACCGGAATGGGTTCGGTTCGCGTAGCCATCGTCGGCGTGGGCAACTGCGCCGCCTCGCTGGTGCAGGGCGTCGAGTACTACAAGGACGCCGACCCGGCGGCCAAGGTGCCCGGCCTGATGCACGTGCAGTTCGGCGACTACCACGTCGGTGACGTCGAGTTCGTCGCCGCCTTCGACGTCGACGCGAAGAAGGTCGGCCTCGACCTCTCGGACGCCATCGGTGCCAGCGAGAACAACACCATCAAGATCTGCGATGTCCCCAACAAGGGCATCACGGTCCAGCGCGGTCACACCCTCGACGGTCTCGGTAAGTACTACCGCCAGACCATCGAGGAGTCCGCCGAGGCCCCGGTCGACGTCGTCCAGATCCTCAAGGACAAGCAGGTCGACGTCCTGATCTGCTACCTGCCGGTCGGTTCCGAGGACGCTGCGAAGTTCTACGCCCAGTGCGCCATCGACGCCAAGGTCGCCTTCGTCAACGCCCTTCCGGTCTTCATCGCCGGCACCAAGGAGTGGGCCGACAAGTTCACCGAGGCGGGCGTCCCGATCGTCGGCGACGACATCAAGTCGCAGGTCGGCGCCACCATCACGCACCGTGTGATGGCCAAGCTGTTCGAGGACCGCGGTGTCCGTCTTGAGCGCACCATGCAGCTCAACGTCGGCGGCAACATGGACTTCAAGAACATGCTGGAGCGCGACCGGCTCGAGTCGAAGAAGATCTCGAAGACGCAGGCCGTCACCTCGCAGATCCCCGACCGGGAGCTGGGCGAGAAGAACGTACACATCGGCCCGTCGGACTACGTGCAGTGGCTCGACGACCGCAAGTGGGCGTACGTCCGCCTCGAGGGCCGTGCCTTCGGTGACGTCCCGCTGAATCTGGAGTACAAGCTCGAGGTCTGGGACTCCCCGAACTCCGCCGGTGTCATCATCGACGCCCTGCGCGCCGCGAAGATCGCCAAGGACCGGGGCATCGGTGGCCCGATCCTCTCCGCGTCGAGCTACTTCATGAAGTCCCCGCCGGTCCAGTACTTCGACGACGAGGCCTACGCCAACGTCGAGAAGTTCATCAAGGGCGAGGTCGAGCGCTAAGCGCTCAGCCTTTCCGGCCAGTGAAGGTCCCCGGGTGACTCACCCGGGGACCTTTCCGCTGTCGTTCGCCGGTGCTTTCGTGGCCGGATCTTCTCCGTTTACGACGCGCTGTCCGACGTCACTCACGTCCGTGCGGCCGCGACCACCGCTCTGCTCCAGCCGCCTGACGGCCGCTCGGCTCTCCTCACCGTCACGATGACTCTCATCTGCACGGTGATTACTGGTGCTGTGACCCACTTTGACCCTCGATGAGTGTCACATCAGTGCTACGGAGGCCATCCGGGCTACAGAGTTGTCCGTGGGGACCGGTAGCTTACGTGCGTCTTATATCGCGCCACGGCGCTCCTACGTTCGAGGGGGACCCCCAGTGACCACGCCGCCCCAGGGCCAGAATCCATACGCATCCCAGCCGGGCACGCCCGCGGGGCAGCAGCCCGGCCAGCCCGGGTCTCCCACACAGCCGTACCCGCCGTTCCAGCAGGGCGCGCCGGTCCCGCCGCCCGCTCCGGCCGGGCGGGGTGGCAAGAAGGCGCTGCGCATCGTCGCGCTGATCGTCGTCGCGATAGTCGTGATCGCGGGCAAGTGGTACCTCGGCCGGAGCGACGCCGAGACCGTGTCCGTGGGTAACTGCATGCACAACGACGGCACGACGATCAAGCCCGACCTGAACACGGTCGACTGCTCCTCGGGCGACGCGCAGTACAAGGTCGTCGAGAAGTTCGACGACAGCACCGACGACAGCAAGTGCAAGAACGTCGCCGACGCGACGATCTCGTACATCCAGTCGGGCAGCGGCCACGACGTGGTGCTCTGCCTCAAGGAAACCAAGTAGCAGGTTGTCGGGTCCACACCTTTGGGCGGTGTTTCACGTGAAACACCGCCCAAAGTGCTGTCCAGGCCGGTTCCGGCGCCACGTTTCACGTGAACATGGCGCCATCGCGTCAGCCCTGTCCGGCCCACCACTCCTTGAGCGCTGAAACCGCCGCGTCGTGCTCCATGGGCCCTTCCTCCAGCCGTAGCTCCAGAAGGAACTTGTAGGCCTGCCCGATCACCGGTCCCGGGCCGACACCCAGAACCTTCATGATCTCGTTGCCGTCGAGGTCCGGGCGAATGGAGTCCAGCTCCTCCTGCTGCTGAAGCTGCGCGATGCGCGCCTCCAGGCCGTCGTACGCCCTGGAGAGGGTCGCAGCCTTGCGCTTGTTCCGCGTCGTGCAGTCGGAGCGCGTCAGCTTGTGGAGGCGGTCGAGGAGAGGACCGGCGTCGCGTACGTAACGACGGACGGCCGAGTCCGTCCACTCGCCGGTGCCGTACCCGTGGAAGCGCAGGTGCAGCTCGACCAGGCGAGAGACGTCCCTCACCAGTTCGTTGGAGTACTTCAGCGCCGTCATCCGCTTCTTGGTCATCTTGGCGCCCACCACTTCGTGGTGGTGGAAGGAGACCCGGCCGTCCCCCTCGAAGCGGCGTGTCCTCGGCTTGCCGATGTCATGGAGGAGTGCGGCGATCCGGAGAGTCAGGTCGGGCCCTTCCTCCTCCAGCGCCATGGCCTGCTCCAGCACGATGAGGGTGTGCTCGTAGACGTCCTTGTGCCGGTGGTGCTCATCACGCTCGAGACGCAGGGCCGGGAGTTCCGGCAGCACCCGCCCGGCCAGGCCGGTGTCGACCAGAAGCGTCAGGCCTTGACGCGGGTGGGCGGAGAGGATCAGCTTGTTCAGCTCGTCCCGCACGCGCTCCGCCGAGACGATCTCGATGCGCTCGGCCATGTCCGTCATCGCGGTGACGACGTCCGGGGCCACCTGGAAGTCGAGCTGCGCGGCAAAGCGTGCGGCTCGCATCATCCGGAGGGGATCGTCGGAAAATGACTCCTCGGGGGTGCCGGGGGTGCGCAGGACCTGAGCGGCGAGGTCGTCGAGTCCGCCGTGCGGGTCGATGAACTCCTTCTCGGGCAGTGCGACAGCCATCGCGTTCACGGTGAAGTCGCGCCGGACGAGGTCTTCCTCGATCGAATCCCCATAGGCCACCTCCGGCTTGCGCGAAGTCCGGTCGTACGCCTCCGAGCGGTACGTGGTGATCTCGATCTGGAAGGACTGCCGCCCGTCCCCGACGCGGGCGTCCTTCTGCACTCCGACGGTGCCGAAGGCGATCCCGACCTCCCATACGGCGTCAGCCCAGGGCCGCACGATCTTCAGTACGTCCTCAGGACGGGCGTCGGTCGTGAAATCCAGGTCATTGCCGAGCCGGCCGAGGAGCGCGTCCCGGACCGAGCCACCGACCAGGGCGAGGGAGAATCCCGCCTCCTGGAAACGGCGGGCGAGGTCGTCGGCGACAGGGGACACCCGCAGCAGCTCACTCACCGCGCGGCGCTGCACCTGACTCAGGGCACTGGAATTGTCTTCGTTGGCGTTCGGCACAACAGAAAAGGGTACGTGGCCCGGCCGTCCGCGGGTGCCTCCGTCGAACGTGCGCAGGTGTCCTGATTCACAGGAGCGGGCGCACCTCCCGCAATACAGGTACATAGAGGACGGCCTCCCCGTTTCCCCGATCTTGCCGAGTGGTCCGCGGCACTTCCCCTCAGCGCGCATCGTTACCATGCGTGGACGCACATTCCAACGACCACTGACGACGACGAGGGACGGGCGAGCGCGTGGCCGAGGCGGCAGACTTCCAGGGGATGAGTCCCTCACCTGCCCGCCGGTGGCTCAGGCGCGCCGGAGCACTGCTCGCCGGGGCGCCTCTGCTGGCCGGCGTGATCCAGCTGTCCTCCGGCCCGGTCGCGCACGCGGCCGCCCCCGGCTCCCTCACCGACGCCACGGGGTCAGGGACGGTCGCCGTCGCCGTCGACGCGCTCACCCCGAGCGTTCCCACGGAGGGTGACACTCTCACCGTCTCCGGGACGGTCACCAACAAGGGCAAGCAGGCCGTCACCGACGCCCACGTGGGGCTCCGTGTCGGGTCGAGCCTGAGCGGGCGGTCGGCCATCGACAGCGCCGCGAAGCGCGGCGCGTTCCAGCCGGGCCTGGACGGGACCGAGGTGGGCGGCAAGTACGTCGAGAAGTTCTCGAAGCTCACCGCGGGCGTCTCCCGTCCCTTCAGCATCGAGGTGCCGGTGAAGGAGCTGGACCTCGGCGCCGACGGCGTCTATCAGCTCGGTGTCTCCCTCTCGGGCCGTACCGCGTCCCAGCAGTGGGAGCAGGTGCTCGGCATCCAGCGGACGCTGCTGCCCTGGCAGCCCGATCCGGCGGACACGAAGAACCGCACGACCTACCTCTGGCCGCTGATCTCCACCGTCCACCTCACGGCCGAGACCGGCTCGGACGAGCAGCAGACGCCCGTCTTCCAGAACGACGACCTGGCCAAGGAGCTGTCACCGGGCGGGCGCCTGGACCAGCTCCTCTCGCTGGGCAGCGAACTGGACGTCACCTGGGTGGTCGACCCGGACCTGCTGGCATCCGTCGACGCCATGACCCACACCTACCGGATCCGCGGCGCCGGCGGCACGGTGGCGGGAAAGAGCCAGGCGGTCGCCAAACAGTGGCTCGCCAAGCTCGAGAAGACGGTCGCCGACAAGGAGATCGTCGCTCTGCCCTTCGCCGATCCTGATCTGGCCTCGCTCGCCCACAACGGCAGGAAGGTCACCGGCTCCCTGAGTCACCTCAAGGGCGCCACGGACGCGGCATCCATCACGGTGAAGACGATCCTGCACGTCACGCCGAGCACCGACTTCGCCTGGCCCGCCGAAGGTGCCGTCGACCCGTCGATCGTCAAGGTCGCCACCTCCGCCGGCTCCGACAAGGTGATCGCCCGCAGCGACAGCCTGCGCGAGACCGGCGGCCTGGCCTACACCCCCAGCGCCGCCCGCCCCGTCGGAGGGGGGACGACGGCGGTGGTGGCGGACGCCCAGCTGTCCAAGGCGTTCCAGGGCGACATGACGAAGGCCAGTACGTCCACACTCGCCGTGCAGAGGTTCCTCGCACAGAGCCTGATGATCAACCTCCAGGACCCCGGCAAGCAGCGGAACATCGTCGTCGCTCCGCAGCGCATGCCCTCGGCCGGCCAGGCACAGACCATGGCGCAGGCGGTCACGGCACTGCAGGACGGCCATTGGTCGGAGTCGCAGAAGCTGTCCGCCGCGGCCAAGGCGAAGCCGGACGCGGGCGCCACCACGAGGGTGCCCTCCGGCTCCTCGTATCCGTCCTCCCTGCGCAAGCAGGAGCTGCCGCTGTCCGCCTTCGAGGAGATCCAGGAAACACAGGAAAAGCTCGACAAGTTCACGGTGGTCCTCAGCAACGCGTCCCGCGTGGTCACCCCCTTCGGCCGCGCCATGGACCGGGGGATGTCCACCTCGTGGCGAGGCCGTGCCACCGAGGCGAAGATGTTCCGTGAGGGCGTGCGGTCCTACCTCGACGAGCTCACCGGACTGGTGAGACTGATCGAGAAGTCGGACGCCAAGCTGTCGGGCCGCAGCGCCACGATCCCCGTGACCGTGCAGAACAACCTCGTGCAGGGCGTCGATCATCTGAAGCTGCGCCTCACGTCGAAGCAGCCCACCCGCCTCAAGATCGGCGACGGCCCCTACGCCGAGGAGCAGATCAAGGTCGCGGGCGAGCACAGCCAGTCGGTGAAGTTCACCACCTCCGCCAACGCCAACGGTCCGGTCACGGTGGTCGCGCAGCTGTACACGGAGGACGGCCAGGCGTACGGTCCCGCCGTCACCTTCGAAGTGAAGGTCACCGAGATCACCCCCACGGTGATGCTGGTCATCGGCGGCGGTGTACTGCTGCTCGTGCTCGCCGGATTCCGTATGTACACGCAGCGCAAGCGTGCGGCGGCCCGGCAGGCGGCGGACCAGCAGGACGGCCCGGGTGAGGAGGACGATGCCGACGGCGGGGACGGTACGACGGCGTCCTCCGACGGGGATCCGGTACGGGAGGACGCCCCGGACCAGCGGAGTGACCCGGCACCGGACACCGCACCGGAAAACGCCGACCCGTCCGGCACGGGTGAGAGAGTGGACCGTTGAGCGATGTCGTGGCCCCCGGGCCCGGGGACGATGAGGTGGGGTAACCATGAACGCGCCGTACGACGGTGACCGCGGTCAGGCCGCGGGCAGCTCGGGGTACCCCGAGGGCCCACCGCCCGAGCCCGGTCACCTGCCGCCGGGGCCCCCCGCGGACGCCTACCTTCAGGACGCCTACGCCCAGGATCCGTACCAGGCGCAGGACCTCTCCGCCCAGGACCCGGTCTCCGAGGCGCTCTACGACCGCGCCGCGCATCCCCCGCCGCCCCCGGGCACCTACCAGCCGCAGCCCCCGCTCTACGGCCGGCCGCCGACGTCGCAGTACGCCCCCGATCCACGTGTCTGGGCCCAGACGCCGGCCCCCGAGCCGGAGGGCCCCACGCGGCACCTGCCGTACGGTGACGACGCCCGTACGACGCAGTTCGTCGGCGTCGACGATCTGGTCACCCAGGCCGGCGAGGGGCGCCACGAGACCGACGCCTTCGCTCATCTCTTCCGTGACCAGGAGCAGGTTGGCAGCCCGGCCACGGGGCCGTCCATGGTCCCCGGTCCCGCCCATCCGCCGGCCGCCGGTCAGGGGCCGGTCGCACCGGCGTCGGTACCGATGTCCGACGAGACCATGCAGCTCACCCCCACCGCGGCACCCGCTCCCGCTCCCGCGCCGAAGGCGGGCGGGCGGGCCTCCGGCCTGCTGAAGTCCAGTGCCGTGATGGCGGCGGGCACGCTGGTCTCCCGGCTCACCGGTTTCGTCCGCACCATGATCATCACTGCGGCTCTCGGTGCCGCGACCCTGGGCGACGCGTGGACCGTCGCCTACACCCTGCCGACGATGATCTACATCCTCACCGTCGGCGGAGGCCTCAACTCGGTCTTCGTACCGCAGCTGGTGCGCTCGATGAAGGAGGACGAGGACGGTGGCGAGGCCTACGCCAACCGTCTGCTGACCCTCGTGATGGTCGCCCTCGGCGTGATCGTCACGGCGGCCGTCTTCGCGGCGCCGCTGCTGATCCAGCTGATGTCGGACGCCGTCGCGAGCAATCCGGCGTCGAACAACGTCGCCGTCTCGTTCGCCCGGTACTGCCTGCCCACGATCTTCTTCATGGGCGTCCACGTCGTCATGGGACAGATCCTCAATGCCCGCGGGAAGTTCGGCGCGATGATGTGGACTCCGGTCCTCAACAACATCGTCATGATCTTCACCTTCGGGATGTTCCTCTGGGTGTACGGGACGGCGTCCAGTTCCGGTATGAAGGTGACCAACATCCCGCCGGACGGCATCCGTCTGCTGGGCGTCGGCACCCTCCTCGGCCTGGTCGTACAGGCGCTGGCGATGATCCCTTACCTGCGCGAGACCGGCTTCCGGTTCCGCCCGCGCTTCGACTGGAAGGGCCACGGTCTCGGCAAGGCCGTCAAGCTCGCCAAGTGGACCGTGCTCTTCGTCCTCGCCAACCAGGCAGGCGTCCTGGTCGTCACCCAGCTGGCCACCGCGGCGGGCAAGGCGTCCGGCAAGGGCGGCGCGGGCATCATGGCCTACTCGAACGCCCAGCTGATCTGGGGAATGCCGCAGGCGATCATCACGGTCTCCGTCATGGCCGCGATGCTGCCGCGGATCTCGCGAGCCGCCCATGACGGCGACCCGGGCGCGGTCCGCGACGACATCTCCCAGGGACTGCGGACCTCGGCCGTGGCCATCGTCCCCGTCTCCTTCATGTTCGTCGCCCTCGGCATTCCCATGTGCACGCTGCTCTTCGGCCCCAGCGGCATTTCGGTCGCCCGGTCCATGGGGTACGTCCTGATGGCCTTCGGCCTCGGACTGATCCCGTTCTCGGTCCAGTACGTGGTGCTGCGCGGCTTCTACGCCTACGAGGACACCCGGACCCCCTTCTACAACACGGTCGTCGTCGCCGCCGTCAACGCCGCCGCGTCCGCCGTGTGTTACGTCGTCCTGCCCGCCCAGTGGGCCGTGGTCGGCATGGCCGGCTCGTACGGTCTCGCCTACGCCGTCGGCGTCGGAGTGGCATGGCAGCGGCTGCGCAGAAGGCTGGGCGGCGACCTGGACGGTGCCCGGGTGCTGCGCACGTACGCGAGGCTCTGTCTGGCCGCCGTCCCCGGAGCGGTGGCGGGTGGCGCGGCCGGTTTCGCCGTCACCGATGCCCTCGGGCATGGCACGCTCGGGTCCATCGCGGCTCTGGTCGCCGGCTCGATCGTGCTTCTCGGCGTCTTCTACGTCGCTGCGCGGAAGATGCGCATCGACGAACTCAACTCAATGGTCGGTATGGTCCGCGGGCGCCTGGGGCGTTGAGTCCCGGGTACGCGCACAACCATCGTCCGCCGCCGTGTGTCGTGCTTAGCGGCGGACTGTGGGCACAATTGGTCTCGGCGTCGAACAGGGTGCAACGGATGGGGAGGCAGGAGCGACGGTGGCGGAACGGAGCACGGCTGCCGTCGACGTGGCAGACAACAGCGGCGACAAGCCGCTGACCGCGAAGGCGGACCAGTCCACGGCCGACGGGGTGGCCCAGAACCGGGAGCGGGACACGAAGAGCGAAGAGGCACAGGGGAGCGGCGGGGCCGAGAACCCCGAGAAGGCCTCACCTCCCGAACTGCACAGTGGCCACAAGCTCGCCAGGCGCTATCGTCTCGAGGAGTGCGTCACTCGTCTGGACGGTTTCAGCAGCTGGCGAGCGGTGGACGAGAAGCTTCGCCGCGCTGTCGGCGTGCACCTGCTGCCCGCCGACCATGCACGGGCCCGTTCCGTACTCGCCGCCGCCCGCTCCTCGGCCCTGCTGGGCGATCCCCGCTTCGTCCAGGTCCTGGACGCCGTCGAGGAGAACGACCTCGTCTACGTGGTCCACGAGTGGCTCCCCGACGCCACGGAACTGACCGCCCTCCTGGCCTCCGGCCCCCTGGAGGTCCACGACGCCTACCAGATGGTGACCCAGGTCTCCCAGGCGATGGCCGCCGCCCATCGTGAGGGACTTTCCCACCTCCGGCTCACCCCGGGTGCCGTGTTGCGTACCTCGTCCGGCCAGTGGCGCATCCGCGGCCTCGCCGTGAACGCCGCGCTGCGCGGCATCGAGTCGGACGCCCCGCAGCGCACCGACACGGAGGCGATCGGCGCTCTGCTGTACGCCGCGCTCACCCAGCGCTGGCCGTACGAGGAGGACGCGTACGGCCTGTCCGGGCTTCCCAAGGACGTCGGCCTCATCGCTCCCGACCAAGTACGGGCCGGCGTGCACCGAGGCCTGTCGGAGCTCGCGATGCGCGCGCTCGCCAATGACGGCGCGACCGCCTCCCGTCAGGAACCCCCGTGCACGACGCCGGAGGAGCTGGTCAAGGCGATCAGCGAGATGCCGCGCATCCGCCCGCCGGAGCCCGCGTTCACGGCGCCCCCGGAGTATCAGCGCACCTCGTACCAGCAGGGCGCCTACGCCCGTCAGACGCCGCATCCCGGGGTCACCCAGCCGGTTCCCACGCCTCCGCCCCCGCTGCAGAGCCGGACCGGAAAGGCCCTCAAGTGGGCTGTATCCGCTCTGCTCATCGCCGCTCTGGGACTCGGCAGCTGGCAGCTCGCGGACGCGCTGATGGACCGCAGCAAGTCGTCCGGGGACACCAACCAGACGCACACGACGGACGGCAACGACAAGGGCACCGACAAGACCAAGCCGACGAAGCCGCTCGCAGTCCAGGGCGCCAAGGAGTACGTCGCCAAGGGCAACGCCCAGCACCCGGGCGATGTCGGCAAGACGTACGACGGCGACTCCTCGACGTACTGGCGGACCGCCAGCTTCCTGGACGGTCCGGAACTCGCGCCGTACAAGCCGGGTGTCGGCATCGTCTACGACCTCGGATCGGCCAAGCAGGTCTCCGCGGCGGCCATAGGGCTTCACTATGTGGGCGACCACACGACCGTCGAGCTCTACGCGACGGACTCGCTCACGCCCTCCTCGCTCGGCTCGATGAAGAAGATCGGCACCACCACCACGACGGGTACCAACGCCTCGGTGAAGGTCACCAAGCCCGTGAAGAGCCGGTACGTGCTCGTATGGCTGACAGCTCTGCCCCGCGCGGCCGGTGACCAGTACAGCGACGCCGGCTTCAAGCAGGCCATCACCGATGTGAAGTTCACGGGCTGAGAACCCGCGCAGGGAGGGGGTCCCGTTGGCCGACGAAGCCGCGCACGGCGAAGCAAGCGATCAGGACCTCCTCGCCCGTCACGTGGCGGGTGACCCGGAGGCCTTCGGTGAGCTTGTGCGGCGGCACCGTGATCGGCTGTGGGCGGTGGCGCTGCGGACGCTCGGGGACCGCGAGGAGGCGGCTGACGCGGTCCAGGACGCGTTGGTCTCCGCCTACCGGGCCGCGCACACCTTCCGTGGCCAGTCCGCTGTCACGACCTGGCTGCACCGCATCACGGTGAACGCCTGCCTGGACCGCGTCCGCAAGGCCGCCTCCCGGAAGACCGCCCCCATCGACGACACGGAACGGCTGGAGCAGCTGCTCGAGCCGCATGAGCCGGCTTCCTCTCCGGCCGAGCGCAACGATCTGCACCGGGAGCTGATGGAGGCGCTGGTTACTCTGCCGGCCGACCAACGGGCCGCTCTCGTCCTCGTGGACATGCAGGGCTACCCCGTCGCCGAGGCCGCCCGCGTCCTCGATGTGCCCGTCGGCACGGTGAAGAGCCGTTGCGCCCGCGGCAGAGCGAGACTGCTTCCGTTGCTCAGGCATCTGCGAGCAGACGGCGCCCTCGGGGGAGTGACCAAGGAGTCCGGTGACGGACGGAACCGGACTCAGGGGGCATCCGTCCCACCGGCAGCGAGACCTGACGACACAGGGCCAAGTGATTCAGCTGCGGTGAAGGGCGGAGGTGGGCGAGCATGACGACGACCGATACGGCCGGGCATCCGGACGTCGAGGAGATCTCCGACCTCACCGAGGGCCTTCTTCCGGCCTCCCGTACTGCCGAGCTACGACACCACCTGGAAGGCTGCTCTCTCTGCGCAGACGTCCACGACTCCCTGACGGAGATCCGCGGTCTGCTCGGCACGCTCCCCGGCTCGGAGCGCATGCCGGCCGACGTCGCGGGACGCATTGATGCGGCACTCGCCGCCGAGGTCCTGCTGACATCCACGGCACCGGACAGCCAGCCCGCCACGGAGAAGACCGGGCCCGCCCCATCGACGGGTGCTGATGTTTCACGTGAAACATCAGCCTCGGCCCCGGTGGGACGCCCCGCAGGGTATTCCCGTGCGGCCACGGGACCCGGCCGTACCAAGAAAGGGCGTCACGGCCGCCGCAACATCACCATCGGAGCGGTTCTCGCTGCCGCCGCTGTCGGTCTGGGCTCCCTGATGCTGCAGGCAGTGGACGACGACTCCGGGAAGCCCTCCGCGACAGCCACACAGCCCCACATGGACGCGGCACACACCTACGCGGACGACAGGCTGCAGGGACAGGTGGCAGACCTGCTGGCGTCCCAGAGGGAGAACGACGGCCGCACCAAGAGCGGCAAACCCTCGCTAGGTATCGAGTCCGACTCCGGGGCCACCGGCATGGAGCGGAACAACACCTTCGAAGGCACCACCGTGCGGGTGCCGAGCTGTATCGAGCAGGCCATCCCCGGCAACCAGGCACTGCTCGCGTCCGACGAGGGCGTGTATGACGGGCGCCGCGTGTACCTCGTGGTGACGCCTGATGCCTCCGGCAGCGGTCGGGTCACGGCCTATGTCGTCGACGCGGCCTGTACGAAACGGGACCCCGCGTCCAAGGGTGAGGTCCTGCTGAAGCGCAGTTACGCGCGGTCCTGAGCCCACCGTCCCGAAGAAGAACCGCCTGCCGAGCGGCGCGCGGCGTCCCGGCTTGTGTCGCAACTCCGTGTGCTCGGGCACAACGGGAATGCGAGCCCCTTAGGATCCGTTGGGTGGGGTGAGAGTTCCGAGAGAGGCTCCCACCGGCAGTACGCAGCAGTCTCCAGAGACGAGGAATCAAGCCGTGAGCGACGTCCGTAACGTGATCATCATCGGCTCCGGGCCCGCCGGCTACACGGCGGCGCTCTACACCGCGCGCGCGTCGCTGAAGCCGCTGGTGTTCGAGGGCGCCGTCACCGCCGGCGGTGCCCTGATGAACACCACCGAGGTGGAGAACTTCCCCGGCTTCCAGGACGGCATCATGGGCCCCGAGCTCATGGACAACATGCGGGCCCAGGCGGAGCGCTTCGGTGCCGAGCTGATTCCGGACGACGTCGTCACCGTGGACCTCAGCGGTGAGATCAAGACCGTCACGGACACCGCCGGGACCGTGCACCAGGCCAAGGCCGTCATCGTGACCACGGGTTCGCAGCACCGCAAGCTCGGCCTGCCGAACGAGGACGCTCTCTCGGGCCGCGGCGTCTCCTGGTGTGCCACCTGTGACGGCTTCTTCTTCAAGGACCAGGACATCGCCGTCATCGGCGGCGGCGACACGGCGATGGAGGAGGCCACCTTCCTCTCCCGCTTCGCCAAGTCGGTGACCATCGTCCACCGGCGTGACACCCTGCGTGCCTCCAAGGCCATGCAGGAGCGTGCCTTCGCCGACCCGAAGATCAAGTTCGTGTGGGACAGCGAAGTCGCCGTGATCCACGGCGACCCGAAGCTCGCGGGCCTCACGCTGCGCAACCTGAAGACCGGCGAGACGTCCGAGCTGCCGGTGACGGGCCTGTTCATCGCCATCGGCCACGACCCTCGCACGGAACTCTTCAAGGGACAGCTCGACCTGGACGACGAGGGCTACCTGAAGGTTCAGGCCCCGTCGACCCGGACGAACCTCACCGGTGTCTTCGGCGCCGGCGACGTCGTCGACCACACCTACCGCCAGGCGATCACCGCCGCGGGCACCGGTTGCTCCGCAGCGCTGGACGCCGAGCGTTACCTGGCGGCCCTCGCGGACAACGAGCAGAACCCCGAGCCCGAGAAGACCGCTGTCTGACCCTCCGTCCAGCCTCACCGCACCACCGAGTTAAGGAGCCCGCCGTGGCCGGCACCCTGAAGAACGTTACCGACGACTCCTTCGAGCAGGACGTGCTCAAGAGCGACAAGCCCGTCCTGGTGGACTTCTGGGCCGCCTGGTGCGGGCCGTGCCGCCAGATCGCGCCGTCGCTCGAGGCGATCGCCTCCGAGTACGGCGACAAGATCGAGGTCGTCAAGCTCAACATCGACGAGAACCCGGGCACGGCCGCGAAGTACGGCGTCATGTCCATCCCGACCCTGAACGTGTACCAGGGCGGCGAGGTCGCGAAGACCATCGTCGGTGCGAAGCCGAAGGCTGCGATCGTGCGCGACCTCGAGGACTTCATCGACGAGTAAGCGGCATCGCCGTCGCGCAGTCCGGCGAGGTTTCACGTGAAACACGGATGGGCCAGCCCGATCGGGCTGGCCCATCCGCATGCGCAGGGGCAGGGGCAGAGCCGCAGGAGCAGAACCAGAACCGGATGGTACGGACGGTCGCGCTTCGTCACAGCGGACGCAGCACTGGTTCCTTCTGTACGGCGCCCAGCAGCCGGTCGAGCGCCAGCTCGACGTCTTCCTTCCAGGAAAGCGTCGTCCGCAACTCCAGCCTCATGCGCGGATACGTGGGGTGAGGGCGGACCGTCTTGAAGCCCACAGCGAGCAGATGGTCCGCCGGCAGCACACAGGCAGGCTCCTTCCACCGGGCATCCCCGAAGGCCTCGATCGCCTTGAAGCCCCGCCGGAGTAGATCCTTGGCCACGGTCTGCACCATCACGCGTCCGAGCCCCTGCCCCTGGTAGGCGGGCAGGATGAAGGCAGTTATCAGCTGGACCGCGTCAGACGACACCGGACTCGTGGGGAACGCGGTGGAACGGGGAACGTAGGCTGGAGGCGCGTACATCACGAAGCCCACGGGCACGTCGTCGACGTAGACGACTCGGCCGCAGGATCCCCACTCCAGCAGGACGGCGGAGATCCATGCTTCCTTCTCCACTCCTGGGGTCCCCGCTCTTACCGCGGCTTCACCGCTGACTGGGTCCAGCTCCCAGAAGACACACGCCCGACAGCGCCTGGGAAGGTCCTGAAGGTTGTCCAGTGTGAGCGGTACGAGCCGACGCCCCATGAAGGCTGTTCCTCGCTTTCCTCGCCCGCGGCATCACGGGCGGCTGTCAGAGTGCTGCGCTCCCTGATCAAGCTGCCGACGAACCCGCCGACGGCTCCGAGTCCCAGGCCTGCGGTCACCAGCCCGGCGCGGCTCACCGTTCGCATGGCTTCCGCCTCCTATGAAGGTGTTGCCTGGTGGATGCGCCATACCCGAACGCATCGTATCCATGATGCGATTCCATCGATACCGCCTGAAAGCAAAGAGCGGGCCGTGTTCCGGTACACACCGGACAGGGCCCGCTCCTGCGACGATCGCCGACGACATACGCCTTCGGCGACCGTCGGTTCAGCTTTCCGACTCCTCCGCCTCGTCCTCCGCGGCGCCATTGGGAAGGACAGGGCCCTCCCCCGGTGCCAGCGTGCCGAGGATGCGTTCAAGATCGTCCATCGAGGCGAATTCGACGACGATCTTCCCCTTCTTCTGTCCGAGGTCGACCTTCACCCGGGTCTCGAACCGGTCCGAGAGCCGCGTCGCCAGCTCACTCAGCGCGGGGGAGAGTCGGGCGCCTGCTCGGGGCCCCTTGGAGCGCGGAGCCGCCTGAGGCCGCGACACCATCAGCTGCACGATCTCCTCGACAGCTCGTACCGAGAGACCCTCGGCCACGATCCGCAGAGCCAGCCTGCTCTGCTCCTCAGCGTCCTCGACCGACAGCAGCGCCCGGGCATGTCCGGCGGACAGCACCCCGGCGGCCACCCGGTTCTGCACCGCTGCCGGAAGCTTCAACAGTCGCAGGGTGTTGGAGACCTGCGGACGAGACCGGCCGATGCGGTCCGCCAGTTGATCGTGCGTGCAGTTGAAGTCCCTGAGCAGCTGGTCGTAAGCGGCAGCCTCCTCGAGAGGATTCAGCTGCGCACGGTGCAGGTTCTCCAGCAACGCGTCGAGGAGGAGCTTTTCGTCGTCCGTGTCCCGGACGATCGCCGGAATAGCGTCGAGCCCGGCCTCACGGCAGGCGCGCCACCGGCGCTCGCCCATGATGAGTTCGTAGAGGGCGGGGCCCGTCTGGCGTACGACCACAGGCTGGAGCAGCCCGACCTCCTTGATGGAGGTCACGAGTTCGGCGAGGGCGTCCTCGTCGAACACCTCACGCGGCTGCCGCGGGTTCGCCTTGATGGAATCAAGGGGCAGCTCGGCGAAGTACGCACCGACGGGTGATGCCGGCGTCTCCAGCGTGCCGGTCGTCGACGGCTCCTCTGTTTCACGTGAAACAGAGGCCAGCGGGCCTACGCTCGTCGCCGCGACACCACGCTCGGCAGTGAGTACGGGCACCGCTGCCGAGGAGGTGGAAGGGCCGACTGCTGGGGAGCCGTCCATCTCTCCCGTGGGGGCTGCGGGGATGAGGGCGGCGAGACCGCGCCCCAGTCCTCGTCGTCGGTCGCTCACTGGATCCCCTCCACCATGTTCTGATCATTCTGTGCGCCCGCGTGGGCGCGCTCCCCGTCATACGACATGCCCACACCGCGCAGCGCGATTTCTCGCGCTGCCTCAAGGTACGACAGGGCGCCACTCGACCCCGGATCGTAGGTCAGTACGGTCTGCCCGTAGCTCGGCGCCTCGGAGATGCGGACCGACCGGGGAATGCTCGTGCGTAGAACCTCGTCACCGAAGTGGTTACGCACTTCGTCCGCCACCTGGGAGGCCAGCCGGGTTCGGCCGTCGTACATGGTGAGCAGGATCGTCGACACATGCAGTGCCGGGTTGAGGTGCCCACGGACCAGGTCCACGTTGCGGAGCAGTTGCCCGAGGCCTTCCAGCGCGTAGTACTCGCACTGGATGGGGATCAGGACCTCCGCACCGGCGACCAGGGCGTTGACCGTCAGAAGACCGAGTGACGGTGGGCAGTCGATGAGGATGTAGTCCAGCGGCTGCTCATACGCCTTGATGGCGCGCTCAAGCCGGCTCTCCCGTGCTACGAGAGAGACCAGTTCGATCTCCGCACCGGCGAGATCGATCGTGGCCGGGGCACAGAAGAGGCCTTCGACGTCGGGGACCGGCTGTACCACTTCGGAGAGAGGCTTGCTGTCGATGAGCACGTCATAGATCGAGGGCACGTCGGCGTGATGGTCGATCCCCAGCGCGGTGGATGCGTTGCCCTGCGGGTCGAGGTCGACCACCAGCACCCGGCCGCCGTGCAGCGCGAGTGAGGCGGCGAGGTTGACCGTGGTCGTGGTCTTGCCCACGCCGCCCTTCTGGTTGGCGACCACCATGACGCGCGTCTGCTCGGGTCTGGGCAGACCTTCACCGGCACGTCCCAGTGCCTCTACAGCCAATTGGGCAGCGCGACCGATGGGAGTGTCGTCCATCGGGGGCGGTGTTTCACGTGAAACATCGTCCCCGATCGACTCGGTACGGGGACCGGGGACCGGATCGGTCATCGGTCCCGCGATGTTGGCGTCGGACCGCAAGGATTCACTCTCCTCGACTTCAGGCTCGCAATGAACAGAGCCTCCCATGCCTTCGGGGTCATGAACCAGCGAGGCCCTTCGTTCTGTGGAGAAATCCACCTCTGTGGACAACTCCGCTCCCTCTCCGAGTGACCCGAGGGGTTTCCGCTCGCGAGGTTCGGCCGCAGCGCGACCGCGACTGATGATGCCATGCAGCAGTGAGCGACGTTTCACGTGAAACACGATGCCTAGCGACCGCGTCCCATTCGGCGCGACACTCCGATATCCACAGCTTGGGGAGCTTATGTGGAGTACGCCCCCAGGGCAGTCCCGCCACAAGCCCACAGCAGCAGTGCCGGCACGAAAGAGCTCCTGGCCCACACACTGGGGCCAGGAGCTCATGTCATGCCGAGCAGGATTCCTACCGTCGTCGGCGGGCTCGCCCCGTCCGAGCCGCCTTGGCCCGCTTGGCCGCGAAGCGCACGCCTCCGGGGCTTTCCCCGACCTCGACCCGGACCACCGTGGACAGCGGGTCCACGATGCCCTCACCGACATGCAGTACCGAGGTCTCGGCAGCGCCGAGCTTGCTCAGCGCGGTCGCGGCACTCTTCAGCTCTTCCTCAGCGGTGTCGCCCTTGAGCGCCAGCATTTCCCCGTAGGGACGCAGGAGAGGAATGCCCCAAGTCGCGAGCCTGTCCAGCGGCGCCACGGCACGTGCCGTCACGACATGAACCGCCGGGAGGCTGCCCATGACCTCCTCAGCACGTCCACGGACTACCGTCACGTGATCGAGCCCGAGGAGTTCGACGACCTCGGTGAGGAAGTTCGTCCGCCGCAGCAGCGGCTCGAGAAGGGTGATCTTCAGGTCGTCGCGGACGAGAGCCAGGGGGATGCCCGGCAGGCCGGCTCCCGATCCCACGTCGCACACGGTCACGCCCTCGGGCACCACCTCGGAGAGCACGGCGCAGTTCAGTAGATGCCGCTCCCACAGCCGAGGCACCTCGCGGGGGCCGATCAGGCCGCGCTGCACTCCCGCCTCGGCCAGCAGCTCCGCGTACCGGACCGCGTCTGCGAAACGATCGCCGAATACGACTCGGGCCTGATCGGGCGCAGGGGGAAGCTCCGCTGCCTCCGTCACGGGGGACCGTCCTTCCGTACGGCGTCGGCGCACTCAGCGCCGACTTCCAGGACTATCAGGGACTGCAGCAGGCAGGACCGCCGCTGCCGGGACCAAGCTTTCGAGGATAGGCCCGACGGCAGAACGGCTGCCGGGGGATTACCAGGCTGACAAACTTCGGCCCCGCCTGCTCAACAGACGGGGCCGGAGGAACGCACGAACCGATCAGGCGGGAAGGACGACGACGAACCGCTGCGGCTCCTCGCCCTCGGACTCGCTGCGCAGGCCGGCGGTCTTCACCGCGTCGTGGACCACCTTGCGCTCGAAGGGGGTCATCGGCTCCAGCTTCACGGGCTCACCCGAGCTCTTGACCTCGGCGGCCGCCTTCGCGCCGATCTCAGACAGCTCCTCGCGCTTCTTGGCCCGATAGCCGGCGATGTCCAACATGAGCCGACTGCGGTCACCGGTCTCCCGGTGCACGGCCAGGCGCGTGAGCTCCTGGAGGGCCTCCAGCACCTCGCCGTCCCGGCCGACCAGCTTCTGCAGATCGCGCGTACCGGCGTCGCTGATGATCGAGACAGCGGCGCGGTCGGCCTCGACGTCCATGTC
This sequence comes from Streptomyces sp. NPDC008313, assembly GCF_042956125.1. Lineage (NCBI taxonomy): Bacteria > Bacillati > Actinomycetota > Actinomycetes > Kitasatosporales > Streptomycetaceae > Streptomyces > Streptomyces sp. NPDC008313. Next base: position 48,447 of record NZ_JBIBFR010000009.1, read on the forward strand.
GATGTCACCGTCGAGGTCGGCGATGTCCAGCAGACCCTCGAGGTAGTCCGCCGCGATCTCGCCCTCCTGCTCCAGGCGGGTCAGGGTGTCGCCCTCGGCGGCGGCGGAGGTGGTGCCTTCCGTCACGGGATGGACTCCTTCTTACTTCTTGGACGGGGACTTGGGCCGCTGCGGACCCTTGCGCTGTCCGGACTGGGCCTTGCTGCGGGTACCGGTGCCGGGCTTGCCGCCCGCCGGCTTTGCGGTGCCGGACGTGGAGTCCTGCGGCGCGTCGGACTTGGTCAACGAGGTCTTCGGCTCCGACTCGCCCGCTGCCTTCGTGGCGCCGCCCTGTCGCTGGGACTTGGACTGGCGCTTCGGCTGCTGACGCTTGGGGACGGAGGAGGTGGTGGTCACCGTCCCGTCCTCGGCGGTCTCGGTGACGATCGTGCTCTCACCCTTGACCACGGCGCCGTCGGCCTGGGCCGCCAGCCCCGCCTTGCTCAGACCGTTGATGAACTTGCGCTCGAACTCGTTGCGGTCACGGCCCTTGGCGACGATCGCCTTGACGATGGCCTTCTCGCGACGGCTGCGCGCCTTGCCGTGGTGCGTGACGTGCTTCTGCAGGCGCTCCAGGAACGCCGCCTGAGCCTTGCTGCCCGGGGTCGGGTTGTTGCGGATGACGTACATCTGCTGGCCCATGGTCCACACGTTGGTGGTCAGCCAGTAGACGAGGACACCGACCGGGAAGTTGATACCGAAGACGGCGAACATCACCGGGAAGACGTACATCAGCATCTTCTGCTGCTGCATGAACGGCGTCTTCACGGTCGTGTCGACGTTCTTCGTCATCAGCTGGCGCTGTGTGAAGAACTGCGACGCGGACATCATCACGATCATGATCGCGGTGACGACGCGGACGTCCGTCAGCGTCGCTCCGAGCGACGCGACCTTGTCGGCCCCGTCGGTGAACTTCGCCGCGAGCGGGGCGCCGAAGATGTGGGCCTTCCGCGCGCTCGCGAGCAGCTGATCGTCGATGACGCCGATCGTCTTGCCCGTCGCGATGCCGTTGAGCACGTGGTAGAGGGCGAAGAAGAACGGGGACTGCGCCAGGATGGGAAGGCACGAGGAGAGCGGGTTGGTACCCGTCTCCTTGTACAGCTTCATCATCTCTTCGGACTGACGCTGCTTGTCGTTCTTGTAGCGCTCCTGGATCTTCTTCATCTCGGGCTGCAGCGTCTGCATCGCCCGGGTCGCCTTGATCTGCTTCACGAAGAGCGGGATCAGGCAGATACGAATCAAGATCACCAGGGACACGATGGACAGGCCCCAGGCCCAGCCCGTGTCGGCACCGAAGATCTTGCCGTACACGGAGTGGAACTGGACGATGACCCAGGAAACGGGTGTCGTGATGAAGCTGAAGAGACTGGCAATCGTGTCCACTAATCAGGCTCCTTGAGCATGGGACGGGGTCTCGGCGGCCGGGCTCGAGGGAGTGGTGCCCCCGAGGGCCGGTTCGGCGGCGGAGGGCCCGCCCTTACGTGCGCGCCATGCGTGACGCAGCATCTCGTGCCACCGCGGACGCTTGCGCGGCGGGACATGGTCCACGCCACCCAGCGACCAGGGATTGCACCGGAGGATGCGCCAGGCCGTGAGTGCCGTGCCCTTGACCGCGCCGTGCCGGTCGATGGCCTGGAAGCCGTAGTGGGAACACGACGGGTAGTACTTGCACACCGGCCCGAGCAACGGGCTGATGGTCCACTGGTACAGCTTGATGAGAGCCAGCAGCGGGTACTTCATCGCGCGCCCCCTCCCAGCAGCCGCTGAAGTGCGGCATCCAGGTCTCGGGCCAGTTGTGCATGGTCGGCGTCACCCGCACCGGGCAGCGCTCGTACGACTACCAGGCTACCGGGGGGCAAGAGGGCCACTCGGTCACGCATCAGATGGCGAAGCCTGCGCTTCACCGTGTTGCGCACAACCGCTCCACCCACGGCCTTGCTCACGACGAAACCCGCACGCGTCGGGGGAACGCTCTCCCCAGGCGCGTGCGGGTCCGTTGCACCGCTACGAAGGTGGACGACGAGGAACGGGCGTCCGGCCCGGCGTCCTCGACGTACCGCGGTCGCGAAGTCCTCGCGCCGCCTCAGCCGATGCTCGGTAGGCAGCACGACAACATGACCTGTTCGATCAGGCGGACAGGCGGGCGCGACCCTTGCCACGGCGGGACGCGAGAATCGCGCGGCCGGCACGGGTGCGCATCCGCAGCCGGAAGCCGTGGGTCTTCGCGCGACGACGGTTGTTCGGCTGGAAGGTGCGCTTGCTCACTCGGGGGCTCCAGAAAGAATCGGTGGCGGCGGGGTGCCGTCCTGGCTGTCACCGTGCGCCCACGAGTAGCTCGCGATCACGCCCGAGTGCACCGCTTCCGATCACTCGCGTGATCTATGCCCATCGGAGGCAGGCGGCAGCAGCCATCGACAACTCGACCTGGTCACGGTACGCGCGGCTACGCCATCCGGTCAAACCGGCATCTGCGTGCCGCCCGCCGGGAGACACTGTCCACAGGCTGGGGACAACAACTTGAACCCTACCGGCCACGCTGACTACCGTGGCTGAACTCCGATTCGTTCCCTTCTTGCTGCCCCACCCCCTTTACATCCCGACCCGTCCCGGAACCACACGTTCGTGGGACTCGTGAGAGAGCGTGCCCTGTGGCTGACGTACCTGCCGATCTTGCCGCAGTGTGGCCACGAGTACTGGAACAACTGCTCGGCGAAGGCCGCGGGCAAGGGGTCGAGGCGAAGGACGAACACTGGATCAAGCGCTGCCAGCCCTTGGCCCTGGTCGCCGACACCGCGCTGCTCGCCGTTCCGAACGAGTTCGCGAAGGGCGTACTCGAGGGACGCCTCGCGCCGATCGTCAGCGACACCCTGACCCGGGAGTGCGGCCGTCCGATCCGCATCGCGATCACCGTCGACGACTCCGTGGGCGAGCCCTCCCCGCCGCCGTCCTCCCAGCACCGCTACGAGGAGCCCGAGCTCCCCACCGCCCAGGGCCGTGACACCTACGACGGCCGGGGACGCGAGGGATACGAGGGGCAGGGCCGCGATCCCTACGACGCTCAGCGCCGTGACGACTACGACGCCCCGCCCCGCGACGGCTACGAGGGGTACGGCCGGCACCGCGCGGACACCCACCGCTCCGAGCCCCACCGGCAGGACACCCACCGTCCGGAGCCCCAGCGCACCGAGGGCCACCGTTCCGAGGGCCACCGCGCCGGCCACCCGGACCAGTCCACCGGCGGGCCCGGCGACCAGCAGCAGGCGCCCCGGCCCGACCAGCTCCCGACCGCGCGGCCCGCCTACCCGGACTACCAGCGGCAGGAACCGGGCGGCTGGCCCCGCCCCGCCCCGGACGACTACGGCTGGCAGCAGCAGCGCCTCGGCTTCCCCGACCGGGACCCGTACGCGTCGCCCTCCCAGGACTACCGCCCCCAGCCGATGGAGCGCCCGCCCTACGAGCAGCAGCGCCTCGACTACGAGCAGCCCCGGGCGGACTACGACCAGCGCGGCGACCGCCGCGACCTCCAGGAGCCCCCGGCCGGCGGCGGCCACGGGCGCGTCCACCGCGGCGGCCCCTCGCTGCCCGCCTCCAGCGGCGCCCCCGGCCCCCTGGCCGCGCAGCCGGCGCCGGCGACCGGACCGGGCGAGCCCACCGCACGCCTCAACCCGAAGTACCTCTTCGACACGTTCGTCATCGGCGCGTCCAACCGCTTCGCCCACGCGGCGGCGGTCGCCGTCGCCGAGGCGCCCGCGAAGGCGTACAACCCCCTCTTCATCTACGGGGAGTCCGGCCTCGGCAAGACGCATCTGCTGCACGCGATCGGGCACTACGCGCGCAGCCTGTATCCCGGCACGCGGGTGCGGTACGTGAGCTCGGAGGAGTTCACCAACGAGTTCATCAACTCGATCCGCGACGGCAAGGGCGACAGCTTCCGCAAGCGGTACCGCGAGATGGACATCCTGCTGGTCGACGACATCCAGTTCCTGGCGGACAAGGAGTCGACGCAGGAGGAGTTCTTCCACACCTTCAACACGCTCCACAACGCGAACAAGCAGATCGTGCTCTCCAGCGACCGGCCGCCCAAGCAGCTGGTGACCCTGGAGGACCGGCTGCGGAACCGTTTCGAGTGGGGTCTGATCACCGACGTCCAGCCGCCCGAGCTGGAGACCCGTATCGCGATCCTCCGCAAGAAGGCCGTCCAGGAGCAGCTGAACGCGCCTCCGGAGGTCCTGGAGTTCATCGCGTCCCGCATCTCCCGCAACATCCGGGAGCTGGAGGGCGCGCTGATCCGGGTCACGGCGTTCGCCTCGCTCAACCGGCAGCCGGTGGACCTCGGCCTGACGGAGATCGTCCTCAAGGACCTGATCCCCGGTGGCGAGGACTCGGCCCCCGAGATCACCGCGACGGCCATCATGGCGGCGACCGCGGACTACTTCGGGCTGACGGTGGACGACCTGTGCGGATCCTCGCGCAGCCGCGTCCTGGTGACGGCCCGCCAGATCGCGATGTACCTGTGTCGCGAGCTCACCGACCTGTCCCTGCCGAAGATCGGCGCCCAGTTCGGCGGACGCGACCACACGACCGTCATGCACGCCGACCGCAAGATCCGCGCGCTGATGGCCGAGCGACGCTCCATCTACAACCAGGTCACCGAGCTCACCAACCGCATCAAGAACGGCTGACCGGCACAGCTGTACGCCGCTGAGGGCGCCCCGGGACACGCTCCCGAGGGCGCCTTCGCCGTTCCCCGCCCGGCGCCGGGCTCCGCCGGTCCGACGCTCCGCCCGTCCTTCGAGGCGGCCGCGGACGGCCTCCGACGCTCCCGATCGCGGCCGCCCGACGCCCACGCCTCCAGCCTCCCCAGGCCACCGCGTCCGGCCTCCCGGGCGGCCCCTGTTCGAAGACGGCCCGGGTTACGGCCGCTCTCCACAGATTCGGTGACTTTCTCGCGTCCACACCCTGGGGACCGGAGAGTTTTCCAGACCGTGTCCACAGGGGACCCTGGTGAAAACGCATCCAGCCAGGTCAGGCACCTGTGGATCCGTGGACGAAGGATCTCCACAGGGTGTGGACAGGGAAATGATCCACAGGCTGTGCGCCGAGTTGTCCACCGGCAACCCACAGGCGCGGGCCGGTTGTCCCCAGTGATCACCAGCTTCTCCACACCGCTGTCCACTGTTCGGCAACTTCAGGCGCCCTCTCACCGTGTCGAGTGAAAGGCGTCACATCAAGGTGCCGGGTTGGCCTGTGGGGAACGCGGGTAAAACTGGGGACGGCGCTGGGGAGAAGTAGCCCTCTCCTGTGCACGGTGTGTGCAGAACTTTTCCCCGTCCACAGCGGAGCCCGGTTGTCCACCGCCTCCACCCACAGGGTCAGTGGATAAAATTCCGCCTCTGAGCTGCGGAAACGGGGTTATCCACGGTATCCACAGCCCCTACTACTACTCCCAACTAGAGAGAGCTGGGAATCCGTTTCGAAGGAGGGGCTGTGCACAACTCGCTGTCCGGGGCTCCGGTGCCGCTCGGCACGACTTGACCCCGACGGGCACCTACTGTCAGTGCGGTGCGTCAGACTGGTCCCCGGCGTCCTACCCCTCACCGGGACCGGCGACGCCGAGTCACAGGACGAAGGCCAGCAGGGCGAGAGCGCCGGCAACAGACGGAGGCGGCAACGGTGAAGATCCGGGTGGAACGCGACGTACTCGCGGAGGCAGTGGCCTGGGCGGCACGCAGCCTCCCGGCCCGTCCGCCGGCGCCTGTGCTCGCCGGCCTCCTCCTGAAGGCCGAGGAGGGCGCCCTGAGCCTCTCCAGCTTCGACTACGAGGTCTCGGCGCGGGTGTCCGTGGACGCGGAGGTCGACGAGGAGGGCACCGTCCTCGTCTCCGGCCGCCTGCTCGCGGACATCTGCCGCGCCCTGCCCAACCGGCCGGTGGAGATCTCCACAGACGGTGTACGGGCGACCGTGGTCTGCGGCTCCTCGCGATTCACACTCCACACCCTGCCTGTGGAGGAGTACCCGGCCCTGCCGCAGATGCCGACGGCGACCGGCACCGTGCCCGGCGAGGTCTTCGCCTCCGCCGCCGCCCAGGTGGCCATCGCGGCCGGCCGTGACGACACGCTTCCGGTGCTGACCGGTGTGCGCATCGAGATCGAGGGCGACAGGGTCACACTGGCCTCCACCGACCGCTACCGCTTCGCGGTCCGGGAGTTCCTGTGGAAGCCGGAGAACCCGGAGGCGTCCGCGGTCGCCCTGGTGCCCGCCAAGACGCTCCTGGACACCGCCAAGGCGCTCACGAGCGGCGACAGCGTGATCCTGGCGCTGTCCGGCTCGGGGGCCGGCGAGGGCCTGATCGGCTTCGAGGGCGCCGGCCGCCGCACCACCACCCGCCTGCTCGAGGGCGACCTCCCGAAGTACCGCACGCTGTTCCCCACGGAGTTCAACTCGGTGGCCGTCATCGAGACCGCCCCCTTCGTGGAGGCCGTCAAGCGTGTGGCCCTGGTCGCCGAGCGGAACACCCCGGTGCGGCTGAGCTTCGAGCAGGGTGTCCTGATCCTGGAGGCCGGTTCCAGCGACGACGCACAGGCTGTGGAGAGGGTCGACGCGCAGCTGGAGGGCGACGACATCTCGATCGCCTTCAACCCGACCTTCCTGCTCGACGGTCTGAGCGCCATCGACTCGCCGGTGGCCCAGCTCTCCTTCACGACGTCCACGAAGCCGGCCCTGCTGAGCGGCAAGCCCGCCCTGGACGCCGAGGCGGACGACGCGTACAAGTACCTGATCATGCCGGTGCGGCTGAGCGGCTGAGCGGTTTCCGCTCCGGCCGCCGCGCCGGGCGGCCGGAGCGGAAACGGCAGAAGCGGCGGGCTTCGCGGCGGGCCGCCGGGCCGGGGCGCGAAGCCGCAGGTGGGAGTACGTATGAGCGCGTATGCCCACAGGTGTGCGTGAGCCTGCGGGTTTAGGCTCGGAGGCGGGTACCAAGGTGCCTACCCACCACGTCGCGAACCTAAGGAACAATTGATGGAGCTCGGTCTCGTCGGCCTCGGCAAGATGGGCGGCAACATGCGCGAGCGGATTCGCCGCGCAGGTCACACCGTCATCGGATACGACCGCAACCCGGATCTCGCCGATGTCCACAGCCTCGAGGAGCTTGTGGGCAGGCTCAAGGGTCCGCGCGTGGTGTGGGTGATGGTCCCGGCCGGTGCCCCCACCCAGTCCACCGTCGACCAGCTCGCCGAGCTGCTCGAGCCCGGGGACGTCGTGGTGGACGGCGGGAACTCCCGCTGGACCGATGACGAGAAGCACGCCGAGGAGCTGGCGGCCAAGGGCATCGGCTTCGTCGACTGCGGCGTCTCCGGCGGTGTCTGGGGCCTGCAGAACGGCTACGCACTGATGTACGGCGGCGACGCGGAGAACGTCGCCAAGGTGCAGCCCGTCTTCGACGCCCTCAAGCCCGAGGGCGACGCCGGTTCCGTGCACGCGGGCAAGGTCGGCGCCGGCCACTTCGCCAAGATGGTCCACAACGGCATCGAGTACGCCATGATGCAGGCCTACGCCGAGGGCTGGGAGCTGCTGGAGAAGGTCGACTCGGTCACCGATGTGCGCGAGGTCTTCCGCTCCTGGCAGGAGGGCACGGTCATCCGTTCCTGGCTGCTCGACCTGGCGGTCAACGCCCTCGACGAGGACGAGCACCTGGAGCAGCTGCGGGGTTACGCGCAGGACTCCGGGGAGGGCCGCTGGACGGTCGAGGCGGCCATCGACAACGCGGTGCCGCTTCCCGCGATCACGGCGTCGCTGTTCGCCCGTTTCGCCTCGCGGCAGGACGACTCGCCGCAGATGAAGATGATCGCGGCGCTGCGCAACCAGTTCGGCGGCCACGCGGTCGAGAAGAAGTAGTCCACCGGTCCGCTGAGCGGATCCGAACGCTGGGGGAGGTCGGCGACGACCATGCACGTCACGCATCTGTCGCTGGCCGACTTCCGCTCGTACGCCCGGGCCGAGGTGCCGCTCGACCCGGGCGTCACCGCGTTCGTGGGGCCGAACGGCCAGGGCAAGACGAACCTGGTCGAGGCCGTCGGCTATCTGGCCACCCTCGGCAGCCACCGGGTCTCCTCCGACGCACCGCTCGTGCGGATGGGCGCCGACCGCGCGATCGTCCGGGCCCAGGTCCGTCAGGGCGAGCGGCAGCAGCTGGTCGAGCTGGAACTCAACCCGGGGAAGGCCAACCGGGCCCGCATCAACAGGTCGTCCCAGGTCAGACCGCGGGATGTGCTGGGGATCGTCCGGACGGTGCTGTTCGCGCCCGAGGACCTCGCGCTGGTGAAGGGCGATCCCGGGGAGCGGCGCCGCTTCCTGGACGAGCTGATCACCGCACGCTCCCCGCGCATGGCCGGTGTCCGGTCGGACTACGACCGGGTCCTCAGACAGCGCAACACGCTCCTGAAGTCCGCCGCCCTGGCGCGCCGCCACGGCGGCCGGACGATGGACCTGTCGACGCTCGACGTGTGGGACCAGCACCTCGCGCGGGTGGGCGCCGAACTGCTCGCCCAGCGGCTCGACCTGGTCGCCGCGCTGCAGCCGCTGGCCGACAAGGCGTACGAGCAGCTGGCGCCGGGCGGAGGACCGGTCGCCCTGGAGTACCGGCCCTCGTCGCCGGAGATCGTCGGCCACGCGCGCGAGGAGCTGTACGAGCAGCTCATGGCCGCGCTCGCCGAGTCCCGCAAGCAGGAGATCGAACGAGGCGTGACCCTGGTGGGTCCGCAGCGCGACGATCTGCTGCTCCGGCTGGGCAGGATGCCGGCGAAGGGGTACGCGTCCCACGGGGAGTCCTGGTCGTACGCGCTGTCGCTGCGCCTGGCCTCGTACGAGCTGCTCAGGGCGGAGGGCAACGAGCCCGTGCTGGTCCTCGACGACGTCTTCGCCGAGCTGGACTCCCGGCGCCGTGAGCGACTGGCCGAGCTGGTGGCTCCCGGGGAGCAGGTGCTGGTGACGGCCGCGGTGGAGGACGACGTGCCGGAGGTGCTGACGGGAACGCGGTACGTCGTCTCCGAGGGCTCCGTGGAGCGCGTATGACGAAGAACACGTCGCCGGACGGTCCGCAGGACCCGCGGGGCCACAACGGCCCGCAGGGCCCCCAGGAGGACCGCGGCCGCGGCAAGGCGGCGGAGCCCTCCGGCGTCGACCTCGCGCGCGTGGCCCTGCGCGCCGCGAAGGAGCAGGCACGCGCGCGTGGGGACGCGGCCCAGCAGAAGAAGCAGGCCCGCAGGGGCGGGCTGCGTTCCGGCGCGCGGGCGGACGGACGCGATCCGATGGCGCTCGGGGCGGCGATCAACCGGCTCATCAACGAGCGCGGGTGGGAGACCCCGGCCGCGGTGGGCGGCGTCATGGGGCGCTGGCCGGAGATCGTCGGCGACGACCTGGCCAAGCACTGTGTGCCCGAGAGGTACGACGAGGACGAGCGGATCCTGACGGTCCGCTGCGATTCGACGGCGTGGGCGACGAACCTGCGTCTGCTGGCTCCGCAGCTGGTCGCGCGGCTGAACCAGGATCTCGGGCACGGCTCCGTGCGGGTGATCAAGGTGCAGGGTCCCGCCGGTCCCACCAGGCGTTTCGGCCCTCTGCGAGCCCCGGGGAGCACCGGTCCGGGTGACACCTACGGGTGAGGTGACTCCCCGGTAGCAACGGGTTGACACCTCGAAGCGCTGAGTGCCGCTGTGAGCCTCTTGGAGCCCCTTTCCGTATATGGGGAGTCGGGTGAGTCCGGTTCAGGGCGGCACATGCGGACTCAGGTACCGGCAAACCCCCATCACTGTCGGCGCTACCGGTAGACTGAGCGAGAATCCCGCCCCGTTCGCGGGGACCACCGGGAAAATGGTGTGCACCGCTGACTAAGGCTTACCTACGCAACACGCCGCAGCCGCTCCGGCCACAGCCTGGAGACCGGCTTGTGCTGTGCCAGAAAGGGCGCTTCGTGGCCGATTCCGGCAACCCCAACGAGAACATCCCGTCCACCGACGCAGGCGTCGACGCCGAGGCCCCTACCTCGAACGGCGAGGTCACGGGCACGGCATACGACGCCAGCGCCATCACAGTCCTCGAGGGTCTGGACGCGGTCCGCAAGCGACCCGGTATGTACATCGGCTCGACCGGTGAGCGCGGCCTGCACCACCTGGTGCAGGAGGTCGTCGACAACTCCGTCGACGAGGCGCTGGCCGGCCACGCCGACACGATCGACGTCACGATCCTCGCCGACGGCGGCGTACGGGTCGTGGACAACGGTCGCGGCATCCCGGTGGGCATCGTCCCCTCCGAGGGGAAGCCGGCCGTCGAGGTCGTGCTGACCGTGCTGCACGCGGGCGGCAAGTTCGGCGGCGGCGGCTACGCGGTCTCCGGAGGTCTGCACGGCGTGGGTGTCTCCGTCGTGAACGCGCTGTCCTCGAAGGTCTCGGTCGAGGTCAGGACCGACGGCCACCGCTGGACGCAGGACTACAAGCTGGGCGTTCCGACGGCCCCGCTCGCCCGGCACGAGGAGACCGAGGAGACCGGCACGTCGGTCACCTTCTGGGCCGACGGCGACATCTTCGAGACCACCGAGTACTCCTTCGAGACGCTGTCGCGGCGCTTCCAGGAGATGGCGTTCCTCAACAAGGGTTTGACGATCAGACTCACTGACGAGCGCGAGGTGGCGAAGGCCACCATCGGGGCCGACGAGGCGGGTGCGGACGAGAAGGACGAGGCCAGGACGGTCACGTACCACTACGAGGGCGGCATCCTCGACTACGTGCGCTACCTCAACTCCCGCAAGGGAGAGGTCGTCCACCCCACCGTGATCGACCTCGAGGCCGAGGACAAGGAGCGCATGCTCTCCCTCGAAGTCGCCATGCAGTGGAACAGCGGTTACAGCGAGGGCGTCTACTCCTTCGCCAACATCATCCACACGCACGAGGGCGGTACGCACGAGGAGGGCTTCCGTGCGGCGCTGACCTCGCTGATCAACAAGTACGCGCGCGACAAGAAGCTGCTGCGGGAGAAGGACGACAACCTCACGGGTGACGACATCCGCGAGGGTCTGACCGCGATCATCTCGATCAAGCTGAGCGAGCCGCAGTTCGAGGGGCAGACGAAGACCAAGCTGGGCAACACGGAGGCGAAGACCTTCGTGCAGAAGGCGGTCTACGAGCACCTCAACGACTGGCTGGACCGCAACCCGAACGAGGCCGCGGACATCATCCGCAAGTCGATCCAGGCGGCCACCGCGCGCGTGGCGGCCCGCAAGGCCCGCGACCTCACCCGCCGCAAGGGTCTGCTCGAATCGGCGTCCCTGCCGGGCAAGCTCTCCGACTGCCAGTCGAACGACCCCACCAAGTGCGAGATCTTCATCGTCGAGGGTGACTCCGCCGGCGGTTCGGCCAAGTCCGGCCGCAACCCGCAGTACCAGGCGATCCTCCCGATCCGAGGCAAGATCCTCAACGTCGAGAAGGCGCGGATCGACAAGATCCTGCAGAACCAGGAGATCCAGGCGCTGATCTCGGCCTTCGGCACCGGGGTCCACGAGGACTTCGACATCGAGAAGCTCCGCTATCACAAGATCATCCTGATGGCGGACGCCGACGTCGACGGCCAGCACATCAACACCCTGCTGCTGACGTTCCTGTTCCGCTTCATGCGGCCGCTCGTCGAGTCCGGTCACGTCTTCCTCTCCCGCCCCCCGCTGTACAAGATCAAGTGGGGCCGGGACGACTTCGAGTACGCCTACTCGGACCGTGAGCGGGACGCGCTGATCGAGCTCGGTCGGCAGAACGGCAAGCGGATCCGCGACGACTCGGTCCAGCGCTTCAAGGGCCTCGGCGAGATGAACGCCGAGGAGCTGCGCATCACCACCATGGACCAGGAGCACCGCGTCCTCGGCCAGGTCACCCTCGACGACGCCGCCCAGGCCGACGACCTCTTCTCGGTCCTGATGGGCGAGGACGTCGAGGCACGCCGCGCGTTCATCCAGCGCAACGCCAAGGACGTCCGCTTCCTCGACATCTGAGTCGGTCTCAGCTGACCGCACCGGAAAGGATCCTCACCAGCAATGGCCGACGACAACTCCACCAGCACACCTGAAGAAGAGGGCGGCATCAGCCTGCGCGTCGAGCCCGTCGGGCTCGAGACGGAGATGCAGCGCTCGTACCTCGACTACGCGATGTCCGTCATCGTGTCCCGCGCGCTGCCCGACGTCCGGGACGGTCTCAAGCCCGTCCACCGCCGCGTCCTGTACGCCATGTACGACGGCGGCTACCGGCCCGAGAAGGGCTTCTACAAGTGCGCCCGCGTCGTCGGCGATGTCATGGGCAACTACCACCCCCACGGCGACTCCTCGATCTACGACGCCCTGGTGCGCCTGGCGCAGTCGTGGTCGATGCGGATGCCGCTGGTCGACTCCAACGGCAACTTCGGCTCTCCCGGCAACGACCCGGCGGCCGCCATGCGGTACACCGAGTGCAAGATGATGCCGCTGTCCATGGAGATGGTCCGCGACATCGACGAGGAGACCGTCGACTTCCAGGACAACTACGACGGCCGCTCCCAGGAGCCGACCGTCCTGCCGGCCCGCTTCCCGAACCTGCTGATCAACGGTTCCGCCGGTATCGCGGTCGGTATGGCGACCAACATCCCGCCGCACAACCTCCGTGAGGTCGCGTCCGGCGCCCAGTGGTACCTGGAGAACCCGGAAGCCTCCCACGAGGAGCTCCTGGACGCCCTCATCGAGCGGATCAAGGGCCCCGACTTCCCGACGGGCGCCCTCGTGGTGGGCCGCAAGGGCATCGAGGAGGCGTACCGCACGGGCCGCGGCTCCATCACGATGCGCGCGGTCGTCGAGGTCGAGGAGATCCAGAACCGCCAGTGCCTGGTGGTCACCGAGCTGCCCTACCAGGTCAACCCGGACAACCTCGCGCAGAAGATCGCCGACCTGGTGAAGGACGGCAGGATCGGCGGCATCGCCGACGTCCGTGACGAGACCTCCTCCCGTACGGGCCAGCGGCTCGTGATCGTGCTCAAGAGGGACGCGGTCGCCAAGGTCGTCCTCAACAACCTCTACAAGCACACAGACCTCCAGACGAACTTCGGCGCCAACATGCTGGCGCTCGTCGACGGCGTGCCCCGCACCCTCTCGCTGGACGCCTTCATCCGGCACTGGGTGGCACACCAGATCGAGGTCATCGTCCGGCGGACGAAGTTCCGGCTGCGCAAGGCCGAGGAGCGCGCGCACATCCTGCGCGGCCTCCTGAAGGCCCTGGACGCCATCGACGAGGTCATCGCGCTGATCCGGCGCAGCGACACCGTCGACATCGCCCGTGAAGGCCTGATGGGCCTCCTGGAGATCGACGAGATCCAGGCCAACGCCATCCTCGAGATGCAGCTGCGCCGGCTCGCCGCTCTGGAGCGACAGAAGATCATCCAGGAGCACGACGAGCTCCAGGCGAAGATCACCGAGTACAACGCGATCCTCGCCTCGCCGGTGCGCCAGCGCGGCATCATCAGCGAGGAGCTCACCGCGATCGTCGAGAAGTACGGCGACGACCGGCGCTCCAAGCTGGTGCCCTTCGACGGGGACATGTCCATCGAGGACCTGATCGCCGAAGAGGACATCGTCGTCACCATCACGCGCGGCGGCTACATCAAGCGCACCAAGACCGAGGACTACCGCTCCCAGAAGCGCGGCGGCAAGGGCGTACGCGGCACCAAGCTGAAGCAGGACGACATCGTCGACCACTTCTTCGTGTCGACGACCCACCACTGGCTGCTGTTCTTCACCAACAAGGGCCGCGTCTACCGCGCCAAGGCGTACGAACTGCCGGACGCCGGCCGTGAGGCGCGTGGCCAGCACGTCGCCAACCTGCTGGCCTTCCAGCCCGACGAGGCGATCGCCCAGATCCTCGCGATCCGTGACTACGAGGCGGCGCCCTACCTGGTGCTGGGCACCAAGGGCGGTCTGGTCAAGAAGACGTCCCTCAAGGACTACGACTCCCCGCGTTCCGGCGGTGTCATCGCGATCAACCTCCGCGAGACGGAGGACGGCTCGGACGACGAGCTGATCGGTGCCGAGCTGGTGTCCGCCGAGGACGATCTGCTGCTCATCAGCAAGAAGGCGCAGTCGATCAGGTTCACCGCCACGGACGACGCGCTGCGCCCGATGGGGCGTGCGACGTCGGGTGTGAAGGGCATGAGTTTCCGTGGGGGAGACCAGCTGCTCTCGATGAATGTTGTTCGACCCGGTACGTTCGTGTTCACTGCCACAGACGGCGGGTACGCGAAGCGGACCGCTGTCGACGAGTACCGCGTCCAGGGCCGCGGCGGCCTCGGCATCAAGGCTGCCAAGATCGTCGAGGACCGCGGGGAACTCGTCGGCGCGCTGGTGGTCGAGGAGACCGACGAAATCCTCGCCATCACGCTGTCCGGCGGTGTGATTCGTACGCGAGTCAACGAGGTCAGGGAGACGGGCCGTGACACCATGGGCGTCCAACTGATCAATCTGGGCAAGCGCGATGCCGTGGTCGGTATCGCTCGTAACGCCGAGGCCGGCCGTGAGGCGGAGGAAGTCGACGGCGACGAGGCCGTCGACGAGACCGCCGAGGGCGTGGAGGCCGTCGGCACGGAAGAGGGCGAGCAGTCCTCGGCCGAGTAGCGCGAGGAGTGAGTCATCGTGAGTGGAGCCACGGGCGCCGGAGCGTCCGGTACCTCGAAAGGTACCGAGAAGGACGGCGGCCGTGGCCCCGCCATGGACAGAGCTGACTCCCATGACTCTCATGGATCCCAGGGGGGAACTGTGACCGACACCCGAGGCCCGCAGGCCCAGCAGTACGCGGGCGGACCGGGCCCGGCTGCCTCGGCCGGAGCCGCTCCGGCCGCACAGCCGGCCGGCTCCGCGCTGCCGGGGGAGCGGCAGCCGCAGCAGCCGGCCGGGCCGTACCACCCGCCGCAGGCCTACCAGGCCGCCCCGTCGGGCGGCATCCGCAGGCCGCGTACCGGGGCGCGTACGACACCGCGCACGCGCAAGGCGCGACTGCGGGTGGCCAAGGCCGACCCGTGGTCGGTCATGAAGGTCAGCTTCCTGCTGTCCATCGCGCTCGGCATCTGCACGATCGTGGCGGCGGCGGTGCTGTGGATGGTCATGGACGCGATGGGTGTCTTCTCCACGGTCGGCGGCACGATCTCCGAGGCCACCGGCTCGAACGAGTCCAACGGCTTCGACCTGCAGTCGTTCCTGTCGCTGCCGAACGTCCTGCTGTTCACCACGGTCATCGCGGTCATCGACGTCATCCTCGCCACGGCGCTCGCGACCCTCGGCGCGTTCATCTACAACCTCTCGGCGGGCTTCGTCGGCGGCGTCGAGCTGACGCTCGCTGAGGACGAGTAAACGTTGTGGGAGGCCCCGACGCGGGGCTTCTGACACGCATGCCGGTCCGGCCCGTTCCCCGTTCCAGGGGACCGGGCCCGCCACGCGGGCACCCCGGAACCATCGATTTTGGGACTGGCCGCGTCGTGCGCTAATCTTCAGGGGTCAGCGCGCGGGACACACACCGCAGAGCGCGGCGGGGCTATAGCTCAGTTGGTTAGAGCGCATCCCTGATAAGGATGAGGCCACAGGTTCAAATCCTGTTAGCCCCACATGCGAGAAGACCCCCGGACCATCGGTCCGGGGGTCTTTTGACACCACCAGGTGACACCAACGGCGGCGAACGACAGCGGTCAGCCGGTGAGCGGGTCCTCCAGCAACTCATCGCCCGTATGGACAGGGCTCAGAGCAGTAAGGGGGAGAGCCGTGCAGCGCGCGGTGCATTGGTGGGACCTATGGGTGCCCGCCTCGGTGATCATCCTGAGCGTCCCCCTCAGCCGGGTGACCCGTCGGCGGCACAGGCGGCAGACAGCCAGTGAGGCGGGGTTCACGGACTCACGGGGAATGGCTGCCCTTCATGTTCAGGCTGGCCGCAGCGCTCAGAGAACTCTCGTTCCTTCTTGACCTGCCCGATCCCTGGACCACGATCATTGATGTGAGTGCCCGTGCGCTCGCCCTCACCACGGTGCTCATGGCCGTCCGGACAGTCTTCATCCTGTTCATGCGCGGCGCTCGGCGGGTGTACCGACGCCGAGGAGCGGATGCCGGGCGGCAAGGGTGATCTAGGGTGTGGCGATGCAGCCCTCTCCCTCGCCGCATATACCGGCGAACGAGCTCAGGCCCGGTCGTCACTGGTATGCGACGGCGGCCGCGATCACCGTCGTGCTGATCGTGCTGGGTACAGCCATCGGCGTGTACCAGTTCAAAGAAGCGATCAACGCGGTGGACACGGACCACCAGTTCGCCAACGGTGACACCGTCACTCTGCGGCTCGCACCGGAACACGAGAGGGCGATCTGGATCAAGGAGCGAGGTCCGTCTCCAGCCCAGGCGTGCGACATCACCGGCCCGGGCGACCCCGGTCTCACCAGTCCGGGAATCGACGTGTTCCTCACCCGGCACGAGACCTGGAACCCGCTCTACACCATCGACGTGCCGCGGGCAGGCGACTACCAGGTCACCTGCACCTCCGAAGGGCCGTCCCGGTACGCGATCGGGGACCCCGGGGGCCTTGTCACGTTCGGAGGCTGGCTGTTGTCGGCCATCCTTCTCCCGGTGCTCGGAATCGTCGGCGGCGCCGTCATCGTCCTCGTCACCGCCTTCCGCCGGAGAAGCCATCGCAGGCGGCTGCTCGCCGAGCGCCACGGCACGGCTCCGGTGGCAGCCGTCGCCCACAGCGCGCGCTGAGCCCCGGTTCCTGTGCCGGCCGGCCTGTCTGATCATCGCCGCGGCACACGCGAAGACCCCCAGCCACTTGTGGCTGGGGGTCTTCGGCGTCTGCGCTCCTTCGAGCACCGGGTTTCTTCCTGGGTGGCTTCGTACGCAAGTTCGCCGCTACGTCAGGAGGGTTGGGCGGTCTGTCGGTGGTACGGGGTCAGCGCGTCCGGGGACGCGGCCGTCGCCGGCGGAGGGGCGGGCGGGGCGCGCGAGGGAGCGGCCGACGTCGAAGAGGCGCCGTGGGGACGACGAGGGTCTTCGACAGGTGCTGGAGGTGCTGGAGGTTCTGAGGGTGCCCATGGTGCGGTGGTGCCTCGCCGGTGGGCGGCCGTGTGGCGGCCTCGGCCGGGGTCGAGCCGGCTGGTACCGAGCGAGCCGGTATCGAGACAGGCCGGGCGGTGTCGAACGGGCCGGTGTCGAGCGGGCCGGGTGCGGTGCCGGGCGTCTTCGCCGGTGGCGCACCTGAGGGGGCGTATCGAGGCGGGAAGGCCTCTGGTGGTGGCGCTTCGGCCCCCGTCAGTGCCGGAGCGGGGCCTCGCAGCCGGGGCCGGTCTCCTGCGCGGCCCGGGCGGACGCTTCCTCGGCGGTGACCTGGTCGTCCGCGTCCGTGCCGTCCTCCCTCTGTGGCCGGAGGCGACAGCTGGGAGAGGAACCGTGTGCCTCGGCGTGGATCCGTTGCTTCATCGTGGGGGGCAGGGAATGGCTGTAGGCCACGGTCCAGTGGGCCATCGAAGGAACGGTCACCTGCGGCGCGCTGTTGCGCGACGGTCCGTCCTGCGGTACCGCGCCGGCCGCGGCGGTGGTGATGAGTCCGAGCGCCGTGCACAGCGCCAGGAAGGCGGTGACGACCGCTGTCCACAGCTTCATGACCTTGTTCTGGGTCATGGCCCCTCACTTTCGGGTCAGGCGATTTGCGTACTTTCCTCATGATGTGTATGCGGGCCGCGAAGTGGTGGACCAACGCCCGTGGCGCGTCGATGTTCAGATGAACACCACTCGGATGGACGCAGGAGGTCCCGATAGTTCCCAAAGGGAGGGGACAGCGGTGAAAAGTCACAGTGTGTGGAGGTGTGATCACCCAGCGATCGGAACGCCGTTGTCCACTTCTACTGCTGTCCCGGTCGCGGGAGTTGGGTACCGACGCAGGTCACTGATCGGTATCGGCCGGTGTGTATAGTCGGGCGCCAGAGGTCCCCTACGTCAACGAAGGACGAGGTCGCGCGGTGAAGAAGCTTCTCCTGGTCGCACTGGCCGCCATCGGCGGGCTCCTCGTGTACCGCCAGATCCAGGCGGATCGCGCCGAGCAGGATCTGTGGACGGAGGCGACTGACTCCGTGCCCACGGGTTCGTGAGTATCGACACCAGTCTCAGAGCAGACCCCGGTCGCTTCGGCGGCCGGGGTTCTGTGTTCTCCGGGGCCGCCGTTCCCGGCGCGGCGACGGGATTCCCCGGCTCGCTCGCCGCACCCCGGCACGGCAGACGGTTGCACTGGCAAACTCGCCGCTCCTGTGGGCGGTGTTTCGGACGCACGTTCCGATTGCGCGGATAGCGTGCCGCCCGACCGGGCAGGATGGGCCACGGTCCGGGACGATCAGCCCGGCAACGGCCAGGTTCGGGGGTGGCGCCTGATGGGGTGGCGCGGAGTGCGGCGCGGTGGGCAGGCGGTGCGCCGCCGGGGAACAGCGGTCGCGGGAGCGACGCTGGGCGCTCTGTACGTGGTGGCGGTGCTCCCCGGCCACGCGGCAGCGGCCGTCGCCCCAGGGGCGGTTGACGCTCCCGCGCCGGCGTTCGCGGCCGGTGCAGGGCCTGTTGCGGCTGCCCCGGCCCCATCCGGCGCTAGAACGCGGGCTGTCGGAGCGGCGCCGGGAGTCTCGCGGGCTTCCGCACGGTCCGCCGACGGTGCCACGCCTGCCGGTCCGCGCGCACGAGCGGTCGAGGGGGATGCGCCGACGCCGTACGCCTTCGCCGAGGACGCCAGGACCGTCGAGGGAGCGACGGGGACGTCGAGCGCGGTGCGTCTCGATCCCGGGAAGACCTACCGGAGTTCCATCGAGCCCGGGGCCAAGCTCTACTACCGCCTCGACCTCGACGAGACGGCGAGCGCGTACGTGTCCGCCACCGCCGTTCCCCCGCCGGGGGCGACGGTGTCCTCCTCGGACGGCGTCAAGGTGTCCGTACAGGACGCCAACGGCCATGTGTGCTCCGGCGAGGCCTCACACTTCGGCGCGACCCGCAGTCCGCACCCCATCGCCGCCTGGGCGGCGCGTGAGGCGGGCCGGGACGAGTTCCTGTGCCGGGACGCCGGGACGTACTACGCGGTCGTCGAGCGCACCAGTGCGCCCCCGTCCTCGCAGGACGACTGGGACCTGGAACTCGGCCACGTCTCGGAGCCGCCCGTCCGGAAGGCAGGATCGACGAGCCCGCCGGAGACGTGGGACTCCGCTTCCCCCGACCCGCTCCCCGGTGAGGCGAAGCCCCGGGAGGGCGGTACGGGTTTCAGCGCCGCGACGCCCCTGGGGCAGGGCGTCTGGCGGGACGGGATCCGCGCCGGGCAGACGCTCTTCTACGCGGTGCCGGTCGACTGGGGGCAGCAGGTCTACGCCTCGGCCGAGCTGGAGGGCTCCGACGGCGGCAGCGGCTATGTCGGGACCGCCTTCGCCATGGCCCTCTACAACCC
The DNA here is from genome assembly GCF_042956125.1 of Streptomyces sp. NPDC008313. Taxonomy (NCBI): domain Bacteria; kingdom Bacillati; phylum Actinomycetota; class Actinomycetes; order Kitasatosporales; family Streptomycetaceae; genus Streptomyces; species Streptomyces sp. NPDC008313. The sequence goes on from NZ_JBIBFR010000009.1 coordinate 67,979, forward strand.
CGCGCGCGGCTTCGTCGACGACATCGGCTCCGGCTACGACGGCAGGCAGCGCACGGCCGCCCTCAAGCCCCTGCCGCCCGTCGACTTCGACAACCGCTACGCGACCGGTGACCGCGTGAGCGGGATGCGGTTCGCCGGTTCCTACTACCTCGTGGTGCACCTCGCGTCCCAGGTCGCGGAGAAGTTCGGGGACGGCCCGCTCGGACTCACGCTGAGCGTGCGGGTCAGCGGCTCCGCGAAGCCAGGTCCCGGATACGTGGGCCAGGCCGCGCCCCGTGACGCGTTCGACGTCGGCTCCGCGACGCGCGAGGGAACCGACGACGGTCCGTCCGCCGAGGCGAGCACGGGCGCCGGCACACGCTCCCCCGGCAGCGGCCGTGAGGAGGGCGCCGAAAGGACGTGGGAGGGCGACGACACCGCGATGAAGGTCGTCGCTGCGAGCGGGATCGGCACGGGGAGCGCGCTGGTGCTGCTGCTCGTGGCGTGGACGGCGATCGCGCGAGGGCGGGCCCGGAAGCGGGCCCGGACGGCGCCGGAGAGCGCGGACACGGCCACCGCGGCCCCGGCGGCGGTCCCGGCCGAGCACGGCGGGACGCCGCGCGGCCGGTAGCCCGGCCGGGGCCGCGCGCGCAGGCGTCGGTCCCGGCACGCAAGCCTCCCGGTGCCCGGGCTCGCGCTCGGGCGGGGACCTCGGACCGGGCTCAGATCCGGGTCAGAGCCCAGAAGCCCACGGCGAAGCATCCCAGGGCCAGAAGAAGGACGGGGACGACCACCTTCGCCGGTGGACCGGGGCGCCGCCTCGCGCGCCGCCGGCCGCCCGGCTGCGAGCGGTCCTGCGGGGCACTGGGAGCGGACGCCGGCTGCCGGACCACGGGTACCGCCGGGGACGCCGCTTCGGGGACGGGGACGTACGTGGGCTCGAAGGGCGGGGCGTGGAAGGGAGCCGGCGGGAGCGCGACCGGTTTCGGGGGAGTGGCCGGCTGCACGGGCCGGTGCGGGGGAAAGCGGGGAGCGGGCAGCTGCCCGGACCCGCGCGGCGCGGAGGGCGGCGGGGACTGCGGCTGCCGCTCGGGCCGCGGGGTGGCGAGCTGCGGCGGCGGGAGATGGAAGCTGCCGGTGTCCGACATGGTGGAGGGCCCTGACGCCGCGCCGCCGGAGGCGCCGTGGAGGGCGCCGTGGGACGGCGTGGAGGCAGGGGCGGACGCGCTGAACATGTCACCGGTGGCGGGCATCCCGCTGGGCTTCGGAGGCACGTTGCCCACCAGCGGCACCGGGCGTACGTGACCGGCGGCGACCTCCTGCGAGAACGTACCCGGACCCGGCTGCCGTCGCGCCGGGCCGTGACCGGAGCCGGACGCGGAGTCGGCGTCAGCACTGGAGCCGGTGGCGTGGCCGGGTATCTCCCCGGAAGCCGGGTGCGACCCGGACCGTAAGGCGCCTGTGCTCAGCCCCGGTGCCGTCCTGAGCGGCCCCTTCGGTGCGAAACCGGGCGGCAGAGGCCCGATCTGGTCGAAGACCTCGACCAGTTCGTCGTCCGGGCCGGGCTCGGGCAGCAGTTCGGCGGCCGAGGCGAGCGCCTTGCGTGCCCCCGTGGCGGTGCGGAACCGCGCGTGCGGGTCCGGCTGCAGCAGCGTGGCCACCACCTGCCAGAGGGGCTCGGGTATGCCGCGTGGTGCTCCAGGGGTGCCGCTCGCGGCGAAGTGCTCGACCAGCGCCTTCGTGTCGGGCTTGGCGCCCTCCAGCAGATACAGGGCGACCAGCCCCACGGCGAACAGGTCGGCGGGGAAATCCGGATCGGATCCCATCATCTGCTCCGGTGCGAAGTAACCGGGCGTCCCCACCACGTAGTTGGTCTCGGTCAGCCGCGGCTCGCCCAGCCGCATCGCGATCCCGAAGTCGGACAGGCGCAGACGCGGCCGGGCCGTACCGGTCGCTTCGAGGAGCACGTTGGCGGGCTTGATGTCGCGGTGGACGACCCCCTCGGCGTGCACTGCGGCGAGCCCCGCGAGCAACTGGTCGAGGAGCGTGCAGACGAAGGCGGGCGGCAGCGGTCCGTAGTCCCCGACGAGGTGGACCAGCGAGCCACCGGTCACCAGGTCCATGGTGAACAGGACCTTGTCGTCGTCGGCGGCCCAGCTGGCCGGCGCGAGCACATGGGGGTGATCGATCCGCAGCGCCTGCTCACGCACGAAGCGCAGCAGCGAGTGCGCGTCGCTCTGCTGCAGGACCTTGGCGGCGACGTACCGGCGCCTGCGGTGGTCCCAGGCGCGCCAGACCGCGCCGACTCCCCCGCGTCCGATCGGGTCGGCCAGTTCGTACCGGCCTGCGAAGACCTCACCCATGGTCGTGCGTCGCTCCCCCTTCGGCGGTCGGTCCGGCGGTCGCTGCCGGGGCCCGGGTACCCGGACCCCTCTCTCCGAGGCCCTGGGCGGCGGACCGGGCCCCGGACCGCCGGCATGTCCCGGACCCGCCTACGGCGTCCGGCTGCCGGGGCCCGGTGTGCGGCGGCCCGACTGCCGGGTCCGGCGGCTGGAAGGGCGCGACCGTAACGGCCTTCCAGCGGCGGGATGTTCGACGGCCGGGCCTTCGGCGGATCAGCTCTGGTGCGCCTGGTAGTGCGTGACCGCGTCGGAGGTGCGGCCCGCGCCGTACACCCGGAGGAACTCTGCCAGCTCGGGGTGGGTGGGGGCGAGGGTGTCGGCGGCATCGATGATGTCACCGGCGGCCGAGACGGAACGCAGCAGCGACTGGATCTCGCGGACGACGCGCTTCACGGTGGGGGCGCCCGAACTGCTCGTGGCCTGGGAGGTGTTGCTGAGTACGGAGCCGCCCTGCGACTTCTTGATCTCGTCCATGCGCTCGGTCGCCTCGGCCGCGCTCACACTGCCGTCGGCGACCTGCCCCGCCAGGTCCTGCAGCAGCTGCACCCGCTGTACCACGGCCGGGTTGCCGATCTTCGCGCGCTGGCCGCTCATCAGCTGCGACAGCATCGGCGCGGAGAGCCCCAACACCCCGGCGAGACGGGCCTGGTTGAGGCCCAGGTCGTCTATGAGCTTACGGAAGAGCGTCCCCAGCGGCTCCCCGTACCAGTTCCGCTGCAGCTCCCGTGCTCTCGCGGTCGCTTCCTGCTGTGCGGCGTCCATTGCGTCTCCCCATCGCTTCCCCAGGTACCGCGGTTCGCTGTAGCGAACCACGTCCGAGCATCTTACGGAGAGTGGTCGCCCACGGGGACCCCCAATCTTTTTGCGAGATCCGGGGGGTGACCCGGTACTCTGGTCTGCGGCGGCCGCCGGTGAGGGTTCCTTCCGGTCAGGCATCCTTTTCCGGGGCCTTAGCTCAGTTGGTAGAGCGCTGTCTTTGCATGGCAGATGTCAGGGGTTCGACTCCCCTAGGCTCCACAGGGAAGCCCCTCCGGCCAGCGGAAACGCTGGTCTGAGGGGCTTTTGCGTGTCTTCACCAGGGCCGGTGCGCCGTGAGGGGTGCGTCCCGCCATCGTCACGGTCAGCGCGAGCCCGTCCACTTCTGGTGACTGTCCGCGGTCGGGTGTGCGGTGCCTTGGCGCCGGGGAGCTCACCCTCGTGCAGGGGAGCAGGCGGGGCGTTTCACGTGAAACATCGCTGTGGGGCGGAAGACGCTCAAGTCTTCCGCCCCACAGCGATGTTGTCGCAGAACCGTGCCGGTGGCGCGGGCCTCAGCGCCGGTCGTCGCGGTCGGCCGCCTGCTCCTCGGCCTCCTTCGCCTCCACCTCGGGGTCGAGGGTGGACTTCCCGCTGCCGTCGACCGATGTCAGGCGGCCGCTGTCGGGAACCTCGGTCGCGGCCGGGGGCTCGACCAGCCAGTCGGGATTGGCCTGCTTGTCCCACCACTTCCAGGCGGCGAACGCACCGCCCGCCAGGACACCCGCGAGGGCCAGCCCCTTCGCGAGGCGGCCGGCCCGGGCCCGCCGCTGCTTCTTGCGGACCAGCTTCTGGATGTCCTTGGCCGAGACCTGGCCCCGAAGGGCGGCCAGGGCCGCGACTCCGCGCGCCGCGGCCTCGTCCCGGACGGGCTGAGCCGCCGCCACCGCCTGCTCGAACCTCGGGCGGGAGTAGTCGGCGGCCTGGCGGGCAGCCTTGCGCGTGCGGATGGCGGCCTCCTGGGCAGCCTGGTCGACCTTCGGCGGCACATGGGTGCGGGCTTGTTCAAGGCGCGGCGCGAGATGAGCGTCGTACTGGACACGAGCCTGCTCGGTGGCCTGGGACACCTTGGGCGCGAGCCGTACGCGCGCCTCGTGCGCGTAGTGCACGGCCCTGTCCCTGGCCGTGTCGGCGTAGGGCGCCACCACTTCCGCGGCGTGCAGCACGCTGTCCTTCGCCGAACCGGTCGCGGAGCGCACGCTGTCGATGCGGGTCACGGTTTCCTCCTCCTCGGTGGCGTTCGGTATTTCACCTTTCCGCCCTTTTAGAGATCATGCCTGTCGATCGGCCGCGGGGCATGCGCGCGCGGGCATCCGGGTCATGGGTCGTGCGGGCGGGCCCGGAACCCGGACCGAAGGCACACGCGAGCGGGTGCGAGAGCGGATCATTGGGGCAACAGGAGCTTTCTTGCCGACAATGCCACGGATCGACGCGCCGCGCTCCGGTTCCGAGTGCGGTCGGGTCGCTTTCCGCAAGGGCGGCGCACGGTATTCGCCCGGAGGTGGTCGTCGGGCGACGGGCCGCGCGCACCGTGCGAGGATCGGGGCGTCAGGCAAAGGCAACGGAAGGCACATCGTGGCTGAGCAGCTTTACGCCACCCTGAAGACCAACCAAGGCGACGTCGAAGTCCGGCTCCTGCCGAACCACGCGCCCAAGACGGTCCGGAACTTCGTCGAGCTCGCCCAGGGTGAGCGTGAGTGGGTCAACCCGGCGACGGGTGAGAAGACCACGGACAGGCTGTACGACGGCACGGTCTTCCATCGGGTGATCAGCGGTTTCATGATCCAGGGCGGTGATCCGCTGGGGAACGGCACCGGGGGTCCCGGCTACCAGTTCGAGGACGAGTTCCACCCGGACCTCGCCTTCGACCGGCCGTACCTGCTGGCCATGGCCAACGCGGGCCCCGGGACCAACGGCTCGCAGTTCTTCATCACCGTCGGAGCGACGGCCTGGCTGACCCGCAAGCACACCATCTTCGGCGAGGTCGCGACCGAGGCCGGCCAGAAGGTCGTGGACGCCATCGCGAGCACCCAGACCAACCCCCGCACCGACCGCCCGGTCAACGAGGTCGTCATCGAGTCGGTCGTGGTGGAGACCCGGGAGAGCTGAGACCCGGCACCCGGCCCCGGCCGATCGCTCAAAGGGAACCAAACGCCCCGCTCATCCGTAAGGATGGGCGGGGCCGTCGCGTTCCGCGGACCCGTCCGCGCACTCGCGCGCGAGCCCGTCGGACCGAGAATGAGGGGACCCCATGGACCAGGTGCCAGGCAACCCGCAGGGCCCGCAGGACCAGAGGCCCCAGGGTTCCCAGGAGCCGCCCACCTGCTACCGCCACCCGGACCGGCAGACGGGCATCCGCTGCACCCGCTGCGAGCGGCCCATCTGCCCGGACTGCATGGTCAGCGCCTCCGTCGGCTTCCAGTGCCCCGACTGCGTCCGTGGCGGCTCCGGCACGGGCCACAGCCCCACCGCGACCCGGCCCCGCACCATCGCGGGCGGCAGTGTCACCGCGGACCCGCGGCTCGTCACCAAGGTGCTGATCGGACTCTGCCTCGCCGTCTACCTGGCGCAGATCTCGGTCGGCGACAGCTTCGACGCCCGTTTCGAACTCGTCGGCCGCGCCTACCTCCCCCCGCTGGGCGTGGTGGGAGGCGTCGCGGAGGGCCAGTGGTACCGGCTGCTGACGTCGATGTTCCTGCACGGCGGCTACATCCACATCCTCTTCAACATGCTCAGCCTCTGGTGGATCGGCGGCCCCCTGGAAGCGGCCCTCGGGCGTGCCCGCTACCTCGCCCTCTACTTCGTCTCGGGCCTCGCGGGCAGCGCGCTCACCTATCTCCTCGCCGCGCCCAACCAGGCGTCGCTCGGGGCCTCCGGCGCGATCTTCGGGCTCTTCGGCGCGACGGCGGTGCTCCTGCGCCGGCTCAACTACGACATGCGCCCGGTTCTCGCCCTGCTGGCGATCAACCTGGTCTTCACCTTCAACCCGGCGTTCAACATCGCCTGGCAGGCGCACATCGGCGGACTCGTGGGCGGCGTCGTGATCGGCTACGCGATGGTGCACGCACCCCGTGAGCGGCGGACGCTGATCCAGTACGGGACATGCGCCGTCGTCCTGGCCGCCGTGGTGGTCCTGACGCTGGTCAGAACCGCCCAGCTCGCCTGAGAGGGGATGTTGTCCACAGACCGTGCCGGATCTTGTGCATTCTGTGCGGGAACAGCTGTGCCCCCTGTCGCCGACCCGGGTTTTCCCAGGTGGAACAGGGGGCGAACACGTTTCCGGGTGCCGGTAGGTCAGTCATACCGGCGTCAACACTCGGAGGGTTATCCACAGATGGTCGTTCTTTCTCCCCATCGTGTGGATAACCTGTGGACAACTCCGCCGGGCTGGGGAAAAGCCGCTGCCCACCGGGGGTGCCGACCGCGGTCACGCAGGCGCGGAGGCTGTCACTTCCACTGCGTGGAGACGCCGAATCCCGCCGCGATGAATCCGAAGCCCACCACGATGTTCCAGTTGCCGAGCGAATCGATCGGCAGGGAGCCGTCCGTCACGTAGAAGACGACGATCCAGGCGAGGCCGATCAGGAACATGGCCAGCATGACGGGAGCGACCCAGCCGCGGCTGGTCAGCTTGAGGTTCGTCGCCTGCTTCGCCGGAGGCGGCGTGTAGTCGGCCTTCTTGCGGATACGTGACTTCGGCACGAGGGTCTCTCCTGTCGATGCGCTGCGTGGCCGCGCAGGGAACGGGGGCGGGCTCCGGGGCAGCGTACAAGGGGACACTGAATGCTCCCCCGGGCGTCCGTTAGCGTAGTGCTTCCGCGGCGCTGAAGGAGATAAGGGTACGTTGAGCAATTCTGCCGACTCCCCCGGGACGGGTACCACCCCTCCCCGTATGCGGCGCTTTCCGCCGGTGCGGGTGCTCACGGTCGCCGTCTTCGCGCTGGCCGGCCTGATTTTCTTCACCAGCTTCAACACGGCCAAGGGCACCAATATCCGTACGGACGCCTCTTTGCTGAAGCTTTCGGACCTCATTCAGGAACGCAGTCACAAGAACGGCGAGCTGGACGAGACGAACGGCGCGCTGCGCGACGACGTCGAATCACTCGCGGAGCGGGACGACGGCAGTACCAAGGCCGAGGACGCCAAGCTGTCGGCGCTGGAGAAGAACGCGGGCACCCAGAAACTCAAGGGCCAGGCCGTGTCGGTCACGCTCGACGACGCTCCGCCGAACGCCACCGCGAAGCTGCCCGGCTACCCCGAACCGCAGCCCGACTACCTGGTCATCCACCAGCAGGACCTGCAGGCGGTGGTGAACGCCCTGTGGGAGGGCGGCGCCCGGGGCATCAAGGTGATGGACCAGCGGCTGATCTCGACCAGTGCCGTGCGCTGCGTCGGCAACACGCTGATCCTTCAGGGCCGCGTCTACTCACCCCCGTACAAGATCACCGCCGTCGGTGCCCCGGAGAAGCTGCAGAAGGCGTTGGCCGCCTCCCCGGCGATCCAGAACTACATGGTCTACGTCAACGTCTACGGACTCGGCTGGAAGGTCGAGGAGGACGGGAAGGTGACGCTCCCCGGTTACTCGGGCACCGTCGACCTCCACTACGCGAAGCCCGTGGAGTAGCAGAGCCGCCGGTCGGAGCGCACGCGGCGGTCCGGGGCCGATGTTTCACGTGGAACCTTGACCCGACCCAGCCTTCGGAGGCCGGGAAACCGGAGGCGTCGCGCCGTTAGTCTGGTGCCGTACGGCGTGAGTCCGGTGTGCGACGCGTGGCTCGGGTGCCGTGGTGCGACGGAAGGGACGGCATGTACGGCTGGATCTGGCGGCATCTGCCGGGAAACGCATGGGTGCGGGCGTTGATCTCGCTCGTGCTCGCCCTCGCGGTGGTCTATGTGCTCTTCCAGTACGTCTTCCCGTGGGCCGAACCCCTGCTGCCCTTCAACGATGTGACGGTGGACGACCAGTGACCGCCCGGATTCTCGTCGTCGACAACTACGACAGCTTCGTGTTCAACCTGGTCCAGTACCTGTACCAGCTGGGCGCGGAGTGCGAGGTGCTGCGCAACGACGAGGTGTCGACAGCGCACGCCCAGGACGGCTTCGACGGCGTGCTGCTCTCCCCCGGGCCCGGAACCCCCGAGCAGGCGGGCGTCTGCGTCGACATGGTCCGGCACTGCGCGGGCACCGGCGTGCCCGTCTTCGGCGTCTGTCTCGGGATGCAGTCGATGCAGGTGGCGTACGGCGGCGTCGTCGACCGCGCCCCCGAGTTGCTGCACGGCAAGACCTCACTGGTCGAGCACGGGGGCGGAGGCGTCTTCGCGGGACTGCCGACACCGTTCACCGCGACGCGCTACCACTCGCTGGCCGCCGAGCCCGCGACCGTCCCGGCCGAGCTGGAGGTCACCGCACGGACGCGGGACGGCATCGTGATGGGACTGAGGCACCGTGAACTTCCGGTCGAGGGCGTGCAGTTCCATCCGGAGTCGGTGCTGACCGAGCACGGGCACCGGATGCTCGCCAACTGGCTGGTGGAGTGCGGCGACGAAGGTGCCGTGGCGAGGTCGGCGGGGCTCGCCCCGGTGGTGGGCAGGTCCACGGCGTGACCGCGCTGCGCCCCGAGCGCGAATCCGGCTCCGCCTTCGGAGACGCCGGAGAAGACGGGTCCTCGTACGGGCAGCAGCCGTACGGGGTTCCCGGCGCGTTCGAGGCCGCGGTGGACCGACTCGCGGACCCGCTGACCGACCCCCTGCCGGGCACGCGGCAGCCGGCGGCACCCGTCGCGGCGCCGGGCGATCAGGGCTGGTACACCCCGGAGGGCGACGCGCCGGACCGGCACGGGGCGACACCGGGCGCGGCAGGCCCCCCAGGGGCCCCGGGGCGGCCCGGGGCGGCCTCCTACGGCTCCGGGCGGCACCGGCAGGTCCACGAGACCGAGCAGCCGCCGTACGGGGCCCAGCAGCCCGCGTACGCCGAGCCCGCACCGCCCGCCGAGCCGCTGCCCGTGCCGGTGGACGACGAGACGGTGGCCCTCCGGATCGCCGAGGTCCGCGAGGCGGCCGGGGCGAAGGACGAGGAGGGGGCCGCCGGCGCGACCGGGCCGGCCGCGGGAGGCCGTGCGGCCCGCCGCAAGGCATCCCGGCGCCATGGACGGCACACCGGCGCGCAGGAGGCCGCCGGGGGGCCCGCGGACCAGCCGAACGGGTCTTCGCAGGCGCCGCTCTCGCGGGTCGAGGCACGGCGGGCCGCGCGGGCGCGCAAGCCGGGAGCCGCGGTCATCGTGAGCCGGGTGATCGGCGAGGTGTTCATCACCGCCGGTGTGCTGATGCTGCTGTTCGTGACGTACCAGCTGTGGTGGTCGAACATCCGGGCACACCAGCAGGCGGGCAGCGCGGCGCACCATCTGCAGGAGGACTGGGAGGCGGGGAAGCGGAAGCCGGACGCGTTCGCGCCGGGGCAGGGCTTCGCCATCCTGCACATTCCGAAGCTGGACGTGGTGACACCGATCGCCGAGGGCATCAGCAAGTCCAAGGTGCTCGACCGGGGCATGGTCGGCCACTACGACGAGGACAGCGTGAAGACGGCGATGCCCGACGCGAAGACGGGCAACTTCGGTCTCGCGGGTCACCGCAACACGCACGGCGAGCCGTTCCGGTACATCAACCGCCTCAAGCCCGGTGACCGGATCGTGGTCGAGACGCAGGACACGTACTACGTCTACGAGATGACCTCGATCCTTCCGGTGACGCCTCCGAGCAACACGAGTGTGCTGGACGCCGTGCCCAAGGGGTCGGGGTTCACGAAGCCGGGCCGCTACATCACGCTGACCACCTGCACCCCGGAATTCACCAGCAAGTACCGGATGATCGTGTGGGGCAAGATGGTCGAGGAACGGCCGCGCAGCAAGGGCAAACCGGATGCGCTCGTCCACTAGGCCGACAGGACCTGGGGCGAAGGGCCACCGAGAACAGTTGAAGACAGACGGGGCAGATGCAGTGGCAGCGACGACCGACCACGACGAGCGCACCGAACCGGAATCCGGGGCGCGTGCCCCGCGACGCCGCGCGCGGCGCAGGATCGCGACGGCGGTCAGCGTCCTGGGAGAACTCCTCATCACCGCGGGCCTGGTGCTCGGTCTGTTCGTCGTCTACTCGCTGTGGTGGACGAACGTCGTCGCGGACCGGGAGGCCCACAAGCAGGGCGACAAGGTCCGCGACCACTGGGCCCAAAGCGGCCCCGGCGCCCTGGACACCAAGGACGGCATCGGCTTCCTGCACGTGCCCGCCATGAAGAACGGCGAGGTGCTGGTCAGGAAGGGCACCTCCACGAAGATCCTCAACCACGGTGTCGCCGGCTACTACACGGACCCCGTGAAGGCCGCCCTCCCTCAGGACAAGTCGGGGAACTTCAGCCTGGCCGCGCACCGTGACGGACACGGTGCCAAGTTCCACAACATCGACAAGCTGGAGAAGGGCGACCCGATCGTCTTCGAGACGAAGGACGACTGGTACGTCTACAAGGTCTTCGCCACCCTTCCCGAGACCTCGAAGTTCAACGTCAAGGTCCTCCAGCCGGTGCCCGAGGGGTCCGGCAGGAAGAAGGCGGGCCGTTACATCACCCTGACGACGTGCACGCCGGTGTACACGTCCCGCTACCGGTACGTCGTGTGGGGCGAGCTGGAGCGGGTCGAGAAGGTCGACAGCGACCGGACTCCGCCGCCGGAACTGCGGTAGCGCTCCTTCAGAGGCGCTGAGGGGCCCCTGCAGGTAGGCCCCGGCCCCGCCCCGTGCCCCCCGCGCCCGGCCCCGCACCCGTGCCCCCGCGCCCCGGCCCCGCACCCGTGCCCGCCGCGTGACGAACGGCGGAACCCCGGCGCCCTGTGCGGGCGCCGGGGTTCCGGGGTGCTGCGGGAGGAGCCGGTGCTCAGTCGTCCGTGCGGGACGAGGTGCCCGTGACTCCTCCGAAGAAGGTTCCTCCGTCGCCACCGCCGTTGTTGCCGCCCTGGCCACCGACGGTGTTCAGGTCGACCGCGGAGCCCTTGTCGACAGAGCTTCCGGCGCCGGGGTTGGATCCGGTCACGATGGCGTTGTCGTCCTGTGAGCCGTTGATGTTGCCCACGGTCAGACCGGCCGCCTCCAGGGCCCTCCTGGCGTCCTTGAGGCGCTGGGGGGCCAGGTTGGGCACGGTGACCTTCTCCTGGGCCTTGGCCTTGCCGATCTGGATGGTCACCGTGGAGTTCGGCTCGGCCGGGGTGCCGGCGGCCGGGGTCGTCTGGATGACCTTGCCGACCTTGTTCGGGTCGTCGGTCTCGACCTCGGAGCAGACGCCGGTGAGGTCGTTGCTCTCCATCTGCGCCTTGGCCTCGTCACAGGTCTTGCCGGACACGTCCGGAACCGTGGTCTTCTCCTCGGCCTTGGCGATGGTGAGGGTGATCGTGGAGCCCTTTTCGACTTCCTTGCCGGCGGTCGGGTCCTGGTCGAGAACGGTGCCCGCGTCCTCGGGGGACTCCTTGGTCTCGGTCTCGACGTTGAACTCGTAGTCCTCGCCCTCGAGCTTCGACCTGGCCTTGTCGATGTCGTCGTTGATGACGTTCGGGACCGCGACCTTCGGCGCCCCCGTGGACACCACCAGGTTGATGGTGTCGCCCTTCTTGACGTCGCTCTTGGGCTTGGGGTCCTGCGAGCAGACGTTGCCCCGCTTCTGGTCCTCGCAGGGCTTCTTCGTGACCGTCAGTTTCAGCTCACGGTTGTCGGCGCGCTGCTGGGCGTCCGCCAGGGGCTGGCCCACGAAGTTCGGTGCGGCGAAGGTGTCGTCACCGGCGCCGCCGCCGCCGAAGGCCCACTTGCCGATGAGGACGGCGCCGACGAGCACCAGGAGGCCGGCCACGACGAGCAATATCGTCGAGGTGTTGTTCTTCTTCTGGCGGCGGCGGTCCGGGCGGTCGTCGTAGCCGTAGCCGCCGTCGTCCGGGTTCATCGGGGGCAGCATCGAGGTGGCCTGCGCGTCGGTGGGACGCATGGCCGTGGTGGGCTGGTCGTCGGGGTAGCCGCCGTAGCCGACCGCTCCCATGGCCGCGGTGGCCGCGACGGGCTGGCCGTCGAGGCAGGCCTCGATGTCGGCGCGCATCTCGTCGGCGGACTGGTAGCGGTAGTCGGGGTCCTTGGTCAGCGCCTTGAGGACGATGGCGTCCATCGCGGGCGTGATCTCGGGGTCGAAGACGCTCGGTGGCTGCGGCTCCTCGCGCACGTGCTGGTAGGCGACCGCGACCGGGGAGTCGCCCACGAACGGCGGCCGGACGGTCAGCAGCTCGTACAGGAGGCAGCCGGTCGAGTACAGGTCGGAACGCGCGTCGACCTGCTCGCCCTTGGCCTGCTCCGGTGACAGGTACTGGGCGGTGCCGATCACGGCGGCCGTCTGGGTCATCGTCATGCCGGAGTCGCCCATGGCGCGGGCGATGCCGAAGTCCATGACCTTGACCTGGCCGTTGCGGGTCAGCATCACGTTGGCCGGCTTGATGTCCCGGTGGACGATGCCGCTGCGGTGCGAGTACTCCAGGGCCTGGAGGATGCCGATGGTCATCTCCATCGACCGCTCGGGCAGCAGCTTCCGTCCGGAGTGCAGCAGCTCACGCAGCGTGGACCCGTCGACGTACTCCATCACGATGTACGGGATGGAGATGCCCTCGATGTAGTCCTCGCCGGTGTCGTACACGGCGACGATCGCGGGATGGTTGAGCGAGGCGGCCGACTGGGCCTCCCGGCGGAACCGGGCCTGGAAGGAAGGGTCGCGCGCGAGGTCGGCGCGCAGCGTCTTCACCGCCACGGTGCGGCCGAGCCGGGTGTCATGGGCGAGGTGTACCTCCGCCATGCCACCACGGCCGAGCACCTGGCCCAGCTCGTACCGGCCGCCGAGGCGACGCGGCTCTTCCATAGCTACCTACCAGCCCTCTCCGTCGGTCCCGACCGCACCGTGTGTGGTCCGTCGGTGTGCTGTCCGGGCATACCGTACCCGGCTCGCGTTCTGTGACCTGGCCAAGCCCGTCACCCGATACAGGACCGGTATCGCAACGTGCACCGATGTGAAGGGGGCGTGATGGGGGTCACTTCTTGCTGTCGATCACTGCCTTCATCACAGCCCTCGCGATGGGGGCCGCGAGGCCGCCGCCGGAGATGTCGTCACGGTTGGCGCCCTCGTCCTCCACGACCACGGCGACGGCGACCGGGGAGCTGCCGTCGGACGCCTTGGCGTAGGAGATGAACCAGGCGTACGGGTTCTCGCTGTTGGCGACGCCGTGCTGGGCGGTTCCGGTCTTGCCGCCGACGGTGACGCCGGGGATCTTGGCCTGGGTGCCCGTGCCCTTCTCGACGACCGTTTCCATGATCGACTGAATGATCTGGGCGTTGTCCTTGGAGAGCGGCTCGCTCATCTCCTCGGGGTCGGTCTGCTCGATGACGTCCAGGTTCGGGGCCTGCAGCTTGTCGACCATGTACGGCTTCATGAGCGTGCCGTCGTTGGCGACGGCCGAGGCGACCATGGCCATCTGCAGCGGGGTCGCGGCGGTCTCGAACTGGCCGATGGAGCTGAGCGCGGTCTGCGGCTTGTCCGCCTTCTCCGGGAAGACGGAGGCGTTGGAGCGCACCGGGACGAACTGCTCGGAGTTGAAGCCGAACTTCTCGGCCTCCTCCTGCATCTTCTCCTTGCCGAGGTCGGCGCCGATCTTGCCGAAGACCGTGTTGCAGGACACGCGCAGCGCCTCGCGGAGGGTGGCGTTCTTGCAGGGGATGTTGCCCTCGTTCTTCAGCTCGGTGCTGGTGCCCGGCAGCGTGTAGGGCAGCGGGGACTTGGTCTTCTCGTCGGCCGACGAGTACAGGTCGTTCTCGAGCGCGGCGGCGGCGGTGACGACCTTGAAGGTGGAGCCGGGCGGGTAGGTCTGGCGCAGCGCCCGGTTGAGCATCGGGTCGTCGGGGTTGTTCTTCTTCTGCAGCTTGTTCCAGGCCTTGCCGTCGGTGTTCGTCGAGTTCCCGGCGAACGTCGAGGGGTCGTACGAGGGCGTGGAGGCGAGGGCCAGGATCGCGCCGGTCTCGGGGTCGATGGCGGCGACGGCGCCCTTGCCCTGCTTCAGCAGACCTTCGTAGGCGGCCTTCTGGGCGTCGGCGTTGAGGGTGGTGACGACGTTGCCGCCCTGCTTCTTCTTGCCGGTGAGCATGTCGAGCGTGTTGCGGAAGAAGAGCCGGTCGTCGTTGCCGGTGAGGATGCCGTCGTCGATGGACTCGAGCTGGGAGGCGCCGAAGGCCTGCGAGACGTACCCGGTGACGGGCGACCACATGGCGCCGTCCTTGTAGGTGCGCTTGTACTTGAAGTCGTTGAAGCCGTCGCCCTTGGTCTCGGTGGACCCGGTGATCGACTTCCCGTCGACGATGATGTCGCCGCGCGGGGTGGCGTAGCGGGCGATGGAGACGCGGCGGTTCTTGGGGTCGGACTTGAGGGTGTCCGCCTGGACGTACTGGAGCCAGTTGTCGCGGATGAGCAGGGCGAGGACGAGCAGCCCGCAGAAGATCGCGATCCGGCGCAGGGGCTTGTTCACGGGCGGACCACCTGGGTCATCTCGGCGTCGGGGTTCGGGGCGGGTGCCGGCGCGGGGCGGCGTGCGGTGTCGCTGACTCTGATCAGGATGCCGATGAGGGCCCAGTTGGCGATGACGGACGAGCCGCCGGAGGCCAGGAACGGCATGGTCATACCGGTCAGCGGGATCAGGCCCATGACGCCGCCGGCGACCACGAAGACCTGGAGGCCGAAGGCGCCGGACAGACCCACGGCGAGGAGCTTGCCGAAGGGGTCGCGGGCGGCGAGCGCGGTGCGGATGCCGCGCTCGACGATCAGGCCGTAGAGCAGCAGGATCGCCATGACGCCTGCCAGGCCCAGCTCCTCGCCGAAGGTGGCGAGGATGAAGTCGGAGTTGGCGGCGAAGCGGATGAGGTCGGAGTGGCCCTGGCCGAGACCGGTGCCGAGGGTGCCGCCGGAGCCGAAGGCCCACAGGGCCTGCATGGCCTGCTCGGAGTGGACGACGCCGTCGCTGGCACCCTGCTGGCTGAGCACGTACTCGTGCATCGGGTCGAGCCACGCCTGCACACGGGTCTGGATGTGCGGTTCGAACGTGGCCACGCCTACCGCGCCGGCCGCGGACATCAGCAGACCGAAGACGATCCAGCTGGTCCGCTCGGTGGCGACGTACAGCATGATCACGAACATGCCGAAGAACAGCAGCGACGTACCGAGGTCGGTCTCGAAGACCAGGATCAGGATCGAGATGAACCAGACGACCAGGATCGGGCCGAGGTCGCGTCCGCGGGGCAGGTAGAGGCCCATGAAGCGGCGGCTGGCGAGGGCCAGCGCGTCCCGCTTCACCATCAGGTAGCCGGCGAAGAAGATCGCGAGCACGATCTTCGCGAACTCACCGGGCTGGATGGAGAATCCGGCGACCGAGATCCAGATCTTGGCACCGTAGAGGTTCGCGCCGAGACCGGGTACCAGCGGCAGCAGCAGGAGCACCAGGGCGCCGACCATGGAGATGTAGGTGTAGCGCTGCAGGACGCGGTGGTCCTTGAGGAAGATCAGCACCGCGACGAACAGGGCGATACCGAGCGCCGTGTACAGCAGCTGGCGGGGTGCGGCGCTGCCGGCCTGGTGGATCGACTGGAGCAGCTTCGACTGGTCGAGGCGCCAGATGATGACCAGGCCGAGTCCGTTGAGGAGGGTGGCCAGCGGCAGCAGCAGCGGGTCCGCGTAGGGCGCGAACTTGCGTACGACGAGGTGGCCGACGGCTGCGAGGAGCCCGAGGCCGAGGCCGTAGCTGAGGAGTCCTGGCGGGACGGTGTCGTTGATGGCGAGGCCCACGTTGGCGTAGGCGAACACCGGGATGACGACGGCGAACACCAGGAGCGCCAGCTCGGTGTTGCGGCGGCTCGGCGCTCCGATGGAGCCGATCGTGGACGTGTGGTGCGTCGACGTGTTCGTACTGCTCATGGTGTGGCGGGGCCCCTCACGGCTGCTTACTGCTTACCGCACAGCGAGACCAGCTTCTGCTCTTCCTCGGAGAGGCTGGGGCCGGGTGTGGGAGTGGGTGCGGTCTTGGACTTGGTCGGCGACGCCGATGGGGTCGGGCTCAGCGTCGATGTGGCCTTGGACGTCAGAGATGCCTTGGTGGTTCCCGTGGTCCCGCCGGCTTCTCCCTCGCCGGTCTTGGCGTTGTTCTTGCTCTCGGCCCGGCGGCGCTGGGCCTGCTTCTCGCACGCGGACGCCTGGACGGCGAGTTCGTCGATCTTCGACTTGGCCGCGTCGAGGCCGCCCTCCGTGATCGTCGCCTTGACCTGCTTCTGCTGGTAGGGCGGGAGGTACTTCAGTTCGATCTCGGGGTGGTCCTTCTCCACGTCGGACAGCGAGACCCAGGCGAGGTCCTGGCTGATGCCGCGGTAGAGGGCGACGTGCTCGCCGTTGGCGCCGACGTAGTACTGGGTCTGCGTCCAGCGGTAGCCGCCGTACAGGCCGCCGCCGATGACGGCGAGGGCCAGGGCGGTGTACAGCGACCGCTTGAGCCACTTGCGGCCGGGACGGGGCTTGTCGAAGTCCTCGTCGCTGTAGCCGTCGAAGCTTCCGGCGGGCGCGTACCCGGTGGTGCCGCCGCTGCCGGGCGGGCCGAACTCGCCGCCGCCCTGGCTCTGTCCGGGGACCTGGCGGCCGAGGCTGGAGGCGCGGCCGGCGGGGGTCTGCATGGCGCCGTTGTCGTGCAGCTGGTGCTGGTTCTCGGCGACGGCTCCGACGACGACGGGGGTGTCGGAGAGCTGCCCGGCGAGGGTGTCCCCGCTGTCGATGTCGAGGACGTCGGCGACGATGACGGTGATGTTGTCGGGGCCGCCGCCGCGCAGGGCGAGCTGGATCAGCTCCTGGACGGTCTCCTGGGGCCCCTGGTAGCTGGCGAGGGTGTCCTCCATGGTCTGGTGGGACACGACGCCGGACAGGCCGTCGGAACAGATCAGGTAGCGGTCACCGGCCCGGACCTCGCGGATCGACAGGTCGGGCTCGACGTGCTCGCCGCTGCCCAGCGCGCGCATCAGCAGGGAGCGCTGCGGGTGGGTGGTGGCCTCTTCCTCGGTGATGCGTCCCTCGTCGACGAGGCGCTGCACCCAGGTGTGGTCCTGGGTGATCTGTGTCAGGACGCCGTCCCGCAGCAGGTAGGCGCGCGAGTCGCCCACGTGTACGAGGCCGAGGCGCTGGCCGGTCCAGAGCAGGGCGGTGAGCGTGGTGCCCATGCCCTCCAGCTGCGGGTCCTCCTCGACCATCATGCGCAGCTGGTCGTTGGCGCGCTGCACGGCGGTGCCGAGGGAGGTGAGGATGTCGGAGCCGGGCACGTCGTCGTCGAGCGCGACGATCGTGGAGATCACCTCGGAGCTGGCGACCTCGCCGGCGGCCTGGCCGCCCATTCCGTCGGCGATCGCGAGGAGCCGCGGACCGGCGTAGCCCGAGTCCTCGTTGCCCTCGCGGATCATGCCTTTGTGCGATCCGGCGGCGAAGCGCAGTGACAGACTCATGCGCACCTCGCCCGTCGGCTCCGGGTACATCCGCACGGTGCCCACCCTCCGGTCGGGAGCGCGCCGGGGCCCGTCGTGTGGACCGCCGCTGCGTGCTCGCTCCGCTCGCGCTCATTCATGACGTAGCACTACTTCCGCAGCTCGATGACGGTCTTGCCGATGCGGATCGGCGCACCGAGGGGGATCGGCTGAGGAGTGGTGAGTCGGGTCCGGTCCAGGTACGTGCCGTTGGTGGACCCGAGATCCTCGACGATCCACTGGCCGTCACGGTCCGGGTAGATCCTGGCATGCCGGCTGGACGCGTAGTCGTCGTCCAGCACGATCGTGGAGTCGTGCGCCCGGCCCAGCGTGATCGTCTGCCCCTGCAGGGCGACGGTGGTGCCCGTGAGGGTGCCCTCGGAGACGACCAGCTTGGTGGGGGCGCCCCGGCGCTGACGGCCGCCGCCGCTCGGCTGCTGCCGCTGCTGCGGAGGCGCCGACTGCTGGCGGGCGGCCTGCTGCGGCCGTCCGCTCTCCCGGCGCGCGCCGCGCTGGGTGACACGCGTACCGAACAGGTCGCTGCGGATGACCTGCACGGCCACGATCACGAACAGCCACAGTACGGCCAGGAAACCCAGCCGCATGACCGTGAGGGTCAGCTCTGACATTGCCCCCGCTTCACCCTTCGGCTTGCCGGTAAATGATGGTGGTGCTGCCCACGACGATCCGCGAGCCGTCGCGGAGCGTAGCGTGAGTGGTGTGCTGCCCGTCCACCACGATGCCGTTGGTGGACCCGAGATCCTGGATCGTCGAGGGCGTTCCGGTCCGGATCTCGCAGTGCCGGCGGGATACGCCGGGGTCGTCGATCCGCACGTCGGCTTCTGTGCTGCGGCCCAGCACCAGCGTCGGGCGGGAGATCTGATGGCGGTTGCCGTTGATCTCGATCCAGTGGCGCGTGCGTCCGCCCGGCTGCGGGCCCGCCGCGGGCGGACGGGCCGCCGGCGAGTGGCCCGGCCGGCCGCCGGGAGGCGGCGTGGCAGGCATGGGAGGCGCGCCGGCTTGCTGGGCGGACGGGGGATAGCCGTACCCGCCCTGACCGCCCTGGCCGCGGATCGGTGAGGGGCCCGCCGGGGCGCGCTCGGGGGCCTGGCTGGTGGAGGAGGCGAGCGTACGGCTGCGCACCCGGTACAGACCGGTGTCGAGGTCGTCGGCCTTCTCCAGGTGGACCTTGATGGGGCCCATGAAGGTGTAGCGCTGCTGCTTGGCGTAGTCGCGGACCATCCCGGCCAGCTCGTCGCCGAGCTGTCCGGAGTAGGGGCTGAGGCGCTCGAAGTCGGGCGCGCTGAGCTCCACGATGAAGTCGTTGGGGACGACGGTCCGCTCGCGGTTCCAGATCGTCGCGTTGTTGTCGCACTCGCGCTGCAGGGCGCCAGCGATCTCGACGGGCTGCACCTCGGACTTGAACACCTTGGCGAAGGTGCCGTTGACCAGACCTTCGAGACGCTGCTCGAACTTCTTCAGGACTCCCATGGGGCACCTCCTCCTAAGTCGTCGTCCTGGTACTGCTTACTGATCGTATCCACGCGTCGGGAAATCGGCTGGTTCCCCCTGTCGGCCCGGTCGGCAGGTGTCGACGCCGCCCGAAGTCCCCTCCCGGGGTTCCCTCCGGAGCACCTCTTCGAACTCCTCCTGTCCAGGATCGTAGAGGCGGCCGGTGACCAGTGTCCCGCACCTGGCTGTGCACCTTGCCCTGCTCCTTGGGAGATGGCCTGGACCGGTACGAGGTTGATACGTGAACCGGTCGGCGTCGAGACGGTTGGAACACGGGTGGTGCTCCGCGACGCGAGGGGCGTGCGGGACGGGTGAGGCGTGGGGCGCGGTCCGCGGGTGGGGAGGGGGTGACGGGCGGACCGGGGGTGAGTGTGCGGGCGGCCGGGTGTGACGGACGGAACGGACCCCGGGGGCGCGGGGAGGCGGGGATCTCAGGGGCTGATGAGGGACGGCTGCCGAGGGCAGGGGCGAGGCGGCAGGGCAGGGCGGAGAAGGAGGCTGGGAGCACGGGGAGCGGGGGAGGCCGGCGCACGGACGGCCGAGGTCGGCGGTGGGGCGGTGACGGAGCGGGCCGCGGTCCGGCCCGCTTCCCAGCCCCGCTGGTGCCCGGCGAAAGGGATGTGAATCCACCCTCTCCACCGTGCTAATCTTCTGCATGTCGACAGGCGCTCGCACCACGCGGTGAGGGAGCCGGGGACACACCCAATGCGCGGGTGGCGGAATAGGCAGACGCGCTGGATTCAGGTTCCAGTGCCCGAAAGGGCGTGGGGGTTCAACTCCCCCCTCGCGCACCAGGGAGCACCGACGAAAGTGCTCTAGTTGCACCGACGGAACGGGCGGCATCGTGATCACGATGCCGCCCGTTCCTCTGTGTGTGGCCAGAAACACATGGACCGCCGACGGCTTGGGGCCGTCGGCGGTCCGATTTTTTCAGGTGTGGATCTTCGGTTGCTCTGCCGCGGGCAGGTTGTTTTGCCGCAGGCTACTGCTGGCTTGTGAGGAAGGTCTCAGGGCTGGGTGATGTAGCCCTTGGGAGTCCAGGTGCCCAGTGGCTTGGTCTTGCGGCGGCGGGTGGGTCGGCGGTGGGGCCGGTCACCGTGGAGGGCGATGGAGTTCGCCCAGGCGGTGAGCTTGCGGCGGTTGGCGTGGGCCAGTTGGAAGGCCAGCAGAAGGGTCTGGGCGGCGATGCCGCGGATGCGGCGGGTGCCGGCGTCTTCGAGGCGTTCGTAGAGGGGGTCCTTGGCGTAGCCGTTGATGCCTTCGACGCTGTTGCGGAGCCGGAAGTACACGCGTTGCCAGGCTTCGGAGCCGTACTGGAGGGGCTGCCAGAGCTTGGCGCCGGCTTCCGGCGGGACCGTGACCGTCTTCTGGACGCAGCACAGGGGTGAGCCCGTAGGGCTGGGGGCGGGGTCGACCAGGGGCAGGTGGATGCCGCGTCCGAGGGTGTGCTCCTTGAGTGGGCACTGGGTGCGGTTGGCTTCGGCCGGGCACATGACGCGGCGGTGGCCTTCGGCGTCGGGGCGCTGCTTGGGCATGAAGAGGTAGGCGGCTCGGGCTCGGATGCGGTCGATCCAGGTCTGCTTGTCGATCTTCTCGGCGATCAGGTCCTTGGTGGCGTCCTTGAGGGTCTGGGGCATGGAGGGGCAGTACCAGTTGCCCTCGACGAGTTCGGCGCCGGCGAAGTCGGTCTGGACGCCGAGTTGGTCCTTCGCGTAGTCGTAGACGGGCTCGTAGCCCATGGCGCGGATGGGGAGCTGGTAGTTCTCCTGTTTCTGGTCGTTGTAGGCGCGGTCACCGGCCAGGTAGCCACGCGGGAGGCTGTCGTCGACCTGCTGGAGGGCTTCGACGGCGACCTGGCCGGGACGGAGGCTGGGCTTGTCGACGGAGAAGGCGATGACCAGTGCGGGGACGACGTCGGGGTTCGCGGAGCCGTCGGGCAGCGGGACGCCGTCGTGGTCGGGGTCGCGGGCGATGACGAGCGAGGCGTCGTAGCCGAACAGCCGCTTCTTGATCCGGTCTGTTTTCTTCCGGAGTTTGGCGCCGTTCTTGTCCTGCTGGGCGGGGGCGAGGTCGTCGAGGGCGAGGGGGTCCTTGTGCTTGGCGGTGCGGACGTACCAGGCGGCGTCGGGGTCGGTGGAGGTGACGGGGCTGTTCGGGGCGAGGCCCTTGGCGTAGGTGCCGACGACGGTGGCGTCGACGCATGCCGAGCCGTCCCAGTGGCCTTCCAGGAGGGGCAGGGCCTCGCGCAGGGACATGGCGAGGATCATGTTGGCCACGCGGAGCATGAGCGTGCGCTTGCGGGCGAGCTCGGCGGGGTCGGCCTGGGCCAGGAGCTTCTCGGCGTGGCGGCGAGCCAGTCGGTGGTTCTTGGGCAGTGGGGACGGGTCGATCGCGTCGAGGACGCTGTGGATGCGTCGGCGGACGACGGCGTAGGCGGCCTCGAAGCCGCGGTCGTGATCGGGGTAGCGCCGCAGGCCGAGGCGCTGGCGCACCTTGTCGGAGAGCGCGAAGTACAGCAGGTCCGTGACAGCTGTGAAGAGGATGACGCCGCCGTTGCGTGCGGCGGTCAGACACATGCCGACCAGGAGGGCCTCGACCGGAAGCGTGCAAGGGCTGCCTGTTCCACGGGCGACGAGCGGTTGGATCTCCTCGACCAGGCCGGAGGCGGCCACCTCGTCGAGGATCTCCATGGCCTCATGGTCGGGGACGAGGGCACGCTGGGAGCGCAGGCGGGCGATGCGAGGGTGGCGTGCGAGACGGCTGTTCACCGGTTTACAGCTCCTTCAGTACGGCGGCGGCCTGGTCGGGTGCGAGGTTGCGGACGTGTGGCAGTACCCGGTCGATCGAGCGCAGAGTGGTCAGGCCGACGGCGGCCATCAGAGTGGGCAGGTGCATGCGGGCTTCGATGGCGTCGACGAGCCAGGTGGCGCGTGCCCGGCCTATGACCAGCGACGGCGTTCCGGGCGGCTTCTTGGCGCGGGCGAGGAAGTTGGTGACCGTGTTGGTGCCGCGGGCGTGGCTGCTCGGGCGGAAGAGAGAGCGGGCCTGGCCGGGACGGGAGGCCCAGGCGGTGGCCTCGGTGAGAACCGGGGCCCAGGCGCTGCGACACAGCACCACACGGGCACGCTGTCCGCGGACCGCTACGGCCACAGCGCCATTGGGTGCCTCGCGTACGTCGTGGGTACGCAGCGGGATGATCTCGGCTGAGTCCAAGGCGCAGCCGAAGCCGAGGGCAAGCAACGTCAGCAGGCCGTATCGCAGCTCGTCGGTGGGCTGGGCGCGGGCTGAGGCGTACAGCTGGGCCTGTTCCGGTTTCGTGTACGGGCGGGAGGCGTCCGAGCCGGAGTATGCGGCCGGGTTGCCGGTGATCAGGTCGGGGCCAAGCAGGGCGCGGCGAAGTTTGTTGAGGCGGCAGCGGCGATTGGAGCGGGAGGACTCCTCCAGATGCAGGCAGCCGGTGGCCAGGTACCACTCGATCGCCTCCGCGGTGAGCAGGTGCTCTGCCTTCGTGGGACGCCCGGAGGCGTCCGCGTGCGCGGCG
Organism: Streptomyces sp. NPDC008313; assembly: GCF_042956125.1. NCBI lineage: Bacteria > Bacillati > Actinomycetota > Actinomycetes > Kitasatosporales > Streptomycetaceae > Streptomyces > Streptomyces sp. NPDC008313. The sequence continues at coordinate 90,808 of NZ_JBIBFR010000009.1, forward strand.
GCGTGCGCCAAGGCGCCGAGCCAGTCCCGGGCCTCCTTCGGCGTGGCCGGCTTGGCCTTGGACACCGCACGGCGGCAGTCGGGGCCGACGCGGTCCCAGACGGGGCCGGAAAGCTGAGGCCGGTAGCGCTCGATCGCGTCCATCGTGACTCTCCACCAGGAAAAGACCCCGGGAGGGGTGCTATTCCAATAGCATGACGTAGAGGTGGCGGACACTGTCATGCCTGGAGGGCCGGATGGGCGACACTCTTCGACGTGCCCCAGGGAGACAAGCGACGACTCAAGCCCCTTACGTACGTGGTCGAGGGCATTTGGCCGCACGCCGTGCTCGATGACCACCACGGGGCCTGGGTGGCGCAGGAGGTGGCAGCTCGGCTGCGCCGGGCGGTCGACGCCAACGGCTGGTCGGTCGCCGAGGTGTCCCGGCGCAGCGGGGTGTCCCGGATGACGATCGTGCAGGTGCTGGACGGCGCGGTATGGTGCGACCTTCTGACGATCGCGAACCTGGAGAAGGCGCTGGAGGTGGACCTGTGGCCCGGCCGTGAGCCGGGCAATCCTCCGCAGTGAATTCGCATGGGCATTCGGCTCCTCGGGAAAGAGGCAGGGGAATATGGCCGAATGCCGGACACGCCCAGGCGGAGCCGGGTAGCGTCGAAAACGGCCGTAGCTGGTCACGACCGTCGCCGCGGACCCAGGGTGCAACCTGGGTCGCTGTATGCGGCGGCGGTCAATTAAGCGGCGGTGCTGCGTGGATGGTTGTCGCGGGCGGAATGGGTTTGGGCTAGTCGAACTTCCAGTTCATGCGCGGGCGGTAATAGACGTGCCGGTCGTCCTCACGCGTGATGCGTTCCACGGCGCCGACCAGCGTCAGAGCCCGCAGGCAGTTGCGCAGGCGCTTGCGTCCCCGGGGGTCCTCCTTGGGAATGCCCAGGATTTTGGCGATGTCCTCACTGCCCCAGGCAATGTCGTGGCGGGAGGCGATGATGTTCAGGATTTCCTGTTGCTTCTTGCTGCGGATGATGATCTCGGCTGATGGCGGTCCCGCATCCGTCGGCCATGGTGAGGATTCGGTAGGCGCGGACGGCTGCCTGTCCGATACGGATGGTTCCCGGAGTTGCGGGTCCGGGACGATGCGCAGCGTCACTGGAGGGGCTGGCTGGGCAGTGAAGATGCCGTGCTCTCTGGCGCGTTCGTGCATCGCCCACAAACGTGACTGCATACCCACCAGGCCTTGTGCCTCATTGCGGTGAGTGATCAGCGCCTCGCACTTCTCACTTTCCTCGCGCAGTGCCGCGTTCAGCGTTGCGATGGCCGCCTGGGATTTCTCGATCAGGGCGTCGTACTGACGGACCGCGTGCTCCGCTTCGTCCCCGAGGTCAGCCGGGGGACTTGGGAAGGTCTCCTGGTACGTCATGCGGACAACCGTAGGGGCAAAGCCAGTTGGCTGTCTGGCCTTTTGGGGACCAGTTGGCTTTTTGGTGGCTGCAAGCCTTGTAGCGCATCTCTTTATCGTCTACATGTTCGCTATTAGCTTTTGTGTATGGATATTTTGGGTCTCGGAAGAGGCTTTACCCGCGGCTGGGAAGATGCAGCTCGGAAAGCAGCGAAACTGTCAGCTGTTCAGTGCCTTCGCGAATGGCGCGGACGGCTCCGGCGCGCAGGAGGAGGGCCAGTTGGCCAACGTTGCCGCCGGTGCGCCGGTGGAGAAGACCCGCCTGGGCGGTCAGGGTGCCTGGCTCGTGTGCGTGTAGGCGCAGAGCGTGCTCGGCCCGGCTGATGACGTCCTGCCAGATATCGCCGTCAGGGACGAGGTCCAGGTGTACCGACAGAAGCCGACGGTGCGGAGTGTGCGTCACCGTTGTGGCGAGAGATGCGGGGCTGCCGATGCCGGCGAAGACGAACGTCGCCTGGATGCGGTCGCACAGGTAGTCCAGAGTCTCGGCCACGGCCGTGTCCGACCAGCCTGGACTGCGAAGTTGCTGGACTTCGTCGACGAGGACCAGGCCCGTGTGCGCGGCTGCCATTGCCTCGCTCACCCGGACCGCCAGGTCGGCGGTCGTGGGTGAGCCGCGCAGCGGGATGCCGAGACTCCGCGCCAGTTCGGCCAGAAGAAGCCGCGGCGAGGTGGCGGGCGGCAGCCGGACATAGATCACCGGCATGCTGGAGTCGCCTGGTTCCTCCGAGCGGCCCTCGGGCAGTTGGGCGGTGTAGCGGCGGGCTGCTTCCAGCAGGGCTGTGGTCTTGCCGGTACCGGACACCCCATGCAGCAGCACTCCGTGGCGGGCGCCTGCCCCGTACCGGTTGAGGTCCAACAACTCCTCGATCCGCTGAGCGGCGGACACGACGGCTGGCACGCGCAGCGGGAGCCTGGCGTGATAGGAGACGCGGACATCCTCCGGTGCCGTGCGTGAGCCGTCCGAGAGGTCCGAAGGGGGGGAGACCACCCAGTCACGACAGGACGACCCGGCCCACGAGACGGGGCCAGCCGCGCTCTCGTCGGCGGCCGTGTCCGGCTGCCGCCGGGCGATGGCGGCGTAGACCTCCGTGGGTTCGAGCGGCGCGTGATGCAGGACGGTCTGTACGGCGGACCGCGCAGCAGGAGATGCGGCGGGAACCGTGATCCACTCGTCGTTCCCGGAGCGCAGCCACACACGGCGGAGGTCGTACGGGTCCCAGCGCACCTCGAACGACCTGCGGCCGCCGCCGGGCAACACCGAGTAACGCAGGCGGTCCAGGGCCGTCGCGTTGTAAGTGTGCCCGCCGAGCCGCAACCCCTTGGGCCCGACCACTCTCCAGGACACGTTCAGAAGTGCTGGGAAAACCTGCGGGGGAAACGGCGTCGCTGTACATCCCGCTGCAGCTGTCAGCGTCTCGTGAAGGGTCCGTGGCGTATGCGCTCCGCCTGAGGGTGCGGTCGGCACGGGAGTATCCGGCCAGATACGGGCCACCCACGCGTCGAGCAGGTCCTGCACCATCTCGGGCGGCCATCCGGGCTCGTGCGCGGCCCGCCCGGCAGCGGACAGCAGATAGTCGGTGAACAGGGACCCGAAGCGGTCCAGCGTGCGCTCCACAGCTGAGCGGTCCGTCGGCCGCACACGCTGCGCGTACCGCACATGGATGCCCAGCTGGGCGCAGGCTTCGCGCAGTGCCCGCAGGCCGGGAGCATCGGCCCAGTCGACAACGAGGCTGCCCGGGCGGACGACCAGTGAGGACGCGTGTCGCCGCTCCGTGCCCTGGAGCCGTCCTGACAGGACGGCTCCCCAGTCGGTGTTCACTTCCAGGGGCGAGCACATCCGGGCAAGCAGCGTCGCGTGCAGCGGCGGCCGGTGCCCGGTGTAGACAACGGCGGCCAGTACGAGCCTGGTCGCCGCATCCAGAGCGACCAGCAGCCGAAGACGCTCCTTTGGGCCTGCCCAGCCGGATGGCAAGGGCAGCTCGACCGTGTCCAGATGAACGCGCTCGCCCACGGCCACATCGTTCACCCGGCCGAGCCGCGTCTTCCCTTCGCTGACAAGCATCTCGGCGGCGAGCCGCCGGACGACGGCCCGAGGCGGCCTGGGCAGCTCGCCCGCCGCGATGGGCCCGGCCAGCCGGGCCAGCACCTGATCGTGTAGATGCCTGGCCGCCGGGAGGTCTCCCGGCCGTTGCGTGGCGAGCACCTCCCGGACCGTCGTCCGTACCCGGGGATCCAGCTGGGCTTCGTCGGTCACGTGCCGCCGGGCCCGGCCGTCGGCGAGACCTGCCAGTCCCTGCTGCTGATACCGCTGCCGCTTGCGCTGTACCGTCCGCGACGAAACCCCGCGCACCCCCAGGGCGGCCAACTCCCTTGCTTTGGCCTCCTCCCGTTCGGCCAGTGTGTGGCGTGACGGGTCGTAGGCCGGGAGCGGCTCGGTGCCGGGCGGGGCGTCGTGCGGCACACCGGTCAGCACCTCGGTGACGTGCCGCCGCCACCACTTCGCCCGCTCCAGCGCCGCCTCCGGCAGGGGCGGCGCCGACTGCTCCGGATGTCCTGCGCCCCGCCCCAAGAACGCGAAGTCCTCCGAGGCCAGCAGTGAGATCACGTCGACGTGCTCGGTGGCGCCGAGGTTGTCCAGCAGCGCAACGCGCCCGCCGCACACGCCGGTCACCGTGCACACCTGCCCGTCGAACCGGACCTGGTCTCCCAGGCTCAGCCGGTCGGGCCACAGCGTGTCCATCCGCTCCTCGACATCCGCACAGGGCCGGGCCGAGCGGTCCCGGGCCGGCCCTGTGCGTTCACACCGCGCATGGGCCGGTCCGGCACCGCTCGGTCCGACCGGTCTCTACATCCAGTGAACTGGATGCGGAGGCGCTGCCGCACGCGCATCGCATCTAATCCACTGGATGGCACAGGGCGGATCCTGCCCCACGGCACCCGAATGGAACACTTCGAGGTGCTATTCCAATGGCATGAATGCAGGGTGACATACGTGCCCCGTTCCGTTCCTGCTCCCGCCGCAGTCATCCGTCCCGTCGTCATCGACCGGGCGGAACACCGCTTCCTGCTGTCGCCCGCCCAACTCCGCTGCGGGGACGCCTGGTCGGTGCCGGCTGTCCCCGTGCGTGCGGGCGAGCCCTACCGCCGGACCGCTGTGCGCTACCTGCTGTGGGAGACCGGCCTGCCCTGTCTGCGGATCGCACCAGTGGTCGGGGTCCTTCCGGCCGTCGGCGGGCGGCAACGCGTCGAGTACGTGGTTCTGGCCAGATCAGAGACCGGCGTTTGGCCATACGACGTGCGATCCCTGTGGTCACCCGGCGCACGCTGGTGGAATACGGCCGAACTGCGAGACACCGGCGTGCTGGTGGAGCCCGAGACGCTACCCCTGCTCATGGACGGCTACTGGGAGGGATGGCTGCCCGACGGGGAGGTCTCACTCGAGTGAGCCCCTGCGGCCATCGCAACGAAGGAGACCGAAAAAGTGACCCTGCACTCCATCGAGATCACCCTGACCCGCGCCCTCGGGGCCGTCGAGTTGAAGGCAGCGCAACAGGGAAGCCGCCTGCCTCTGGCGGCCTCCGAAGACCGCACGCGCCTGGTGGTCCTCGTCTCCGCGAAGAACGAAGGCAAGGCGATGCGGAAGATCTGGCGACGCCTGGAGAACGCGCTGCCCATCGACGTGCTCTGCAGCCTGTTCCCAGGGCCCGACGGGCGGTACCTCATGAGCATCCCGATGAACGAGCAGACATGGGAACGGATCCGCTCTCAGGCCGCCGCCACGGGGCAGACACCGGAGGAGCACCTGCAGGATGCCGTCGCGCAGGCTCTCGCCCGTGACCGGTCCACGCGCCGGGCGCGACTGGAGTGCTCGCTCAACGCCCTGCTCGGCACGTTCACTCCCGAGGAGGTCACGGCGGCGGCTGCACGGCGGATCCGACTGTCCGGCTGAGGCTTGGCTTGTCCCGTAAAGATGTTCACGTCGGCGCGGGGCCGTGATCAGCTACCGCTGCTCGCCTATCGGCTTGCGGCCTATGGCGGCCTTGGCTCCGGACAAGCCCACGCCTGTTCACGGAAGTTCTCGACGGTCCCACGGAACCTTGAGCGGCCCTCCCCGCTGGCCCTCTGGTGACCTGGGTCAGTCGAAGAGGGCAACGACTCCATTTACCCAGATCGCGAGGAACGCAAGGGCCCCCACCAGGCAGCCGACGCCCGCCAGCACACCCCGACCGTCCACGGCTCGAAGGGCGCTTCCTCGTCCTTCTCCTCCAGGCCGTCCCGGTAGGAGGCGGGGTCGTACCAGTCGACGGGGTGCCCCAGCTCCTCGGCGCAGGCGGTCCTCACTGCGACCAACTGCCCCTCCGCGAAGGAGGTGGCAGCCAGCGCCTCCGGGCCGCGCCAGGCGAGGGCCTTCATCCGCCATCCGGGAGACCCGTACCGCGCTTCGAAGGCGACGGTCTCGTCGGCGTGGCGGTCCTCTTCGAGGTACATCCAGCGTCCGGCCTCGGCGGCGTCGCCGTAGAGCCGGTACACCTCGGCCAGGCGCCGACGGAGAATCAGGTCGGACGGGAAGGATGAGACGAGACCGCGCAAGCGCTGGCGCGCGACGGGAACCCGGCCGGCGGCCAGGTCTGCATCGACTCGGGCAAGGGTCTCTCTCAGTGGCATGAACGCATGATCGGGTACCGCTGTGATCCACGTCGACCTGGTTTGTCGCTCAGTACTCGCTCGCTCTCAACGGCATCGACTGGATCTCATGTCGATCCACTGGATCCCGGAACGCTCACCTGACGCCATGGAGCGGCTTAAGGCACACAGGACCGTTGGGAGAACCCTGACGCATCCTTGACGCCTTGCTGACGACCTACTGACGTACTGTCGTATGCGGAGTGCCGGGAAGTCTGGTCGGCGAAGAGTCCTCAATGAATCCGTCCGTAAGGACGCCAAGGAAGGTCTTCGCGTGACCCTCTCGACACCGGCTGCCGCTGCTTCTGCTGCTGTGCGCGGCCCTGGACCGCGCCGCTCGGTCCTCTTCTTCGCCTTCGCGTTCGCGGTGATCGCCGACCCGGTCTCCTCGGTGGCGTACGCGATCGAGGCCGCACTGCGTGCCCTGCATGGTGACCTCGCGCTGCTGCTGCCCACGATGAGCCTGGTCATCGGGCTCGTCGTGGTCGTCACCGCGAACTACTGGCAACTCGTACGGCGCTTCCCCAAGGGCGGCGGTGCGGCAGCAGCTGCCGGGCGGGCCTTCGGTGCGCGCTGGACGTTCCTGCCCATCGGCGCGCTCGTCGTCGACTTCGTTCTGACCATCGGTATCTCGATCGCTGCCGCGGCCAGCGCGGTCATCGCCCTCTTCCCGGGCCTGGCCCCGCTGCGTATCCCGCTCGCGCTCGTGCTGCTGGTGGTCGTGGCAGGACTGACCTGGTTCGGGCACGGCGGCCGGCTGCTGTTCGCGGTGATGACCGTGGCCTTCGTCGTCATTTCCGTGGCCGTCCTCGTCCTGGGCTTCATCTCGCCCCACACCATCGGCCACGCCGCCACCACGACCGATCCGGGGCGCTCGGCGATGCTTGCGGTGGTGCTGGCCTTCCCGGTCGCGATGGCGCTGGCCACGGGTGTCGAGGCGCCGTCCACCGCGATCGCCCAGCTCGGTCAGCTCGACGACACCCACCGCCGCCGCTTCGGCCGCGGCACGCTCGCTCTGCTGGTCGTCATCGTCGGGGGCCTGACCCTCGCCCTGACCGCGTTGGCTGTCCGACTGCACGTAGGCATCCCCGGCACGGATTCGACCCAGATCGCCGACATCGCGCACGCGGCCGCCGGACCCGGCTGGCTGTACGGCGCGTTCCAGCTGACCAGCTCGCTGCTGCTGCTCGCCGCCGCCAGCTCCTCCTTCCAGGCCGGACCGGGTCTGCTGAAGGCGCTGTCCGGCACGGACGACCGGCCCGGCGTCCTGCCGCCCGTGCTCGGCCGCATTAACCGCCACCACACTCCCTACTGGTCCGTTGTCGTCTACCTGGCCGCGGCCGCACTGATCATCGTGGCCGCGGCGGGTCAGGAACAGGAACTCGTCCTGTTCTACGCCGTCGCCGTGTTCGTCAGCTTCCTGGTCGGACTGGTGGCCATGGCACGCTTCGCGCATCGAGAGGAAAAGGCGGCCCTGACATGGGTAAACGCCCTCGCCGCCGTGGCCGTCGCCTTCACCCTCGCCGTCAACCTGTTGCGTGGCTGGCCGATCCTCTCCCTGGCCGCGACCCTGCTCATCGCAGGCGGCCTGTACGCACGTTGGGCCCGGGCCGGACGCCCCACCGGCATCGAGAATGTCGAGGCACACGCCGAGGCGTCCTGACGCCAGGGTCCGCATCAGCCACTCGACGGCCATGGTGCGGGTTCCTCACCGGTGGTTCACGCACGCGCCTGGTCCACGCACGCGCCCGTCGCCGTCCACGAACCGACACCGGACGCCGACGCGGACGACGAGGTGATCCTCCTCGCGGACGGGCCGACCGCCCCCGGCATCCGCCTGACCAGGGCCGACATCCGCGACCAGGTACGCTCTACGCCCCCGACAGGGACGCAGCCGAAGCTGGCCGACCACCCACCCGCGGTGGAACCGCGGGGGGGCCGCGCGGCAGCGGGGCCTGGCGCGCACTGACGAGCAGGCGCGCACGGCACGGCTGGACGGCCGTCAGGGCGGTGAGACGGCCACGAGAACGAGCCCGGTCTACTGCACCTGCTCCACGAGTGCCTCAGTGAGGTCGCTGATCTGCTTCCGATCCAGGGACGTGGTTCCTGGCTGCCCGGCACCAACCAAGACGGCGGCGTCTCCGTCACCTTCAAGCTTCAGACGTACGGTGGCGACATTGCCGGTGTCGGTGATGACCACCTCCCCGGCCTTGGCTGCGTCGGCCTTCTCGACGTACCTGATCGCGTCGTCGGCGGATGTGGAAGCCAGTGACGAGACCACCGGTGCCAGTGGGTAGACCGCATGCCGCTCGCGGGTCGCGACGGTGTGCACCTGCACGTCCTCCTGGCCGATGTGGAACGTGCAGCTCACCAGGGCACCTGGGTTCACGGCCAGTGCTTCCCCGGCTTTGGCACGCTTCCCGCCCTCGGCTGTGGCGACGGGTGCGTCATCGTCCTGTACCGGCCCGGGGCCGGCTTTCGCGTCCAGCCCCGCGGTCTTCGCTGCCTCGGTCATGTCGTAGGGCAGCGGGCACGTTTTCGCCCCTGCCTTCGGCACACCGTCGGCGATCTCGGTCAGGCTGTTCAGGCTCAGTGGCGCCGCGCCGCTGTCGCTTTGGCAGCCGGTCATCAGGGCCGCCGCGGTCAGAGCGGCTGCGATCGTCAGCCGGGGCCGTGTGTGTGTCACGTGTCGTGTCCTCGGTGCGTGGGTGGCCCTGGTCAGAGGGTCGGCCAGGAGCAGCCGAACGCTTGCCGACGCCATCGGCGAAGCTGGCGAACAGGTCCTGTGGGCGTGGGGTGCCCTGGGCTCCGACGGTGGAGGCGTGGACCTCCTACCCCGTGTCAAGAGAGGTCTCGCGCAGTCTGGTGAAGGCCCAGCATGGAGATGTCACGGGCATTCTTGAGCAGCGATTTTTGAAGCTCGCCGTCAAGGGCCGCACCCTTGCCCCACACCTGGACCATGTCCGCGGTCTGTGTCCCGAAGCGGGCGAGCATGTTCTTCCGGCCTGCGGCACGCAATGTGTGCTGCCACGAGATCTCGACGTGTCCGGCAGGATCGTCCTGGTAGGAAGGCAGGGTGGACGAGGTCTTGGTCAGCTGGCTGAAGACGTCGGTGTTCCAGTCCTTCCAGCCGTCCTCTCCCAGATCCTTTTGAACATCCTCGGCGACTGCGTCCATCGCGCCCAGGACGTAGGCCGTTTCCCTGGTGGGCGATTCGAAACGCCACTCCTCGGCGTCACGCGGTACCGCCGTGAACGATCCGGCGGCGCGCTGGGACGCCGCGTCGCGCAGTTGCGCGTACGAGGCAGGGTGGTTCGCGAGGTGACGCATCACGTGGAGGAGGGTGACCCGGGACAGGGACATGTGTATGCCGTCGTCGTCCTTCCAGGGCGGCGCGGAGGCAACGCCCGCACGCACGTAGTCGATGTTTCCGGGAGACAGGATCTGGGAGACGTCCGGCATGTAGTCCGCCAGCGCCTTGGACACGGGAACGGCGAGAGCGGAGTCGAGCTCTTCCTCGGTCTTGTCGGTGATGTCCCCCAGAGCCAGCAGGACGTTCTTCATCGCCTGGGCCTGGGCAACGGAGTGCACACCGGCCTTTTCACCCGTGGTGGCTCGCTGAATGGCACTTCCGAGTCGGGAGCAGCTCTCAGCATCCGGACTGCCGGCCCCCAGCGCCGAGCGGACGCGCTTGTCCTTGCTCAACTCTTTGCACACGTCGGTGCCGTTGCTCGAACGGAGGTAGAGCCAGCCTCCGATTCCGCCCGCCAACGCGATGCACAGGGCGGCAGAGATCACGACGACGAGCCGTCCGGGGCGGCGGGATGGTGCGGTCACGGGATTCCTCGGGGTGGTCGAAGCCGTTGTGATGGGTGGGGTTCAGCTGTTCGTGTCGGTCATGTACTTGGCTGCCGTGCCGGCCCCTCGATCGTGGCCCTGGAGCATGTTGGTGGTGAACTTCTCGGCTGTGTCCTTGCCCTCTGGAGTGGTGGTGTCGATGTCCGAGCGGCCCTGCGCCCAGCCGTCGACCATGTAGGCGAGCTTCTCGTTGGAGCCGAGGTACTTGTCGGCGATCGCGGCATTCGCGGTGGCGTCGGCATCCGCCTTCATGGAATTGCCAAGATCCCAGGTCAGGGTGTCCACGCCGCGTTGCAGGGCATCGCCGTAGGCGATGGAGACCGGTCCCGTAGTGATGTAAAGCGGAGTCACCGCTCCACCGACCAGGTGGTAGGCGGCCTTCATCTTCCAGTCGACATCCGCGTATTTGTCCATGCGTTCATCGTTGAGGACGTCTTCCTTGATGGCGGTGTAGGCACCAAGGCCGCTGCCCATGTTTTCCAGCTTCTCGTCGATGTCGCCACGGGCCGCGCCTTCCGGCATCGTGCCGAGCTCGTTGCCGATGTGGCGGAGCTCGGCCTTTTCCAATGTGGCGTACGCCTCGGGATCGTCGGAAAGGCCCCGCAACACTTGAACAAGTTCCTTCCCGTTGGCGGCCAAGTGGGTGGAGCCGTCCTTGTCGAAGTACCCGTCCCCTCCGGCGGCGCGGATGTAGTCCATGTCCACCCCGGTGAGGATCTTGTGTGTGTCCGATCCGTACTCGCCCAGGGCATTGGCCAGGGGCTGGCGAAGGTTCGCGTGAATCTCGGTGTCCGTCCCCGAGGCCGGTGCCAGTTCCGTGATGATCGAGTGCATCACACGGGCCTGAGCCTCGCTGTGCTTCACGTCAGGCCATGGGTCCTGACCGGCTGCGAGCGGTGGATGTCCCGTCGCCGCAGCCTCCAGCGCAGCCCCCAGCCCGGTCCGGCTGAGCGGATCGTCCATCTCGATGACCGAGACCCCGGTGGTCACATGCTTGGGCCACTCCCGTGTCCCGTCCCCGCTGCCGGTCAGGTAGTGCAGGTGGTCGTTGCCGACGTGGTTGGCGCCGTCGCCGTTGCCGGCCGGGTCGAAGAAGGCGGTCGCGGCGTCCGGGTTGTTGCTCATCACGCCCAGGAGGCCGTCGATCGCGTCGGCGCGGATGCCGTCGTGGCCGGCCCCCCACTCGGTGAAGATGCCGGGATGCTTCTTCTCGGCCGTGATGAGGTCGTCGCCCATCTGGTACAGGAACTGGTCGTCGTACTTGGTGTCGCTGTGCTGCATCATGCTGACGAACGACTGGTAGCCGTACAGCGGGTTGGTGTTCGATCCGTAGTTCTTCGTGCCGGTCTTCTCCAGGCCCTGCGTCCACTGGCGGTAGAACGCGCCGTCGTCACTCGCGAGCCAGTCCTTGAACTTCTGCGAGCCGGGCGGCGCGTCGGCGACGGAACCGGGGACCTGTGTGGCCTTGGCGACGGTGTCGGCGAGACCTCCCTGGAGGTCCATGTAGACGCCTTTGTGGCTCTTGTCGGAGTCGTAGGCGAGGCCGTTCAGCTCGTTGGTGAACTTGATCGTCGCGTCGGGGCCCAGGCCGCTCAGGAAGGTCTGGCTGAACGCCTTGTCCTCGGAGTTGTCCCGGAAGGCGCGCCGCAGCTCGGCGAGGTCGGCGGCGGAGACCTTCTCGCCCTTGGCGACCCGGCCCGCGATCTCGTCCGCTTCCTCCGCCTCGTACTTCTCGATGTCGCCTTGGGCCTTGCCGTTGAAGCCGTTGAGGGTGCCGTCGTTGACGTCGGAGTCGATCACCACGGCCTTGAAGGCCACCTCGACGCCCTTGTCGGCGTCCGCCACGTCCTTCACCAACTGGTCGACGCGGGCCTGCCATGAGGCGACGCTCGTGCGGACGCTCTCCTGGTAGTCGGGGTCATGGTGGTAGGCGGTGCGTTCGCCCTCACTCAGTTGCTCGGTGTCGAAGGAGACCATGCCCTGGCCGGACACCCTCATACCCTTCGCCACGGCTTCGGCCCTGGCCGTCTCGAGCTTCTTGCGCAGGTCCACGAACTGCGTGTGCGCGTCCCGTAGCAGCGAGGCGATGGCCTTGGCCTCGGTCTGGGCGTTCTGGTACTCCTTGAGCGTCACGTCGAAACGCCGGTTGGCGGCGTCCGCGCTCAGGCCGATCCAGGTCTGGCCCATCGAGATGCCGTACACGTCGCGCTTGTACGCCTCCTCCTGTTTGAGGAGCTCCGCGGCCATGCCGTCCCACCGGTCGGCGGCCGTCGTGAGTGTGGACAGGTCGGTCGTCATGATCTCGTGGTACGTCGGCATGGGTCCCCGTTGTGCGTGGTCGCGTGTGACTGGCCGGGCCGGTCGGCGCTGAGGCCGGACCGTGGTGCGATCAGTAACCGTCAAGTGGCGAGATCTGACGCAGCCCTGAACCGACGCCCAGGTCTGTGCCCTGCAGCAGGATGTTGGTGCTGCGCAGAGCGGACTTCTCCGACGCGAGTCGGTTCATCAGGTTCTGGACCTGTTCACCCCACGTCGTGTGGGCCTTCTTGAGGGTCCCCGAAGTGACCCACCCGTCGCCGTCCTTCGGCTCGAACGCCTTGACGGCCGAGTTCGTCTCGACGTCCGCCCACTCGCCGGCCTTTTTCGTGTCCGGCTCGATGTGGTCCTCGATCGCCTTGGCCGCGGCTTTCTTCTCCGCGGGCGAGGACGCAAGGCCCGGCTGGCCGGCTCCCGGTGAGGAACTTCCCCCCGAATCAAGAGGCACCTGGTTCAGCCGCACACCAACGGGTCCCCCCTCGGCACCTATGTGCTGCTCTCCTGCTGGCTGCGTCATGAATGCCTTCCCCCGTGCGCTCAGTTGGCGTACGACGGTCAGGCTAGCAACGTGGGTGCGCACAAACGAGCGGGATGATTACGCATTCTGATGGCCTGGGCGTCCAGCGTTGATGGGGTGTGGAACTCATGACGTCCACGCGTGGACGCGCAGCGTGTGGCGGTGCTCCGCGGGGAGCCTGGCGAGAATCCGCTCCAACCGGGCTGAGCCAGGCATGGTCCTGGCAAGGCTCACCTTTCGATGCGTAGGTCGTTCACCCACAAATGCCTGTCTGCATAGGACAGTTCGCCGAGATGGCAAGGGCGAACTGATGTGCAGCCATGTGGGAGGTTTCAGAAACGTCACCTCGGTTGAGGTGGTATTTCTGAAACCATCGACACCTGGAGGACCAGACCTTGGCCCAGCCCGACCCCCAGCGGCACGCTCAGCAACTCGCCGAACTCGACGTATCGACAGACTTGTTCACCCTGGTGCTGAGCCTGGCACTGGAGGACGTGCGAGGATGCACGGACTTCGACGCCCCGGCCGCACGGGGGTTCCTGTTCTGGAGCCGGGCCAACCGCTACCTGGCGGAGCTGCTGGTTCCGGAGGGGTGGGGACGGACATCGCGGGACAGCATCCTGCGGGTGATCCACCCAGCCCGTACGCACGCCATCACGGCGATCAGCGCTGAGGGCGGCGTGGCCGACCTGGCGAAGCCGGTGCGGTCGAAGAACCCCAAAGGCCCCGCCATGGCGCGGATGGTCGACAGGAACGGCCAGCTGGCCTTCCTCTCCCGCGACGAGGTGGAGTACGGGGTGGAGCTGGACGAGCTCCCCACATGGTGCCTGCTGTACAAGCGGGAAGAAGGTCTCATCCGCGCTGAGCTGTCGCTGCCGGTGAAGATGAACGGCAAGTTCGTCGACGAGTGGCTGACCCGCATACCCATCAGCCTCCCGCCGATGGACGACCCAGGCTTCGACATCTCGCTCGATGATCCCGGGGACGACCAGGGCCCGGAGGTCGTCGTGGAGTTCCTGGGGGAGAATTAGCTGATCAAAGTACGACGTGGGAGTTGAGGCAACGTGTTCACGCCAGAGCGGCTGGTCCTCGCGCGCAAGCGTCGGCGCATGACCCAGGCCGCGCTGGCGGCGGCCGCCGGCCTGTCCGCGCAGAGCATCAACGCCTTCGAGAAGCACCGCAAGATCCCGTCCGCGGACACGCTCGCCTCCCTCGCCTGGATCCTGCGCTTTCCGGTCTCCTTTTTTCAGGCGGCGCCCGCGCCGGAGATGCAGCTGGACGCGGTCAGCTTCCGGGCGCCGACCAAGATGAGCGCGCTGGAGCGCGACGCCACGCTCAGCTCCGGCGCCATCGCCTCTGCCCTCAACGCGTGGATGGAGGAGCGCTTCCGCCTGCCGGCCTCCAACGTGCCCACCTACCCGCACCTGTCACCGGAACAGGCCGCCGAGCAGGCCCGGGCTGCCTGGGGACTGGGTGAGGCTCCCGTGCCCAACCTGGTCCACCTGCTGGAAGCCAATGGGGTACGGGTCTTCTCCCTGGCCCCCGACTGCCTGGACGCGGACGCATTCTCCACCACGCACGTCGGCACGCCGTACGTCTTTCTCAACACTCGCAAGACCGGCGAGCGCGGCCGGTTCGACGCCGCCCACGAACTCGGCCACCTGGTCCTGCACTCCGAGCACCGCATCCCCGGCGGTCGGGAGGGGGAGCCGGAGGCCAACGCCTTCGCCTCCGCCTTCCTCATGCCCCGGGCCGGCATCCTCGCCCAGCAACTGCACGACGCCTCTGTCGAGCGCATCCTCAGCGCCAAGCGCCGCTGGGGCGTCTCCGCCATGGCCCTGGCCTACCGGCTTCGCGACCTCGGCCTGCTCTCCGAATGGCGTTACACGCAGACCGTCAAGAAGCTCGCCCAGATGGGCTACCGCACCGGCGAGCCCGGCTCCCTACTCGCCCGCGAGAGCAGCCAGTTGCTGGCCAAGGTCTTCGACGCTCTGCGCACCAAGGGCATGACCGCCACCGACGTCGCGGTCGACATGGGCATCCACCCCGACGACCTCAACCACTACGTTTTCGGCCTCGTCCCGGTCCGCCTCGACGGAGGCGATCAGGGGCGGTCCCCCGACCCGGGACATCGGCCCGAGCTGCGACTCGTGCATGGCTGAGCTGTCGAAGCGGGACTACAGCCCGGATTCAAGGGGGCGTCGCAACGCTGCCTCGTCTGATCGAGAGCGGCTGCTCATTGAGGGCGGCCGGCGACGGGCCCGAACCGCAGGTACGGCCTGGTGTACACCCGCCGCACAGGTCCGCGATTCAAACAGGAGTCCCCAAACTTCCTCCTTGTGGTGAACCATCCGTGTGTCATCCGATCGGCCGCCCTCCGTCCTCGCAGGATGAGGCCCCGTACCTGCCCGCCGGGTCATTGTCCCGGTGCAGGAACGGCGTCTGCCAACTCCCCTCGCGTGCAAGGATCGCCCACGTTGACCAGAACCCTGTCCCCATCCGTCCGCCGCCTTGCTGCTGTGGCGGTCTGTGGCCTCCTCGTGGCCGGCCCTGCCATCGCGGGAGAGGCCACCGCCGCACCGGTCGCCGACATGTCGAAGGGCAGCGCCACCGCAGCGGCGTTCCGCGCCGCGCTGGACGTCTCCGGCGTCGGGCTGGACGGGACGGTGCCACTTCGAGCCTCGCTCAACGAGGTGCAGGCGCCCGCGACCGCCGAGGAGAAGACCCTCAACGTCGACCTCGACGGAGTCAACGGCGACCGCCCGGTCAATGTTCTGCAGGCCGACGTCGCCATGGCCAAAGCCGAAGTCGCGAGTGGTCGGGCAGTGGGGACCACTCACCTCGTGCGGGCCCGGGTCCATGTGCCGGGGCTGCCGGTGCTGCCCGTGATCGAGGTTGAGGAGGTGACCGCCACAGCCACCTGCTCCGTCGGACGGAAGCCGGCCGCGGAGTCCCAGGTACTTGGTGCCCTTACAGCGCTGGGCAAGCGGTTGCCGATGGTGGACGGCGGCACGGTGGAGGTCCCGAACGTGGGCAGGGTACGCCTCGCCCTCTCTCACAAGGAGACAACCAGCAGCACGGCCGCCGCCACTTCGGTCCAGTTGCAGGTCTCAGTGGACCCCTTGCAACTGGGCGTCGAGAAGGTGGAGGGCACCGTAACCCTGGCGCAGGCCACCTGTCGGTCCCCCCGACCCGCCTCCGAGCCGGCCATCCCGGCAGCGCCCCTCCCGCACAAGGCCATTCCAGCAGAGCCCCTCCCACACACGGCCAGCCACTCCGAGGAGACCAACCTGGCGGAGACTGGTGGCAACACGCTCACCCCGTACCTCCTGGCGGCAGGCGCGCTCCTCGTCACCGTAGGGGCAGGAGCCACGGCACTCGCCCACCGGCGAAGCCGTAGCCGCTACTGACGTCTCCGCGGACGGCGGCCCAGGCCAGAGCTGCACCACGGTCAGCCTCGGCCCGCCGGCCCCGCCCGTCAGACCGGCGGGTCGGCCAATGCTCGTGAGTGCGGCGACGACGAGGAGCGTTCCTTGCGAAACACTGGCTGTCCTGGCTCTGGTGGTGATCACGTTGGGTAGCTTCCGACGGAGCCACCGGATAATCGGTGATCTGCTGGGTCGGTCCCGGCTGCGAATCGCAGATCTTCCACGCCGTGGGGTCGTCCACCGGACGGTCCTGTCCGCTCGCGTCCTTGAAGGTTATGCCGAGTTGGGATCCCATCTGTTCGTATGCACCGCCGGCGTTGCCTCCGATGACATCCGGCATGGTGGCGGTGACCGGCTCGGGGTCTGCCGAGTGACGCGTCTCGACGGGCCCTGAGCCGGTCGCCGTGCTCGCCGAGACGTCCGGCACGGAGGACGTGCTGCATGCGGTGCCCAAGGCCGGGGCCGGGCACCAAGAGCCGGGGATCAGTCGAGTGGCTGCAGCGGATGGGACGGCCAGTTCAGCAGCCGGGCTCCCAGGGTGGCGGTCTGGAGGGTGTACCGCTCGTCGGGGAGCGCGGGGTCGTAACCGGTCAGAGTGCGGATCCGCGCGATGCGGTACGTCACGGCCCGGACGCTGAGGCCGAGGCGACGTGCGGTGACGGTGTGGGCACAGCCGCTGTCGAAGTAGGTGATGAGGGTGTGCAGGAGGGCGCCCGGTCCGCCGCGTGCCTGCTCCAGCCCGCCGAGCACGGTGGCCACCAGGTCGGTGATGGCTGCCTGGTCCCGGCCCAGGACCTGGAACACCAGCAGGTCGGACGCGTGGGTGACGCGACGGGGCAGGGTGAGCCGTTCTGCGAGTTCCAGGGTCTCGAGGGTTTCGCGATAGGAGCGGACGACGCCGTTCGCACCCGGGCGTGGCCGGCTGACGGCGATCCGGGGATGCCGGGCAGCCGACCTTGTGACCTCTTCGGCGAAGTGCTCGCAGGCGGCCGGGCTGCTTCCCCCGGCCACGCAGACCAGCAGCCCGTCCTTCGCCGTGATCAGGCATACGGGCTCGTGCCGGTGGGCGGCCATGGCCTCGTCCACATAGTGCGTGGCCGGGTCCATCGCGGTGAAGGGCGTCTTGGCCCGGGCCACGGCGACGCGGTGCGGTCCGGCCAGCCGGAAGCCGATGCGGTGGGCCTGTTCCGCCATCCGGCCGAGGTCGCCCGGGCCGCGTAGCAGTTCGTCGATGAAGGCGTGGCGTATCTCCTCCTCGCGGCGGATCGCTGCGCGGTGGGCGGATTCGTAGCCCTCGGTGAGAGCGACGGCCATGTCGCGCATGAGCCGCACCACGTACGTGGGTGTGACCGGAGCCGTCGCCCCCGCTGCCGGAGCAGAGGTGCGGCACTCTGCGCCGAGATGGGTGTCGATGAGGTCGCGCAGCGGGGTGCCGGACTCGGCCGCACGCACTCCGGTCGCGCGCAGCCGGGCGCGGTCGTCGTCATCGAGACCGATCCCTCGCGACAGGGCCCGAACCAGCACCTGCTCGTGCGGCGGCCCGTCCGTCGCATCGGGCGGGGTGAGTTCGCTGCTGCCAGTCATCGCGAGCCGTCCCTGCTGTCGACTCCGGGAAAGGCGATTTTACCGTCACTTTGCCGTCCGTCGGCAAGGAGTGACTTCCCCAGCTGTCCGCTGATGACCATCTGCGTCCCGGGTTTGCGCAGGTCATCCGGGTATGAACCCTCCAGTAAATCTTCCTGGGCAGTTCAGGGACGGCACATGCGCTGACGCGCTCGCCGATGCTGCCGAGGATCAGCCTGCTCGCCGCGAGCGACGACAACCCACCGGGAGTTCCTGTGCGCGCACGCGACCTCGCCCAGCCCTGCGCTTCCATCAGTACCCGCGATCCCCTTGCGCTGGCCGCCGACCGGTTGGTGGAGCAGCGGCTGTCCGCACTGTTGGTCGTCGACGCCCAGGGGCGTCCGATCGCCGTCGTGCGTGCGGAGCAGCTGATCGGCGCCTGCCTGCCGGGCTACCTCGCACAGGACCCGTTGCTGGTCCGGGTGATCGACGAGCCTCACGCCGACCGCTTGTGTGTGGCCCCGGCCGACCGGCTGGTCGCCGACTGCCTCCCGCCGGGCCGTCCGCGCCAGTTCTCCGTCGCGCACGACAGCACCGTCCTGGAGGTCGCCGAGCTGATGGCCCGGACCGGCTGCCCCGTGGTCGCCGTGCAGGAACGGGACGCCCACGGCGCTTCCCGCTACGCCGGGGCGGTCACCGCCTTCCGGCTGCTGGCGCACCTCCGTCAGGGCACGCACGCGTGAGGAGCCCGCAGCCCGCGAAGCGAGAGACCGTGACGAGCCCCGCACCCGGTCGCGGCCGTACCGTTCTCGAACGGCTCTCCCTGCCCGAACGCAGGGCCGTCGCGGACGCCCTGCGCACCGAGACCGTCGGCGGCATGCTGCTCCTGGCCGCCGCCACCACCGCCCTCATCTGGGCCAACTCCCCGCTGCGGAACTCGTACCAGGAGGTGCGCGACAGCCATTTCGGCATTCCCGCATGGGGGCTGGACCTGTCCGTCGCCCACTGGACGGCCGACGGCCTGCTGGCCCTGTTCTTCTTCGTCGCCGGCGCCGAACTGAAACGCGAACTCGTCGCAGGGGACCTACGCACCCGGTCCACCGCCGCACTGCCCGTGGTCGCAGCCTTCTGCGGAATGGCCGTTCCCGCTCTCGTCTACGGGGTCGTCGCGAGCTCGGGCGGCGGCAGCTGGAACGGCTGGGCCGTTCCCATGGCCACCGACATAGCCTTCGCTCTCGGCGTCCTGGCGGTGATCAACACCCATCTGCCGTCCGGGCTGCGTGCGTTCCTGCTCACCCTGGCCGTCGTGGACGACCTCGGCGCGATCCTGGTCATCGCGTTGTTCTACACCGCCGACCTCAACCTCATCGCCCTGGCAGGGGCCGCCCTGGGGCTGGGTGCCTTCTACTGGCTCCATCAGCGCAGGCGCATCCATGGCTGGTACTGGTACCTGCCTCTCGCGCTGGCCACCTGGGCGCTTGCCTACGTCGGTGGCGTGCACGCCACCGTCACCGGTGTCGCGATGGGTCTCATGCTCCGCACCAGTCGGCATCATCGGCTGGAGAAGGGGACCCTCGAACACATCGTCCATGTCGCCCGCCCCCTCTCCGCCGGGCTGGCCGTCCCCCTCTTCGCCCTGTTCGCCGCCGGCGTCACCGTCTCCGCCGACAGCCTGCGCGCCGTCCTCGACCGTCCCGAGCCTCTCGGTATCGCCCTGGGACTACTTCTCGGCAAGACCCTGGGCATCTTCTGCGGCACCTACCTGGCCGTACGCCTCACCCGCGCCCGCCTCAATCCAGCCCTCGCCTGGGCCGACATCCTCGCTCTGTCCGTCCTGGCCGGTATCGGCTTCACCGTCTCCTTGCTGCTGAGCGAGCTCGCCTACCCGTACCCCGCTCAGACGGATTCCATCAAGGCCGCCGTGCTTCTCGGCTCCCTTGCCGCATCCGTCCTCGCCACCGTGCTGCTCAAGATCCGCAATGCGAGATACCGGGCCCTCCACGAGCAGGAGCGCCTTGGCCTGCCGGGCGACGAATCCGAACAGGCCCGACTCAGCAGTTCGTCGGCCGGTGCCGCGACCCCAGGACACCGCAGAACCTGAGGACGCGTGCCTCCCTCCTGTGATCAGCACAGACCGGCACCCAATGACCATCGGGAACTCACCTGTAACCCGCGGATGCCGACCGCACCACCGTGACGCCGGCCGTCCGGAGGAGTGGAGGGACCGGAGGTGCGGTTTCGGACGGCCGCGGCAGCGTGCAACGGGTCCTTCACATGCTGCACCAGGGCCTCGCGGATTCTCGCCCGCGCCACCTGGGGGACGTTCCGCCGAGCCCGCGGGTAAGGTGTGCGGCCGGGATCTTGACGAGCCCTTGACACACGGCCAGGCGGGACGGGGGCATCACAACGGAGGGGCGACAGCGGTGACAGGGCGGGGGATGCGGATGCGGTCACAGTCGTCGCTGCTGACCGCGCACCCGGCTCGCTCGGTCGTCGTGGCCTTCGCCCTCGTGACCCTCGTCGGCGCGGTGCTGCTGGCCCTGCCGATCGCCACCGAGGAACGCGTCGGCGCCGGTTTCGTGACCGCGCTGTTCACCTCCACGTCGGCGGTCTGCGTCACCGGTCTGGCCGTGGTGGACACGGGCACGTACTGGAGCGGATTCGGTGAGAGCGTGATCCTCGCGCTGATCCAGGTCGGCGGCTTCGGGATCATGACGATGGCCTCGCTGCTGGCGTTGCTCGTCTCGGGGCGGCTGCGCCTTCGGATGCAGCTGACCGTGCAGGCTGAGACCAAGAGCCTCGGGATCGGCGACGTGCGCCGGGTTTTGCTCGGTGTCGCCGGCACCACGCTGATCGTCGAGTTGGCGACTGGTGCGATTCTCGCGCTGCGCTTCCGCTACGGGTACGGAGAGAGCATCGGCACAGCCGTGTACCTTGGCTACTTCCATGCCGTGTCGGCGTTCAACAACGCCGGGTTCGGCCTGCACGCCGACAGCATCACCCGCTACGCCCAGGACGCCTGGGTGACTCTCCCGATCGCCGCCGCCGTGATCCTGGGCGGCATCGGCTTCCCCGTCCTGCTGGAACTGCTGCGCCACCGGCACCGGCGGCGCACCACCGGACGGCGCAACTGGACCTTGCACACCAAGCTGACGCTGATCACCACCGCCGTTCTGCTGGCTGCCGGAACCGTGCTGACTTGTCTGCTGGAGTGGACCAACCCCGGCACCCTCGGCCCGCACGCTACGGAGGGCAAGATCCTCGACGGCTTCTTCTATTCGGCCATGTCCCGCACCGCCGGCTTCAACTCGATCGACATCGGCGCCCTGCACGCCTCCACGCTGCTGATGACCTGCGTACTGATGTTCATCGGCGGCGGCAGCGCCGGAACCGCGGGCGGCATCAAGGTCACCACGTTCGCCGTGCTGGCCGCCGCGATACTCGCCGAGGTCCGCGGTGAGCCCACCTCCTCGGTGCTGGGCCGCCGCCTGGCCCCGCACGTGCTGCGCCAGGCCCTGACCGTGGCGTTGCTGGGCATCGGTCTGGTCATCGGCTCCACGCTCGCCCTGCTCGCGCTCACCGAAGAGAGCCTGGAGGCGGTGCTGTTCGAGGTGGTCTCCGCATTCGGCACGGTGGGCCTGTCCACCGGCATCACCCCCGACCTCCCGGCGGCCGGTCACCTCCTGCTGGTCGGCCTGATGCTCGTCGGCCGCCTGGGACCGATCACGCTGGTCTCGGCGCTCGCCCTGCGCGAGCGCACCCGCCGTTACGAACTGCCCGAGGAGCGACCCGTCATTGGTTAACCACCTCACCTTCCTGCGCCGACGGCGCCGTAAGCGGCACACCGAGACGCAAGCCCAGAGCGGCGGTGACCAGCGTGTCGCGGTCATCGGTCTCGGCCGCTTCGGCTACTCCCTCGCCGGTGAGCTGATGCGACGCGGCTGGGACGTGCTCGGCCTCGACACCGACAGCCGGCTGGTCCAGAAGTACAGCGACGGCCTCACCCACGCAGCCGTCGCCGACTGCACCGACCCCGAGACACTCCGCCAACTCGGCGTCCACGAGTTCACCAGCGCCGTCGTCGCCATCGGCAGCGACATCGAGGCCAGCATCCTGGTCAGCTCCAACCTGCTGGAAGCCGGGGTGCCCAACATCTGGGCCAAGGCCGTCAGCCGCCAGCACGGCCAGATCCTCGAGCGCCTCGGCGTCCACCACGTGGTCCTGCCCGAGCACGAGATGGGCGAGCGCGTCGCCCACCTGGTCACCGGCCGCATGCTGGACTTCATCGAGTTCGACGACGACTACGCCCTGGTGAAGACCGTCGCCCCGGACATCGCCACCGGCGTCCCGCTCGGCCAGAGCCAGGTCCGCAGCAGGTACGGCGTCACGGTCGTCGGCATCAAGCGCCCGGGCGAGGACTTCACGTACGCCACCGCCGAGACGGTCGTCCAGAAGGGCGACGTCCTCGTCGTCACCGGCAAGACCCGCGCCGTGGAGACCTTCGCCGAAATGAGCTGAGAGAGCTGGGTGCGGTACGGCCCGCCCGGCCTCGGAAGTGGTCGCGGTGTTCAGCCAAGCCTCGCCACTCAGTTGCCGGACTCCGGCAACACGGGTGCCTCTCCGATGCCCGTGGGTGATCTGTCAAAGGCGTATCAAGGGCAGGTAGGGTTCCCCGTGGTGTGCCGGGAAGCCTGGTCGGCGAGTAGGGGACAGATCTCTCTTCCGATCGGGGGTGGCCGCCATGGTGCTCGTGGTGGTGTTCGGTGCCGCGCTGTTGGTCGCGGTGCTGTTGTCGGGCCTGGCGGCCCGGACGGTGCTCTCCACCTCCTTCCTCTTCCTGGTGGGTGGGGCGCTCGTCAGCGACGGCTTCCTCGGCCTGATCCACATCACCCCGGACAGCGAGATCGTGTCGGTGACGGCCGATCTGGCGCTGTTCGCGGTGCTGTTCACCGACGGCATGCACGTCTCCCTGCCCAAGCTGCGCGCCGGCTGGAGGAACCCGGCGCGTGCCCTGGGCCTGGGTATGCCGCTCGCGTTCGTCTTCATGGCGCTGGTCACGCACTACCTGGTGGGCCTGGACTGGACGACGTCGTTCCTGGTCGGAGCCGTGCTGGCGCCGACCGACCCGGTGTTCGCCTCGGCGATCGTCGGACGTGCCGAAGTCCCGGCGAAGCTGCGGCAGTTGCTGAACGTGGAGAGCGGCATCAACGACGGGCTCGCCCTGCCCGTGGTGCTGATGCTGATCGCCGCCGCCGGCCCGACCGCGGACAGCGCGGAAGCCTCCGGCTCCACCATCGCGTTGGAACTGCTGCTCGGCCTGGTCTTCGGCGTCGTACTGCCCCTGCTGGTCAACGGTCTCGTACGTTTCCGGCTGCTGGGCGCTGAGCCGAAGCTGCAGCCGCTGCTGCCGCTGGCCACCGGGATCATCCTGTACGCGACCTGCCACCTGACCCACGCCAACCCCTATCTCGCCGCCTTCTCGGCGGGCGCGGCGCTGGCGCACGTCTCGCCGGAGGCGAAGACGTCTTTCGAACCGCTCGGCGAGGCGCTCGCGGAGCTGGCCAAGTTCGCCGCGCTGCTGGTGTTCGGCGCGCTGCTGACCCCGCAGCTGTTCGGCGACCTCTCCTTCGGCGGGTACGTGGCGGTGGTCCTCGCGATCGTGCTGATCCGCCCGGCCTCGCTGCTCATCTCGCTGCTCGGCACGAGCGTCATTTCGCGCAAGGAGAAGCTGGTGGCGGCCTGGTTCGGGCCGAAGGGCTTCGCCTCGGTCGTCTACGGCCTGCTCGTGCTGCAGTCCGGCATCCCACAGGCAGAGGAGGCGTTCACGCTCATCGCGGTGTGCATCGCCTTCTCGATCATCGCCCACAGTTCCACGGACGTCCCGATCGCCCGCGCCTTCGACGTCGACGAACTCATCGGCATCCCGGACAAGGACCAGCCCGCCACCGTCCCGTCGGAGGAGAACCCCCTTGACGCTCGCGCGTGATCTGGTGCGCCCCTATGCGACGGTGCGGGTCGACGACGACGCGCGGGCGGCGGCACGACTGCTGGTGCGTGAACGGCTGCCCGCCCTGCTGGTCCTGGACCAGGTGGGATTTCCGTACGCGATCGTCCCCGCCACCCAGATGCTGACCGCGATGATGCAGGAGTCCGGCGAGCCGGAGCTTTTCCCGGCCGTGAAGACTGCCTATCGCTTCGAGGACGCCCGGGGGGCCCTCTCCGGGCTTTCGGTGGGCGACTGGCTGCCCCGGTACCGGGCTACGCCCGGCCTGGTGGGTCCGGAGAGCTCGCCGTTGGAGGTGGCGGCCCTCATGACACGCAAGGACTGCCCCGTCGTGGCGGTGATCGAGCGCGAAGGTGCCGCGGTCTCGCTGCTCGGCGCGATCACCGCCGATGTCCTGTTGGAGCACTTCATCGGAGGACCGTGAACGACTGGCACAGCTGGGCGGCGGTCGTCGTCTTCGTCGGCGCGTACGCCCTGATCATCAGCGAGAAGATCCACCGCGTCGCCGTCGCTCTTGGCGGCGCCGGCCTGATGCTGGCAATCGGGGCGACCGACGACAAGTCGGCGTTCTACTCCGAGCACAGCGGTGTGGACTGGAACGTCATCTTCCTGCTCATGGGCATGATGATGATCGTCGGCGTGCTGAAGCAGACCGGCGTGTTCGAGTTCCTGGCGATCTGGTCGGTGAAGAAGGCCAAGGCCAAGCCCTTCCGGGTGATGGCCATGCTGGTCGTGATCACAGCGGTGGCCTCGGCCCTGCTGGACAACGTCACCACGGTGCTGCTGATCGCGCCGGTGACGCTGCTCGTCTGCGAGCGCCTCGCCCTGCCGGCTGCCCCGTTCCTGATCGCCGAGGTCATGGCGTCGAACATCGGCGGGACCTCGACCCTGGTCGGTGATCCACCCAACATCATCATCGCCAGCCGGGCCGGACTGACCTTCAACGACTTCCTGGTCCATCTGGCGCCGATCGTGGTTGTCCTGGTGATCGCGCTCCTCGTGGTGTGCCGGGTGATGTTCCGCAAGGCGTTCCGCTACGACGGGGATCGGGCCGCCGAGATCATGGCGCTGGAGGAGCGTGAGGCCATCAAGGACCCGCGACTGCTGGTGCAGGGCCTCGGGGTCCTGACGCTCGTGGTCGCGGGTTTCGTCCTGCACCCGGTGCTGCACTACGAGCCCAGTGTCGTCGCCCTGCTCGGCGCCGGGCTGCTCATCGCCATCTCCACGGCGGAGACCGGAGAGGTCCTCAAGGAGGTGGAGTGGCCCACTCTTGCCTTCTTCGCCGGGCTGTTCATCATGATCGGCGGCCTGATCGAGACCGGGGTGATCGGCGAGATCTCCAAGGCCTTGGCCGACGCGATCGGTGACAACGAACTCGGCGGCTCCATGACCCTGCTGAGCGCCTCCGCCGTCCTGTCCGGCATCGTCGACAACATCCCCTACGTCGCCACCATGGCACCGATCACCAGCGACCTCGTCCAGAACATGGGCGGCGGCAGCGACCACGTCATGTGGTGGGCCCTGGCGCTCGGAGCCGACCTGGGAGGCAATGCCACCGCCATCGGCGCCAGCGCCAACGTCGTCGTCCTCGGCATCGCCGAACGCAACCGCCAGCCCATCTCCTTCTGGCAGTTCACCAAGTACGGCCTGGTCGTCACCGGCGTGACCGTGTCCCTTGCGCTCGGCTACGTGTGGCTGCGCTACTTCGCGCTCGGCTGACGTCTCCCGAAGCGGGCCGAACCCCTGTCCCACACACCGGATCGGAAGAAGGGGCGAGCGCTGACTCCTCTCTCCCGGCACGGCTGGTCGTCATCGCCATGCTGGTGATCAGAACCGCGATGATGGACGGAGATCCGCCGACCGGGCAGCGTGGGCCGGCAGTGGTCGTTCCTGGCCAGGCGCGAGGCGCCAGGCGCCAGGCGCCAGGCAAGTGCGGCAGGAGCGGCAGCGGCCGTCCTGCTCTCCGTCTACGGCTGGCCCGCGGCAGGATGTGTCTGCGTGTGTCAGACCTCGGGTCTACTTGTAAGCCGCGTCGCCTGATCGGCTGACGCCGTCCGCCCAGTCGGGCTTGCGGTAAACGGTCAGACAGCCGCGACTGCGGGCGAGGGATCGGCCGTGCGTGAGCAGTGCCCGACGACGGTGGACTGTGGGCCGTCAGACGTCGTCCTGGGGCCACCCCAGGAGCCGGGCCCCGATCACAGCGGTCTGCAGGGTGTAGCGGTGGACGGGGTCACCCGGGTCCGCGCCGGTGAGCGTGTGGATACGCTCCAGACGGTAGGTGAAGGCCCGTACGCTCAGGTTCAGGCGCCGGGCCGCCTCGGCGGCGACGCAGCCGGAGTCGAAGTACGCCGTCAGTGTCTCTACGAGGAGCCCGGCTCCGCCGCGTGCGCTCTGCAGCGGGCCGAGGGTGTTGCGCACAAGGTCGGCCATGGCCTGCCGGTCGCGCGTCAGGACCGGGTAGACGAGGAGGTCGGAGGCGCGTAGCACCGGCTCGTGGATCTGCAGCCGAGCCGCCAGGTCGAGGGCGTTGAGAGCCTCTTCGTAGGAGTGGACGACTCCACCGGCGCCCGGGTGCGCTCGTCCGATGGCGACCTGGCCGCCCTCGGTGGCCGCGTACGCCTGTTTGGCGAAGAACGTCAGCACGTCGTCCTGGTCGCCGGGCGCGATGCAGACCAGTCGGCCGTCCTTGGTGGTGAGCAGGATGCGTCGCTCGCCGAACCGGCCCACCACGGCACTCTCCACCTGCCGGGTGGCCGGGGCGGTCTCCTCGACCGGCTTGCCGCCCTGAGCGACGGCGACGGCGTGGGCGCGGGAGAGGAGCAGCCCGAAGCGTTCGGCCCGTTCGGACAGTCGGCCCAGATCGCTCCGGCCGTACAGCAGGTCGTCGATGAACTCCCTGCGCACCGCCTCCTCCTGCCGCACGGCGAGCTGCTGCGCACGTTCATGCCCCTCGGCGAAAGCGTCGACCGATTGCTCGATGGCGGCGAGCGCGCGATCACCCGCCGCGGCGGAGAGGACCGGCCAGATGTCCCGGGCCACGGCCAGGTGGCGGCGAACGACGGCCCGCAGCCCGAAGCTGGCCTCGGCGGCTTGCTCCCCCCGCGTCCGCAGGAACTCCAACTCGTCCCGGGTGAGGCGGCGACCCGTCGCACACACCTCGGTCAGTATCTGGGCATACCCTTCCAGATTTATCTGTACGCAGGCCAGACGTGTCAGGGACGTTCGCCACGAGGGATCGGCGAAGTCGCGCATCCTCGTGGCTGACAGTTGGTCGTGACCGTTGTCCGTGACAGTCGTTACCCCATCCGAGTAGCCAGCGGGTGGGGAGATCGGGATGTACGTGCGTCGGGTCGTGGGGACGGGAGCGGGTCGGGAGACGTACACGATCGTGGACGGCGACGGGAGAGTCGTCGAGATGGTGGACGACTACCTCGCACTGTGCACTGACCGGGAGCACTCGCCGAACACGCTGCGGGCGCGTGCCTTTGACTTGAAGGCGTGGCTGGTCTTTCTGCAGCTCGTGGGCCTCGATCCGCTGACCGCGTCTCCGGAACACGTGGACCAGTTCGCCGGCTGGATGCGCCGCCCGGTCCAGCCCGGCCGTCTGCGCCCGGTGGATACGGACAGCGGCCCGGCTCGGGAGGCATCGACGGTGAACCGCGCACTGAACAGCGTCTACATGTTCTACGAGTTCCTCGCCCGCCGCGGTGTCGGCATGGGTGCTCAGCTGACCCACCGTCGGGCGACCTCGATCGGTGACCACGGCGGCTTCCTCGCGGGGATCGCCGAGCGGCAGGTCGTCCATCGGCCGACACGGCTGAAGCAGACCAAGCGCCGACCGCCGACACTGACCGACGCCGAGGTCCAGCAGATCCTGGACGCCTGCGACCGGATTCGGGACCGGCTGCTGATGGCCTTGATGTTCGAGACGGGCTGCCGAATCGGCCAGGCGCTGGGGCTTCGCCACGAGGACATCAACACCGACCGGCGGACGCTTACCCTGCGGCCGCGCGAGGACAACGCCAACCGGGCACGGGGTAAAAGCCGCGACCCGAAGGAGATCCCGGTCCGGTGCACACTGCTCGACCTCTACACCGACTACCTGTTCGCCGAGTACGGCGAGTTGGACTGCGACTACGTGTTCGTGAACCTGTGGAACGGCGTGGTCGGCACGCCGATGGGGTACTGGGCCGCAATGAGCCTGGTCAAGCGGCTGCGGCGGCGCACGGGCATCGACTTTCACCCACATCAATTCCGGCACACCCACGCGACTGCGCTCCTGCGGGCGGGGGTCCGGCTGGAGGTGGCGAGCGAGTTGCTCACGCATGGCTCGGTCCGCACCACGGCCGAGATCTACGGGCACCTCGACGTCGACGACCTCGCCGAGGAGCTGGACCGTGTCGGCTTCCGGGGCTCGCGGTGAGCGCCGACGGCGGGATGGCCGCCATCGTCCCGTTCCCCGCAGACCCACAATTCGCGGCCCTTCTGAGCGTGGTGCGCACCGAGTTCCGTGTCGAATGCTTCATGCCGCGCGCCGGGCACTTCCTCGCCCCGACTCCATGCAGGGTCAGCACCTGTCTGCGGAAGAACGCCTCGCGGGGGTTGTGCGCCGAGCACGACGTGGCCTGGCGGAAGGCCGGCCGACCGGACCGCGAGGCGTGGATTGCGGACCCGGCGAACTGGCCGGCCGGGCTGAGCCTGGACGTGGCTTCCTGCCGGGTCGGCGGATGCCCTTATTCGGGCGGCCTGTCACGGCTGTGTGACCTGCACCTTGCCGACTGGAACGGCCTGCACTCACGTGGCCGGCGCATCGGCGTCACCGAGTACGCAGCCGCGGCTCCGGTCCTCGCTCGCCCGGCCGTGGGGCCGTGCAGCTTCCCCACCTGCGGCTACGGCATCAGCCGCCACCAGCTGTGCGACGGCCACCACTACCGCTGGGCGAAGATCGGCCGACCTCCGCTTGCAGAGTTCCCTGCCGAGCTGGAGCGGCGCAACATCCCCCGGTTCTCCGTCGCAGGACTGCCACCGCTGGCCGCGCTGGAGTTCCAGTACCTGCTTCAGATCCGCACCGACCAGCGCCGCTCGAAGGCGCTCCCCAGCGCCTGGGTCCGCGCGGTGAACACCGTCGTCGCCGAAGGCGTCACCTCCGTACGCGACCGCACGGCACAGCACTGGGGCCAGCTGTCCCCCCGCCACACCACCGTCCGCCAACTCTTCACAGACCTGCTGGAGGCCCTCGGCGACCTCGACGGCCCCGCCGAGGAGTGGGACAGGGATGTGTGGCGCCCGGACCGGCTCGGCTTCAGCATCGAAGAACGCCAGCGGGTCGCCCCGCTGGACTTCACCGGCATCACCCAGCCCTGGCTGCGGGAGACCATCAAGCGCTACCTGCGGCTGCGGCTCGCCCGGACGGAACTGCGGACGGCCGCGCGCAACCTCAACGACTTCGTGATGTTTTCCCGGTTCATCGCGGAAGCCCGTCCGGACCAGCAGCACGATCCGGCCGTCCTGGACCGGCCGTTGCTGGAGTCCTACATCGGCTGGGTCGGCCGCAGGACCGTGGAGAAGAAGGGCGCGTACTACGGTCAGCCGCTCACGCCGAGCAGCCGCAGCCGCCTGCTGTCCGTGGTGGCCACGCTGCTCGAAACGTGGCGCCGCTACCACTGGCAGCCCGTGCTGCCGCCCGACGCCCGCATCCACCGGGACGAGTACCCGCGGCCCCGCGGGCTGAAGGCCAACTTCATCGACGAGCACCTGATGGAGCAGTTCGAGTCCGAGGAGAACCTGGCCCTGCTCGATCCCGAGACTCGCGCCCTGGTGCTGATCTGCCGGGACGAGGGCCTACGCATCAGCGAAGCGCTGATCCTGAAGACCGACTGCCTGAAGAAGACGCCGTCCGGCCGCTGGGCCCTGGTCCACTACAAGAGCAAGGACAAGAGCTTCCGGGCGATCCCCGCTTCGCGAGTAGTGGTGGACGCGGTTCGAGAGCAGCACGGCCGGGTCCGGGAACGGTTCGGCGACGCGTGCCGGTGGCTGTTCCCGAAGGTCAGCGGCAACCCGGACGGGAAGTACCCGATGCCCTACGGCACGGCCGACACCCGCTTCGACGCCTGGCTGCAGCGCATCCAGCTCATCGACGCCAACGGCGACCCTGCGACCGTCAACTGGCATCAGTTCCGGCACACGCTGGGCACACGCATGGCGAACGCGGGCGTGTCCGGCCGCACCATCCGCGAGATCCTGGGCCATACCTCCTGGGAGATGCAGGAGCACTACTCGCGCATCGCGGACGAGACCCTTCGCCGCGAGTACGAGGAGAAGTACGAGGTGCGCTTCAACCTCAAAGGCGAAGCCGTCAAGGTCCGCCCTGATGCCGACCTGTCCGGCGTCGAGTGGCTCGCCGAGAAGATCGGCCGCCGGCTTCACGCGGTGGCCGGCGGCTGGTGCGGGCGGCACATCTCACGCCCGTGCCCGAAGACCGCGGCTGATGGCTGCTACTTCTGCCAGGACTTCCAGAGCGATCGGCAGTTCCTGCCGATTCACCGCGACACCCTCGCCCGCACGCGCGAACTCCAGGCCGATGCCACCGCAGCTGGCCGGTCACGAGCCGCCGAGGTCAACGAGCGGTTGGCGGCCGCGGTCGAGCACGTCATCACGCGCATCACCGACCAGGAGCACGACGAGCTGTCCCCAGCATCGAACGACGCCAGGGCAAGCCGCGACGAAACGGAGGGGACCGCCGATGCGGGCTGACAACTCGGCGCACCTGGCCGAAGCCGCACAACAGCGACATCTCGCCTGCATCGAGCGTGTCCACGTTGTCCTGGACGCCCTGGAACGCGACGGCGGAGCGGTGACCGTCGCCGGCGTCGCCGCCCGGGCCGGGGTCTCCCGGACCTTCCTCTACGACGCTGTCCAGGCGCCATTGCTCGCTAGGCTGCGCGGCCTTGCCGACAAACAGCCCTCCACGGGGCGACCCGCTCTGCCCGAACAGCAGCGAATCACCACCAGGTCACACGAGACAGTAGTCAGAGCACTGCGAGACGCCAACCGCAAACTGCACGACGAGAACGAACGCCTTCGCAACGAACTTGCAGTGGCCCTCGGCCAGCTCCGAGATCTCCGCCGAGGCGTCCAGGTTCCACGCGGCTAATGTCCCGTCTCGGGGTATGGCCCGACATCGGCGAACCGGCGGATCCGGTCCTGTTCGGCGGTCTCGTCGGAGGCGTCGAAGTGCCGCACCTGGTTCCACCAGCGATCATGGTCATAGCCCTCGCAGTGGTTGAACTCGTGGGCCGTACTGCGTAGCCGCTGCCACTCGCGCACGATCGCGGCCCGCTGCCACGTTTCTGGCCGCTCCACTGCGAGCAGGGTGTGCAGGAGCCCGGCCGAGTCGCAGACCAGGATGAGCAGAGACCGCATCGCAAAGGACGTCTCACCAGTCTCGCCGACCTCCTCGTACACCCGCCCCAACTGGACGTTGAGGAACGTCTCCAGGGCGTGAACGTCCTCAGGCTTGAGGTCTTCCGCGTATATGAGGGTGCGCTCGGACGGCGGGGTGGTCATGCGGGCGGGTCCTCCCATTCGCGCGGTGCCAGCCGAATCAGCTCCGGTGACACTCAGCAACTCTACGAGAGGTGACTGACACTGTAAGCCACACAAAAGACCAGCTCATCATGCCTGCCGAGTGCAAGAGATCCAGATAACGGCCTACTCGTCGGGGACCTCCCGCCCTGTCACGCGTCCTCCCGTGTTCTTGGCGCTCTGCCAGCAGCGCGTTTCTGGTGCAGGATGAACAAGACTGGCAGATCCGGGGCGGACCACGGAGTCGGGAGCGGAAGTTGCTGTGGAGGCCGGGGCAGGTGGCGGCGATCATGCCGGTGACGGCGACGCAGGGCACTTCGGCGGCGAGGCCGGGGAGTGCCTTCGAAGAGGTCGCTCTGGGGACGCATGATGATGCCGCACCCGGCCGGCTCCGCCCACCTCACCGAAGCACCGCAATCCTTCCCGAATCGCCGTCGCGCGAGCGGAGTTGGTGAAGGGCGTACCGCGTTCAAGGGCTGGTGCCACTCGGGTGGTTCGGCAGGTGCGTTCCGAGGAGTTCGGCCAGCCCCTGGCGGGTGGCGGCCAGGACGACGCGGTCCCGTTGGTGAAGGACGTAGCCGGGGTGCAGGTCCCAGAGGAGGCCGCCGTGGTGTTCCGCGCCGTCGGGTGACGGGGTGGCCGCGAGGTCGGGGAGGCGTTCGCCGGGATCCGTGGAGTCGACAGCCAGGACGCGCCAGGCACCCGGGCGGAACGCCTCGGCGATCGTGCGGCCCTCCAACTGTGGGTGGCCCGCTACGTCGAGGGCGGCGAAGACGAGGACGCGCCGTTCGACCGGGATGGCGCCGAGGATCCGGCGGCCCATCATGGCTCCGGCGAAGGCGGGTGCGGCGAGGGTGGACACACTGCGGCTGCGGGTCAGGGCCTCGGGGTGGGCGGCGCGCAACGTGCGGTAGACGGCGGTGGCGAAGTCGTCGTCGTACAGACGCAGCGACACCCTCAGCCGGGGTGCCACGGAGCGGGCGTAGAGGGCGGCTTCGAGGTTGGTGGTGTCGCTGCTGGTGACGGCGAGCAGTGCGTGGGCGCGGTGGACCTTCGCGGCCTCCAGGACGCCTTCCTGGGTGACGTCGCCGGTCACGGTGGGTACATGTAGTCGGCGGGCCAAGGGAATGCCGCGGGCCTCGGGGTCCTCCTCCACGCACACCACCGGGATGCCGAGTTCGTGCAGCCTGGCCAGGACGCGGGTGCCGACCTTGCCGAGGCCGAGCAGGACGACGTGGCCGGACAGCCCGCGTGGCGGGCGGCGCAGCGCGGTGGCGGTGCGGAAGGTGCCGAGCCCTTCGAGTACGGCGGCGAGCAGCACGGGCAGGAGCAGCAGCCCGGTCAGCCCGGACAGGAGCTGGAGGATCTGACGGGCGGTGGGTTCGCCGACGGCGGGATCGCCGATGGCGAAGAGGTCCAGGAGGGTGAGGTAGGCGGCGTGCAAGGGGTGATCGCCGGTGGTGAGCCAGGACGCCACGGCCAGTCCCAGGACGCTCAGCACGAGCCCGGCCAGGGACAGGCGCAGGCGGCGTGAGAAGAGGGAGCCCATCGGCAGGCCGCGGCCCGCGAGCCGGCCGGGCGGACGGCCGGTGCCCACATGGGTGACGGTCTGCAGGACGATGGTGCCGCGCCCCGTGGCGGCGGTCACTGCGCCCTCGTCGGGCAGCAGCAGAGGCCCGTCCTGTCCGCTGGCGTCCGAACCCTCCGCTCCCGCGGGGTCGTTGGCGGTGGCGGAGAGGAGGGCGAGCGTGCACAGGCCTGGGTCGGCGACCTCGCCCGGCCGCGGCGGCGTGCGCTCCACGGCCCGCAGCAGCAGTCCGTCCGCCTGGACGACCTTGCTGGTGCCTGTGACAGCCGTGGCCACCAGCGCGGGTGCCGCGGTGTCGGCGTCGGACAGGACGGTGGTGGACGTGTCCAGGGCCGCCGGATCGAGGCCGGGAGAGGCGACCGCGGCGGCCTGGTCGAGCAGGTCGGCCAGGTGCTGACCGAGTCTGCGGTCGTAGAGCCGGATGACCAGACGCAGGCGGGGGTTGAGACGGCGGGCCGCGAGGGCGGCGCGGATGTTGGCCTCGTCGTCGTCATGGACGAGCGCGAGGGCGTCGGCATACGCGACACCGGCCTCGGTGAGTGCCTGTTCGTCGAGGACCGCGGCCTGCAGGACACGGATGCTTGGTCCCGCGTCCGTGTCGGAGGCCCGGTTCACGACCGCCTGCATACGAGCGAACAGAGCGGTGGCCGCCGCCCATCTCTCCGCGCCGGTTCTGACGGCACCGGCACCGGACAGCGATGGCAGGACGACGGTGACTCGCGTGCGGTACAGCTCACGCAGTTCCGCGGCCAGGCGTTCGGCGAGGGCGTCGTCGCCGCACACGACCATGTGGCCCGGAAGCGCCGGGTGCCGGGTCTGGCCGGGAAACGGAGGCACGCGCCTCATGGGCGGGTCCGCTTCCCGGGCGTGGTGACGTGGCTGTGTTCCCGGCTTTCGTCTGCTCGGCCGTTTGTCCCTCGGCGGTCTCCTACTGCTCCGTACGCGACTCGGCCCACTTGTGTCCCTTCCCCGATGTTGCTGTCGACCTGGCCGGGCGACGACGGCAAGGTTAGACAACGGGCCGGCGCTCGCATCAGTTGTCGTTGCCCGGCATCAACAAGGCGTCAAGACTGCCGGAACACGGCAATGCGCCACGCTGCATGGGCAGTTCAAGATGAGTGCAGCGGAAACAAGGGGAGCAGTCCCGGCACCCGCCCTGGAAACAGGGCATGTGCCGGGACTCGGGACTCGGCTCGGGGGTGAGGAGATGGGGCAGGTCGTGGACGCCGCCGTGCGGTTCCCCACCGTCACTCTCACCTCGGCCCTGGTCGTCGCTCTCGGTTTCTGGCTGCTTGTTCTGCTGGGCCGGGCCGACGTGCGCGCCTTCGACGCCGACGCCCCGTCACTGACCAGGTCTCTCGGCGGGATGCCGGTCGCCGTCGCGGCCTCCGCCGTGATCGTGAGTACCTGGCTCGTCAGCGTCACCGGAACGGTTCTGATGGACCTGGCACACCTGACCGGTCCCGGTGGCGCCGCGGCCCGGGTCGCACTGCTCGCCCTGTCCACGCTCGTCGCCTGGCCGGTGACACGAAGGTGCGCGGCCTCTCCCCCCAGGCTTTTCCCGGGCCGGGCCGGGCTGCACCGGCCGGCTGCGGCGAGCGGCACTCCGTACGACCCCGGCCCTCCCCGCGCCCGCGGCTGAGCCGCACACAGGCCCCGCGGCCGCACCGCCTCTCACGCCTGACGCGCCTGCTCGAGGCCGAGCAAGCCACCCCGCCTCGCCGTCGAGGCGCCAACTCCTCGCAGACTTCAAGGATTTCGCATGGATGCCATCTCCGTGGGCGTCGGCGTGCTCATCGCCGCCTGCCTGCTCGTCGCGATCGCCGCGCTGTTCGTCCTCTCCCGGCTGTTCCGCAAGGTGGAGCAGGGCAAGGCACTGATCGTCTCCAAGGTACGCAAGGTCGATGTGACCTTCACCGGGCAGGTGGTGCTGCCGGTGCTGCACAAGGCCGAGGTGATGGACATCTCGGTGAAGACCATCGAGATCACCCGGGCCGGCAAGGAGGGGTTGATCTGCCGGGACAACATCCGTGCGGACATCCGGATCTCGTTCTTCGTGAAGGTGAACAAGACCGTAGAGGACGTCATCAAGGTCGCCCAGGCCGTCGGCACCGTGCGGGCGAGCGACCAGAGGACGCTGCAGGAGCTGTTCCACGCGAAGTTCTCCGAGGCGCTGAAGACCGTCGGCAAGCAGATGGACTTCACCGACCTGTACACCAAGCGCGAGGAACTCCGCTACAAGATCATCGAGTTGATCGGCATCGACCTCAACGGCTACCACCTGGAGGACGCGGCGATCGACTACCTGGAGCAGACGCCGCTCACTCAGCTCGACCCGGCCAACGTCCTCGACGCCCAGGGCATCCGCAAGATCACCGAGTTGACGGCCATCGAGCACGTGCGCACCAACGAGTTCCAGCGCACGGAGGAGAAGGAGATCACCCGGCAGAACGTCGACGCCCGGGAGGCCATTCTGGAGCTGGAGCGCCGTCAGGCCGACGCGGAGATCAAGCAGCGCCGGGAGATCGAGACCGTACGGGCCCGGGAGGAGGCCGAGACGGCTCGGGTGGTGGAGGAGGAGCGGCTGCGGGCGCAGGGCGCGTTCCTGAAGACCGAGGAGCAGCTCGGCATCCAGCGCGAGAACCAGGCCCGCGAGGTCGCCGTCGCGCAGAAGAACCGCGAGCGGGTCATCGCCATCGAGAACGAGCGCATCGAGAAGGACCGACTCCTCGAAGTCATCGCACGGGAGCGGGAGACGCAGCTGACGCAGATCGCAGCCTCGAAGGAGGTCGAGGGCGAGAAGCGGGAGATCGCCGAGGTCATCCGGGAGCGGGTCGCCGTGGACCGCACGGTGGCCGAACAGGAAGAGGCCATCAAGAAGCTGCGGGCCGTGGAGGAGGCGGAGCGGCAGCGGCAGGCCGTGATCATCGCCGCCGAGGCCGAGGCGCAGGAGCAGCTGGTCAAGGACATCAAGGCCGCCGAGGCCGCCGAGCAGGCCGCCGTCCACCGCGCCGCCGAGGAAGTGACCCTGGCCCAGGCCCGGTTGAAGAGCGCCGACCTCGACGCGCAGGCCAAACTGCGCCTCGCCGAAGGTGTCCAGGCCGAATCCGCGGCCGAGGGGCTCGCGGCCGTCCAGGTGCGCGACAAAGAAGCCGAGGTCATCGAGAAGGCCGGCCGCGCGGAGGCCGGGGCAGCTGAGGCGCGCATGCGTGCCGACGCGGAAGGCGCCCGGGCGCAGGCTCTCGCCGAGGCGGAGGGCATCGGCGAGAAGCTGAAGGCGGAGGCGGCCGGTCTGACGGAGAAGGCCGCGGCGATGGCCGCGCTCGATGAGGCGTCCCGCGGCCACGAGGAGTACCGGCTGCGGCTGCAGGCCGAGAAAGACATCCGGCTCGCCGGACTCGACATGCAGAAGCACGTCGCCGAGGCGCAGGCCACGATCCTCGCCACCGGGCTGGAGAACGCCGACATCAACATCGTCGGCGGGGAGTCCGTCTTCTTCGACCGCCTCGTCAACTCGATCGCGCTGGGCAAGAGCGTCGACGGGTTCGTCCAGCACTCCGAGACGGCCCAGGCCCTCGCGCGGCCCTGGCTGGACGGCTCGTCGAGCTTCACCGACGACCTCAGCCGCGTCCTCGGCTCGGTCTCCACGGCGGACGTGCAGAACCTGACCGTCTCCGCCCTGCTGATGAAGCTGATGAAGACGGGCGGAGCCGACTCCGGCGCTCTGGAGCAGCTGCTCAGCAGGGCCGGTGAACTGGGTGTCGCCGACACCTCGCTCGCGGCCCTGAACGGCAGCGCCAGGGTCTGACAGGCCGCGGTCCGGAGCTGCCGCACAGGGGACGGCAGCTCCGGACCGCTTTTCCGACTTCTGAGAGGGACCCCATGACCACCGGCCTGGACACCGGCACGTACGAGGTGCTGCGCGACCGCCTCACCGCGCAGGCCGCCGAGCTCGCCCGCCGCGCCGAGGCACTGAACGCCCGCCGCACCGAGGAGTTCGGCTCCACCCGGCTCGAGCTCGCCGGCACCGAGCGGCTGCGCACCGAGCAGGCCTGCGTGGCCCGGGACATCGTCTCCGTCGGCGGCGTTCTGCTCTTCGGCCACAACGCCTTCCTCGGCCTCAAGTCCGAGACGACCGTCGGCGACGTCTTCGCGCTGCACGACCGCGACTTGAACCGGCTGCCGGACGACGCCGTGCCCGGCCTGCTCGATGACCCGGCCTTCGTCCGCGAGTTCGCCGCCCTCTACCGCTACTACCGGCAGGCCCACCTCCTCCAGCTCCGCCGCGTCGACGGCAGACTGCTGGCCGTCTTCCAGACCGGTGAGAAGACCGGGGACATCCGCGTCCTGCGCTGGGCCGTGACCGACGACGGACAGGTGTCCTTCCTGGACGCCCGCGGCGACCGCGACCACGTCTTCCCGCCCGCCCACGACTTCGAGTGGACTGTCACCACCCGGGAAGACCACGTCCTCGGCCGCCACCCCCACGTCTCCGTCGAGGGCGAGGTCTTCGTCGGGACCGTCGGCGGAACCCTCACCGTCAAGGTCGAGAACGACACGGAGACCGACGAGGGCATCTACTCGGAGCCGGTCGAGGAGCCGCTGCAGTCCCTCGCGGACGCGGACATCGCGTACGCGCGCGTGGGGGCCCTGATCCTGCTGCGGATCCGCCCCTACAAGGAGGACGCCGACCGCCACCTGGTGTTCAACACCCTCACCAGGACGGTCGTCCGCCTCGACGGGATCGGGCAGGCGTGCCGTCGGCTGCCCGAGGACCAGGGGATCGTTTTCCCCGGCGGCTACTGCCTGGCAACGGGCACGTACAAGACCTTCGACGCCGTCGTCACCGAGGGCCTGGAGTTCGAGTGCCTGGTCCGCTCGCCCAACGGCGAGGACGTGCTGTTCGCCTTCCATTCGCGCGTAGAGGGACGCAGCCTGCTGCTGCCGTACAACGCGATCCGCAAGGAGGCCGCCGCCCCGCTGTCCTGCCACGGCTGGGCCCTTTTCGACGACGGCGCCCTCGTCGTCCTGCGCGCGGACAGTGACGAACCGCAGCGTGTCCACCCCGTCCAGCTGTGGAACTCGCCGTTCGTCTCCGACACCCACGCCGCCGCCAGGCCCGCGGGCACCGGCCCGGTCGCCCGCGTCGGCAACGCCGACCTCGTGCGCGGCATCTCCGACTGCCTGTCCATCACCCGTGCCGTGAACGAAACCACCCCGACGAGCGAGCTGTACGAGGCACTGACCGCCGCCTGCGTCCGGGCGGCGGACTCCCACCACTGGCTGGGCGAGCCCGAACTCGGCGATCTGCACGAGCCGCTCACACAGGTGCGAGCCACCGCTGAGCAGGTCTTGGCCGAGTTCGAGACCGTCCAGGCACTCACCCGCCAGGCTGCCGAGGCACTCACGGAGGCTGCGGAGCGGGTCGCCGTCGTCGTGCGGCGTCTGCGGGGCGAGGCCCCGCGCAGCGCCGCCGCCTGGGTCACCGGCCTGACCGCACTTCGCCACGCCCAGGGGCACCTGCTCACCCTGAAGGACATGCGGTACGTCGACACCGCCCGCATCGACGAACTCGCCGCCGACATCGAGGCCGACCTCGCCTCCTTCGGCCAGCGGGCCGTCGCCCACCTCGCGCGCGATGACGCCTTCGCCGGCCACCAGGCCGACGTCGAACAGCTCGTCGCCGACGCCGAGGCGATCACCACCGTCGCCGAAGCCGCCCCCGTCGCCGCCCGCCTCGACGACCTCGCCGAAGGGCTGCGCACGGTGACCGAGGTCGTCACCGGCCTCGATATCGCCGACGCGACCGTCCGTACGTCCGTCCTGGAACGGATCGCCGAGGTCCTGGGCGGCGTCAACCGCGCCCGCGCCCTCCTCGACGGCCGCCGCAGGGCCCTCCTCGACCGCGAGGGACGCGCCGAGTTCGGCGCAGAGTTCGCACTGCTGGGCCAGGCGGTCACCGGCGCGCTCGCCGCCGCGGACAGCCCTGAGGCGTGCGACGCACAACTCGCCCGCATGCTCGTCCAACTGGAGAACCTGGAGTCACGGTTCGCCGAGTTCGACGACTTCCTCGGCGACCTCGCCGACAAGCGCGACGAGGTCCACGAGACCTTCTCCGCCCGCAAACAGACCCTTGCCGACACCCGCGCCCGCCGCGCCGAACGCCTCGCCGACTCGGCGGCCCGCGTACTGAGGACCGTCACGCGTCGTGCCGTCACGCTCACCGACACGGATGCCGTCACCACGTACTTCACCTCCGACCCCATGGTCGCCAAGGTCCGCCGCATCGCCGACGAACTGCGCGAACTCGGCGACCAGGTCCGGGCGGAGGAACTCGACGGCCGCCTCAAGGCCGCACGCCAGGACGCCCTCCGCTCCCTGCGCGACCGCACCGACCTCTACACCGACGACGGCCGCACCCTCCGTCTCGGCGCCCACCGCTTCGCCGTCAACACCCAGCCCCTCGACCTCACCCTCGTCCCGCAGGGTGACGGCCTCGCCTTCGCACTCACCGGCACCGACTACCGCTCACCGGTGACCGATCCCGACTTCGCCGCCACCCGCCCGTACTGGGACCGGACCCTGCCGTCGGAGTCTCCGGAGGTCTACCGAGCGGAGCACCTCGCCGCCCGGCTGCTGGACGAACACGGCCCGGTGGCGCTGGAGGAGTCCGACCTGCCCGCCCTCGTGCGACAGGCCGCGGAGGCGGCGTACGACGAGGGGTACGAGCGGGGTGTCCATGACCACGACGCCGCCCTGATCCTCACCATGCTCCTGCGTCTGTACGCGGACGCCGGCCCGCTGCGCCACGAGCCCGCGGCGCGTGCCGCCGCCCAGATGTTCTGGGCCCACGGCACCACCGACGAGGCCCGGCGGGACTGGCAGCGGCGTGCTCTCTCGCTGGCCCGCGCCCGAGACACGTTCGGCCTGGCTCCCGCGATCGACGACCTGCGGCTGGAGTTGGCGCAGGAGATCACCGGGTGGAGCGGAGCCGCGGGCACGGCTGCCTCCGCCTACCTCTTCGAGGAGCTGACCACCGGCCCCGACGGGTTCGTCATCAGCGCGACAGCCCGCACCCTGCTCGACAAATTCCGCCACACGGTCGGCTCGTCGGCCTACGACGACGACCTCACCGCACTCGGCGACCTGGCCGCACGCAAGCAGCTCGTCGAGGCGTGGCTGTCCTCCTACACCGCTTCCACCGGTGCCGGTATCACTCCCGGCGACCTGGCCGAGGCGGTGGCCGGCGAACTCGGCCCCGACTTGGCCCGCTACGACTGCGACGCGCAACTGACCGGGACGGTCGACGGTCTGCTCGGCGTCCACCCCCGCATCACGGCCGGGGCCCTGTCCCTCCGCGTCGACGAATTCCTCGCCCGCACCCGCGCCTTCCGCACGCACGACGTGCCCGGCCACCGCGACTACCAGCGCCGCCGTACGGCCTTGGTGGCCGCCGAACAGGCCCGGCTCCACCTGGACGAGTACCGGCCGCGGATCATGTCCGCGTTCGTCCGCAGCAGACTCATCGACGAGGTGTACCTCCCGCTGATCGGCGACAGCCTCGCCAAGCAGCTCGGCACCACCGGCGCGTCCAAGCGGACCGACACCGGAGGCCTGCTCCTGCTCATCTCCCCGCCCGGCTACGGCAAGACGACCCTCATGGAGTACGTCGCCGACCGCCTCGGCCTGATCCTCGTGAAGGTCAACGGACCCGCGCTCGGCCACGCGGTGACCTCCCTCGACCCGGAGGAGGCTCCGAACGCCACCGCCCGCCAGGAGGTCGAGAAGATCAACATCGCACTGGAGGCGGGCAACAACACCCTCCTGTACCTCGACGACATCCAGCACACCTCGCCCGAGCTGCTGCAGAAGTTCATCCCGCTGTGCGACGCCACGCGCCGCATGGAGGGTGTGCGGAACGGCGAGCCACGCACCTACGACCTGCGGGGCAAGCGGTTCGCCGTCTGCATGGCCGGCAACCCCTACACCGAGTCCGGCGCCCGTTTCCGGGTGCCCGACATGCTCGCCAACCGCGCCGACGTGTGGAACCTCGGCGAGGTCCTGACCGGCAAGCAAGACGTCTTCGCGCTCAGCTTCGTCGAGAACGCCCTCACCGCGAACCCGGTTCTGGCCCCGCTCGCCGGCTACGACCGGGCTGACCTGGACCTGCTGGTCAGGCTTGCCCAGGGCGACACCACGACCCGCGCCGACCGGCTCACCCACCCCGTCGCGCCCGCCGAACTGGAGCGGATCCTGGCCGTGTTGCACCACCTGATCACGGCCCGCGACACGGTCATGGCAGTCAACAGCGCCTACATCGCCTCGGCGGCCCAGTCCGACACCACACGCACAGAGCCGCCCTTCCAGCTCCAGGGCTCCTACCGCAACATGAACAAGATCGCTCAGCGCATCCAGCCGGTCATGAACGACGCCGAACTGTCGGCGCTGGTCGACGACCACTACACCGCCGAGGCCCAGACCCTCACCACCGGCGCCGAGGCCAACCTGCTGAAACTAGCCGAGCTGCGCGGCTCACTCACCCCTGAGCAGGCCGCCCGCTGGACCGAGATCAAGATCGCCTACGTCCGCACTCGGACACTCGGTGGACCTGAGGACGACCAGCTCACCCGCGCGATCGCCGCCCTCGGCCTCCTCGCGGACCGGATCGCGGCCGTGGAGTCGGCCATCAACCGCGCCGCTGACCCGCGCCACCTCATGTCCAACCCGACGGCCCGGCACGCGGTCCGGCCGCGCGAGGAGTAGTTCCACACATTCCACAGGACTGGCCGAAGCGCCGCGCCGGCCTGCTACGACGGGAGGCTTCATGCTCTACATGACGATGACCGCCGCAACTCTGGGCCTGGTGCTGGCCGCCTCGGTCGCCGTCCTGCTCCGTCGCGAGCGGAGACAGAGGGACTCCGGCCTCGACGCCCTGCCGAACGGGGCGGTCACCGCGCAGGGGATCCGGGACGTACGACGCCAAGCTCGTGTCCGCCGGCACTTCGCGACGCTCGGCTCGCTGCGGGATCGTGACTGGGGCTGAGGACTTTCCGGCGGTCGGGTGACCGGCCGGGACGGGGTCCTGAGCCAACTGCCGTCACGGGGAACCCGATGCTCCTGTAGCCCCGAGGAGCTCGTGCAGAAGATGCGAAGCGGTGATCACACCCAGCAAATGCGTGCCCCCCTCCGCGCGCCTGCCCTTCGCCGTTTCCGCCACGGCCACCAGCGGGCTGCGCACCCGCGCCATCAGCGCGGCCACCTCCAGGGCGGTGTCGTCCGGGTCGGCGATCGGCGGCGCGGCCGCCTCGTGGGGCAGACAGTCGCCGACGCGCCGGCCTGCCAGGGCCTGGCAGAGCCGGTCGGCGTGCTTCTCGTCGACGACCGCGGCCAGCGTCGGGTCCTCGACGACGTAGGCGGGCACCAGAATCTTGATCATCTGCGAGGCGGGAAGGATCGCCTTCGGCTCGCCCCGTTCGTCCACCACGAGCAGGGCAGGCAGTCTGTGCTCGGCCATCAGCCGGGCCGCCTCCATGGCGTCGCTGTCGACGCTCACCGTTTCGTACTCGACCGCCAGGTCACGCGCACGCATAGCGGCATCCCCATCTGCTGGAAAGGTTGCTGTACTCACCGTCTTACGTCATCGGCGAGCAGGCCAGGTCATTGACGCGAAACATACGCGGCGGCACCAAAAGAACCACCGCGCGAGGGAGAACCGGCCACGGCCCGGCCCGGGCGACGCCATCAGAGCTGCTCGCCAACACCCTGGTCCACAGCCTGTGAATGTGCGGCGCGCCGACGGAAACGGTCACCGAGCTGCGACCCACTGATGAGCCCCGCCGCGAACAGCATCAGACCGGCCTGTGCAGCGGGCAGGAGGAACATCGCCTCCTCGTCAACCAGCCCGCCCCACCGTCCCAGCGGGACGACCAGCCCGCCGACCCACATCACCAGCAGGGCGACGCCCCGGACACGGATGCTCCACGGCGTCGTGCGACTGCGGACCCGCCTGGGCGCCCAGCCCCGCAACGAGGCGATAGACAGGGGCAGCACGAAGGCCGACCAGCCGATCAACCAGGCCCAGAGGAACATCTCCCACCCTCCTTCTCCAAGACGGCCGAGCGGCCGCAAGATGCTCGCGGCCGCTCGTCGGCGATCAGTGGACGCCTGCATCTGTCCTTCGAGCCCGGGCGGTTCGCGAACGCCCGGGCTCACACCACTGCCGTCCCGGCGTCAGCCGGTGATCTCGACCTTCCCGTTTGCCTCGGCGGGTGCCGTGGTCGCGGCCTGCGTCCCGCTGCCTCGCTGGGTGATGTTCTTCAGCAGTTCGGCGAGGTCGACTCCGGTGGTGGAGCTGAGGAGTTCGACGCCCTGGGCGACGTTGTCGGCGACCGTCCGGGAGAGCTGGGAGGCGCCGTCGGTGGAGATGACGGTCATCTTGTCGATGGCGCTGAGCGGCTCGGACGCCTTGGCGACCACCTGCGGCAGGACCTCGACGAGCATCTGCAGCACGGCCGCGTCACCGTACTGGGCGAAGGCGTCGGCCTTCTTCTGCATGGCCTCGGCCTCCGCGGCACCCTTCGCGCCGATGGCGGCGGCCTCGGCCTCACCCTCGATACGGACCGCGTCGGCGAGTGCGGCGCGGTGTGCCTTCTCGCCCTCACCGGTCAGCCGGGAGCGCTGGGCGTCGGCCTCCGCCTGCTTCACCAGGGCGATACGGCGGGCCTCGGCCTCCTGCTCGGCCTGGTAGCGAGCGGCGTCAGCGGGCTTGCGGACCTGGGTGTCCAGTTCGCGGTCGGTCAGCGCTGCCTGCCGCTCGGCGACCTTCTCCTGCTCGCTCAGCACCTCCTGGCGGCGGGCCGCCTCGGCCAGCGGGCCCGCGGCATCCGCACGGGCGGCGGCCTCGTCGGTCTCGGCCTTGATCTCGGCCTGCTTCAACGCGAACGTCCGCTGCGCGACGGCGATCTCCTCCTCGGCCTTCAGCCGCGCCTGCTCGGCAGCCCGCCGGGCGACCGCCTCGGCGATGTCGGCCTCCTGCTTGGCGCGGGCGGCCTCCGGGCGGCCGAGGT
Source organism: Streptomyces sp. NPDC008313 (assembly GCF_042956125.1). Taxonomy (NCBI): domain Bacteria; kingdom Bacillati; phylum Actinomycetota; class Actinomycetes; order Kitasatosporales; family Streptomycetaceae; genus Streptomyces; species Streptomyces sp. NPDC008313. The sequence continues at coordinate 134,870 of NZ_JBIBFR010000009.1, forward strand.
CTTCGAGGTAGGAGCCCTCGGTGCTGATGTCCTGGATCTGGAAGGCGTCCAGCACCAGGCCCTGCCCGGACAGGCTCGCCTCCGCCTCCTCAGCGACCTGTCCGGCGAATGCGGCGCGGTCGCGGATGATGTCCTCGACCGACATCCGGCCCACGATGGCGCGCAGCGCACCGGAGAGCACTTCCTGGGTGAAGCCGACGATCCCGTCCTGCTGCATCAAGAACCGCTGGGCCGCGGCGCGGATGGAGTCCTCGCTGCCGCCGACCTTGACGATGGCGACACCCTCCAGGTGCGCCTTGACCCCGCGCAGGGTCACCGCGCCACGCACCGCCACCGGGATGTGCCGCGAGGACAGGTCGAGGGTGAACTTCTGCTGCACGAACGGAACGACGAACACGCCGCCGCCGACCACGACCTTCTGCCCGCTGTTGTCGGTGAAGATCCGGCCGGTCTCCGGATCGGTGGACTTCTTGCCGCGCCGCCCGGTGACGATGAACGCCTGGCTCGGCCCGGCCACCTTGTAGCGGGTGACGACGACCAGAGCGAGGAGGACGAGGAGTACGACGACTCCTACGACGGCGACAGCGACTGAACTCATGGTGTTTGCCCCTCAGCCCTCCCAGGGGACGGCAGATCGATACGGATACGTGTACGTGTGCGGAAAGAGGCGTCGGCGGGCGGTGCGACGAGAACGGCGGTGGTGCGGTTCGGTCACCGCTCCACGGGGCGTACGGACACCGCTGTCTGCGACAGCGTCCCCTCCACCCAGACCTCGGCCCCTCGGACCAGCGGGGCCGTACTCTTCGCGGCGAGTTTCACTGGCTGCCCGGCACGATGGACCAGCACCTCGCCGTAGCCGTCGGCCGGAATCGCCGTGACCACGGATCCCGAGACGCCGATCAGATCTTCATCGCGTGGTGCGGCGCCGGACCGGTCGCGCAGGAGCATCCGGCTGAGGCGGTACGCGAGCCAGCCAGTGACGAGCCCGGCCGGCACGCCGATCGCGGTCGCACCGACCGCGCCCACGCCCGTAGTGCCCATGGCGATCGCGCCGGAGAAACCGAGCATAGAAACGAATCCGGCGATGACCGGCAGCGACAGCAGCCCGTCGAAGAGACCATCCAGCACGCCGACGCTGTCGAAGAGTCCTTCGAGGACGCCGTCGAAGACGAGGGACAGCACGAGGAGGACGACTCCGACGATGCCGAGACCCAGAAACCAGCCCATCCGCCCACACCGCCTCTCTCTTGTGTCACCGTGCCAGTGGTTGCATGCTCACATGTTCGGGGCGGTCCTGGCATTGCCTGTTCCCGGCAATCTTTACGTGTTATTGATGCCGGACTCTGCACCGCCCGACATCCTCCGAAGGAGGCCCGACGGTGGTTCGCCGGGGGAGGGCGCTGGGGTGCGACGCAGGCTGTCGCAAGCCCTTCGGCGTCTGTTCAAAGGGCACTTGCGGGAGGCCGAGCGGGACGGTGCCTTACGGCACGTCAGGGCCCCGGGGACGACAGGGCCCATGACGAAGTGAGCGCCGTGGCGCCGCTGAGGGCGAATGACACGGTGGCGACGAGGCTGCCGTCGGTCAGTGCGAGGCCCGGGACCGCGGCGATGACAGCGCCCAGGACGGCGGCGTGAGCGCCTGGCCGCCACCAGGGCTGCGTGGGCGGCGGCTTTGAACCGTCCGGGAAGAAGGAGTCACGCAGGTCGGCGCGGACGGCATCACGCTCACCGACGAGCAGGCGGCGCGGAGGACGCCGGTGCAGGCGCCCCAGCGGCACCAGTCGTGTGCCGTCGGTCAGTTCCGCAACCAGGGCGGCGCGACCTCGGACTCCGTGATGCGCGGTCACCGTGACAGGTTCGGCCGACCCCTGGCCGAGGACGGGATGCCACATGACCCGTTGCCAGGCGACCGGCAGACCGGGCTGGTCGGTTTCGGCCAGGACCAGCCAGGTGGTGTCCGACAACAACCACCCTGCGGCACCGGTGCGTTCGCCGCATCGCACGATGGCGCTCATGGGGCGCCCCGGCCGTCGTGCCGCCCAACAAAAGCGCAGGCCGCGCCGCGCCCAGACGCCGCACACAGCCGCCGCCGCGACACCGGCGAGACCGATCGGGACGAGCAGGTCGTCCTCGGCCGCGGTCTCGTCCGGGTCGGCCGGGAAGCCGCGCGGACGGGTCTGGCGGGGGTCGTAGGCGATGGGGAAGGAGCGGCCCTTGGTGTAGCGGTCGGTGTTGTAGATGCCGAAGCGCTGCACGTGCTCATGGCCGGCCTGATCGGTCCACCGCACGCGGATGTCCTCCTCGTCGCCGATGTCGTCCTCGACGACCCGGCCGACGGTACGGGCCATGGCCCGGTCGCGGGCGCTGTCGTACCGGTGGGCATGCACGCCCAGCCAGGTGGCGAGCAGGGCGAAGCCCGTCATCGTGCCGACCACGCCCACAAGGGCGACACGCAGGGCGGGACCAGGACGTCTCATACCGGAACCTCTTGAGTGCCGATGTTCTCCAGCAGGGCTCGCACGGGCTCCGGGTCTGCGCTGTCCACAGCGGCGGAAAGCAGTTCGTAGACGTCGAGCACGCTCCTGTCCTGCGCGGTGAACACGGTGCTCATCCACGGGCTGGCGTAATCCCAGCCCGCCCCGCGCAGCAGGGGGACCAGGGCTGTTCCCATAGCTTCGACCAGTACGTCGCGGGAGGCCGAGGGACGCTCTGCGGCAGGCATCCACCGCAGGGCGGGTTCGAGCCGGCGGGTCAGACGGGGCCAACTGCCGTCGCGAACAGCTTCGAGCGCGGCGGAAAGCGCCTGGACGGGCGTCTCGCAGCGGGTTGCGGTCAACAGCGCGAGCGCATCCCCGTCATCGTGCCGGGCGTGGAGTCGGCCCGTGTCGCGGTCGAGCAGGCGCACCGGCTCAGGTGGCTCGTACTGGCGCCCACGGCCCGGTGGACGCTCGTTGCCCCGGGGAGCCTTGTCCCGCGCGCCCTCGACGCCCGGAGCGTCCAGGCCGGCCAGCCGGTGGACGCACCACTGCTCGATCGCCGTCGCCGCGTGGAGCGTGAGCGGTTCGTTCTCCCAGAAGCGGGAGCCCTGGGCCTGCGGCAGCGCGGCCAGCCGCTGGCCGAGGGGCGGGTGACCGGCCGCGTGGTACGGGTCGAGGGCCTCCTGCGCGGCCACGACGTCGGCAGAGCGGCGGCGGACGAGCGGGTCCCGCAGCGCGGCGTCGAACGCGTCGTAGAAGTCCTCCGGATACGTATGCTCCTCGGCCAGTTCCGACAGCCACCTCTCACCGATCCCCTCGAACGTGGCGACGGAGGCGTGGAGCAGTTCCAGGGCCTCGGCGGTGTTGTCGGAGCCCGCGACGCGGGCGGCGTCGGCGTCGGCGGCCAACTCCGCCTGCCAGGCTTGATGCTGAGAGGCCCGCAGCAGCGGTCTGGCCAACGGTGCGAGCGGACGGAAGCGGCCCTCCAGGCGCTGGGCGAGCGCGGAGCGGGCATCCAGCAACCAGGATGCGCGCCGATTGCCGATGTGCTGGCGATGCGCGAGCTCGTGCCCGATAACGGCTGCCAGCTGTCCCACGGTCAGCGCCCTCAGCAGAGGCAGGCCCAGCAGCAGAACATAAGTGTGCGCGCCGGACACCTTCGCGCGCCCCAGGGCCGCCTCCGGCTCGGGCGCGATCCTTACCAGCAGGTGCTCCCGGAATCCGACCTGCTCGGCCACCGCCCTGACCACAGCGGCCAGTTCCGGCTCCTCACCGGGCTGCACAGCCCTGCCTGGCAACGCCTCCCGGCCGCCGAAGCGCCGCAGGACGCCCATCATCATCCACATCAGCGGCGGAAGGAACGCCTGCGGCAGATGCCATATGACCGCCACGGCGAGCAACGCCGGGGTAAGGCAGACCACAGGCAGCCAGGCGACCGCGAACATCGCCGTGATGAGCAGCCACTCACGCACTGCGGAAGCCCGGTCCGAACTGTGAGATATAGGGGTGTCCATCACTTTCCTGTCGTTTCACGGGGGGTGGCCGGACTCTTGGGAGCTGAACGGGCCTGCCTGTTGCCCGGGGACCATGACACGGATATGACAGCCCAACGCAGTACAGGACGCTGCTTTTCCCGTACTTGGCCGACGCACGTCGTCGGCTCGCGTCAGCGGGACGGAGTGGGCTGTCGCGTGTGACGGCCGGCCCGTCGCGATTCAAGCCGTCGCATCAAGCCCCAGACGGCCCCGCTGAGTACCGCCCACAACGCGACGACTCCCCACGGGCCGGTCCAGGTGCCGAACACGCTTGCCGGGAAGGCGCACAACGCGGAGCCCAGCGCCTGCTTGCCGCGCAGGACCAGGAGCCCCGGAAGGCCCTCGGCGGCGTACGTAGGGGCGCGGGCGAGCACGACGCCCCCCGCGAGGGCGGCGAAGAGTCCGCAGGAAAGCAGGGCCACGGCCACGGAGGCCGCGATCAGCGGTTCGCCCTCGGGGGTGTCAGCGGACCGCTGGGTCAGGCCGTCCTTGCTCACCGCGGTCGCGTAGTCACGCCACACGGTCACCATCACCATGTCTCCGGCCTTCAGGCGTTCGAGCAGCGGTTCGCTGCTCCCCATGTCGAGTTCGGCAGGCACCGGTCGGGGTCCGGCGAGCTTGAGCGTGTGCTCGGAGTCCTTGGCCCGGTCCCGGATCACCGTGCCGCGCACGGTGGCCCGCACTTCCCGCAGACAGTCGCCGACGACCGTCCCGGAGCAGGGGCGGGCGGTGTGAAAGGCCTGCTCGTCGTCCATCAGGTCGGGCACGGCGGCCAGGCCGATACCGGCGGCGACCACCAGGGCGATGCCCAGCATCGCGGCACCGGCTCCCCAGGCGCGGTGGCAGAGGGCACGCCGGCGCAGACCGCGTGGTGTGCGGGTGAGGACGTGGCGGTCGAGTACCACGTCAGGTACTCCGCAGCCGGGAGCAGACGGTGAAGACGACCAGGGCCACGACGAGTCCCGTTTCGGTGGCGAGGGTATCGGCGGGCAACCGGGCCGGCGACGGCCGCAGGGCGTCGGCGACGAGGAACGCTGCGGCAGATCCGGCCAGTGCCGCGACGGCACCCGGTCCCCAGAGGCGGTGACGCAGCCAGAACCAGCGGGCCAGGACCATCACCACCGGTGCGGACACCGGCAGCTGTTCCTCGCCCAGCAGGGCCAGGAGTGCGTAGGCAAGTCCGCACAGGACAGAGCACCCGATCGCTCTCCATGCCGCATCGCTCCATGCAACCGGAGCAGGGCGTACTTCATTCACCGCCTGTGCCTTTCCTGCTGAGTGCCACGGTCATTGAGTCACAGCCCTGTCCGCGGGGGTCATGCCACTCAGCGGCATGATCTGAGGCGGCCCGACTGCCGGACTACGGCAGGCAAGACTTGTTCCTGGCTGCACATTGACCGGATGAGCGGAGGCACCGCCGTGAAGGCCTCCAAGGAGACCGCTGCCACGACCGAGCGCTGCCGGCCGCTGCGGTCTTCCACAGCGGCAGCGAGGCACGGCCATCCAGGAGGCCTCCCGGCGGAGCCACGCCAGCATGCCCGTGAACGTCCGGGTCACTTGGGAGAACCTTGAGGTCGAAACTCTACGGTGACACGGTGAGGTGCGATCTGCGGGAACGATGGGACGGACAGCCGCTATGGGCGAAATGGGTTCGCGCGGCGTACATGATCGGATTCCTGGAAGGAGCCTGCGTCCACATTCTCGATCTGGCCACTGACGGCATCCATGCCTATGCGTCGTTTCCTCAGGTTCCTGCGCAGGTGTTCTTCGTCAGCTTGGCGATTCTCGATCCGCTGGTGGCCGTTCTGGTGGGACTCGTGCGGCGGGAAGGGGTCTGGCTGGCAAGCACCGTGATGGTGATGGACGTCTTCGCGAACGGGTGGGGCAACCGGCACTGGCTACAGGACGATCCTGCGAAGCTGGTGCCCATGTTGCCCATCACCCTGTTCGGACTGTTCGTCGTCGCGTGCTCGTTCCCCTTGCAACGCAGGGTTACCAGGTAGGCGGCCAGGCCTCCGGTGAACATGCCGCCTGGCTGATGACTCACGCGCCAGATGAGTCCTGCTCACATGGCCAGCGATCACCCTGATCACCCGCCGAAGCTCCCGCAGGAGCGGCCGGCTGGCATCCCACGAAGCCGACCGGGACTGACCGTCTCAAGGTCAGGGCCGTCACCTTGGCCTGTGGCGCCGCGTCAGTCGCCGCCCTTGAGCCCACTCCCGTCGCCCGACAAACCTGTCAGGTGATTCACCTATTCGCCCGCCAAGACCAGCAGGTCACCGCCGTTTGACGGTTCCGTCACGGTGTGTCCCAACTGGACCAGCAGGCCCGAAACAGCAGCCCGGACGAGCGTCCGCATGCTGTCACCCACGGCTCCGGGCTGGTCTTTCGCCAACGAGGTGAACCCATCTGAGGCCGTCCATCCCACCAGCACCCCGGTCGGCACCGTCGTCACCGCAAGCCCGCTTCTGCCGTCCTCCGCATCTTGACCGACGAGGTGGAACCCCGCCTCGATCAAGGCATGCCGAACCTGCACGAGGAGATCGGACCGTGCAGACGACACAGCCATCGCCTGCCCTCAGATCTCAAGATCAAGCGTTCCCCTTGGGAGCGGGCATTCATGAAGCCAAGAGTCCGCGTCGGTTCCGCTCACAGTCTTGCGACGGCTGTTGGCGAGGGACGTGGGAAATGATCTCCCCTTGCATGGGAAACGATCACTGAGAGACCGCGCAACACTGCTGACCAGCGAGTTCCGTCGGTGCCCCACCAGGAGAAACCGACGAAACGGGTCTCCGCCAGTGACGAAAGTCCTGGTGGGGCCCGTTTCTCGTTGTGCAGTCAGTCAGTCAGTCAGTCACGGCCCGGGCAGTGACGTGACAGGGCCCCGATGGTGAGCTATCTCACGGTCAGGTCCCTACCTATTCATCGATGACCAGCGCTGCCACCCCACGCGACGCTCACGGGCGGCGCGCTCAAGCGCCTGGCTGCACCGGCTCTCGGTGACGGCTCGCGGGTCGGTCCTCTCCTCGTGATGGCCGGAGCCCCGAGAGGGTGACGCTGACGAGCCGGCGGACCGCTTCCTCGGAGGACAGACCTCCTGCGGCGGACAGGGCGTGCAGGCAGTAGTCGGCCAGCTCGCCCGGGGAGACGTCGTGGCGGACCTCGCCCGCCCTGCCGGCTTCGGCGATGACGCCGCTCACCAGATCGTGCAGATGCCGCTGAGCCTCGACGACATGCCGGGTCCTGTGGACGAAGGCGGCGATCTCTCCGTCCTGGCGCCGCTTGTACGTGATGTGCGCGTACCCGCGCAGGACCGCTTCGAGCCGGGCCGCGGGCCCGCCGGCGTGATCCCGGGCCCGGCCCAGCTCGTCCAGGTGGGCTGCGACGTGGCGCTCGTGCCAGGCGATCAGGATCGACTGGACATCCGGGAAATACTTGTACAGCGTCGCGCGCCCGATCCCGGCCTCCTTCGCGATCTGCGACATCGTCACCGACGCCAGGCCGTGCTCGCCCACGAGCGCGACGGTCGTCTCCACGATGGCGTCCTGCACGGCGCGGCGATGCGCGTCCATCGTCTCGTCCCACAACTTCGGCATACGCCTGAGGATACGCAACGCCGTGGGCGTGACACTTTGTCTTGACAGAGACAATGTGTCTCGATAAATCTGGTCGGGTCGAGAGGAGAGGCCCCTATGCCGGAGGCGCCACTCGCCCGCAGTGCCGGCCTGGCCGGTGTCGCGACACCTTCATCCCTGGCGGGCGTGCCGGCTTGACGCGCCTGGGACACAGGGCCCGTACTCGAGATAAGGAGCGGTCATGCCGACCGCAGAAACCCGCCTCGCGACCGACCGCGCGAGCCGCTACCTTGTCCAGCTCTGCCGCCATCTGCGCCAGATGCCCCGCATGAGCCGGCGTCCGCCTGGCGGCCACGGCGGGGGCGGGGCGCGGCCTGAGGTACGGCATGTCGAGTTCACCGACACGCACGGCACGGTCCGCTTCGCCGACGGCCTGTGGACCCTGGACGCCACAGCGGACGCGCTCGTGCTGCGGGTCGACGCCGACGACGAGGAGGCGCTGCAGCGTCTCCAGGACGCGGTCACCGCGCGCATCGAGAAGATCGGCCGGCGCGACGGACTGCAGGTGCACTGGCGGCGGGCCGTGCCCGACGCCTCGCCGCGGACGAAGCACGATGCGGAAGACGGCGTCAGTGGCTCGGGCGGGAGCCGCGGCCGCCGGGGGGCCACCCTGGGCCTGGTGACGGCCGGAGCGCTGATCGTCGCGGTGCACCTCGGGATCGGCGGCGCGGCGCTGGCCGACGCGAAGTGGACCGGCTGGGCCGTCAACGCCGTCCTGGCCCTTGTCCTGGTGAAGCTCGTGCTTCTGGGCAGCCATTTCTTCCTCGGGCGTGCCGCGCTGCGACGCGGCGTCGTGTTCCGCCACCGCAGGAAGGCGCACGAGCAGACCGGAGCTGATGCCGCAGGCTGAACGCGGTGAATCCCCGGCATGCTCGGCCGAGTAGCCGGGGTGCCGCCGCGGAGAGTGAGTGAGGCGGGAAGCCGGTCCGCCGACACGGTGTCCGCCCCGGATGCGTGAACAAGTGCCGTGCCACACAGTGGAATCAGGCACGTTCAAACCGCCGTTCCTCCAAAGATTTTCGAACGCGGGCGCACCTGTGTGCTCTGCCGATTTCGGGCGACCCGCCATCGAGCTTGCGGCGCACCGTGCTGCCCTACGTACATCCCGCGTGCCGCCGTGCCCCGTGCGCCTGCCACGCCGCGCTGCCGTATGTGCCCTTCGGTGGCCGTGCAGCCGCGCAGGCGACCTCGCCGACTGCAGCGATTCAGGAAGGCCGAGCCCGCATGAACGCCTTTCCCAAGCCCGTCATTGACGCCATGGCCGATCGCGCCATGCGCATGCACCACATGCTGTGGCACAGGACACGAGACTCGTGGTCCGTGCTGACTCCGCAGGAGAAGGCGGTCTTCAGCGCCCACGGCTGGGTGCCGCCCCGCCCGTCCCTCGGGCCGCCGGACCCGGCCACCGGAGTCAGGCCGGTGGAACTCGACAACAAATCGGGCGAGGACTTCCTGTACATGCACCGGCAGATGATCGCCGAGGTCAACGGCATCCTGGCCGAGGTGGGCGATCCCCAGTACCCGCATGTGCAGGGGTGGGTGACGATTCCGGCGCCGGACGACCCCGACTTCCCCGTCCCGCCCGCATACGAGCTGCCGGGCGACCCCGGCGGAACCCAGGGTCTTCTGGACGTCAAGTCGAAGGAAGCGTACGACCAGATCCACGCACTGGAGACGCAGGTCACCGACCCGGCGGTACTTGGCCAGATCACCCTCGGCCGCCTCGGCGCCGCCGTCGAGTTCTTCATCCACAACACGCTGCACATGCGCTGGTCGACGCGGATGCCCGAATACCGGCCCGGAGGTGACGAGTTCAATGTCGACCCCAAGTGGGACGACTCCGCCTACGACTGGCTGGGCGACACCTACTCCTCCCACGTGAACCCGCTCTTCTGGAAGATTCACGGATGGGTGGACGCCCGGATCGACGACTGGATGGCCGCCAACAACCTGCAAGGGCAGGTGCCATGGAGCTTCGATCCGCCCTGGAGCGGGCATGAGGGCGCACACGACCACGGCCATCACATGATCGCCCATCTCGCGCTGCGAGCCCGGCCGGGCAACGCCGAGGCCGATGCGCTGCGGTCGCGCCTGGGCGCCATGGAGGCGACGGTCGAGGACCTGAAGCTGGCAGGCGTCCGGGAACCGGCCCGCTTCCCGGTCCACCACGGCGAGCTCTGACCGAGCGGCGCCGGATCAGGCAGCATCCTCGTCACCGCGGGGAAGCCGGCCTGCCCCGCTCGGGCCAGGCCGGTACCGCTGCCGTGGTCCGCCGCGCGCAGGAAGTCGATGTCCCGCAGGTCAATGACCTGCGGGACTTCTGCGTCGTCCGGGAACGCGGCGCGGCCGGAGACGGGGACCGGGGGCCCGGGCGGGGGCGGAGCCGCGTGGCGGCGTGTGGCGGTGCGTGGCGGCGTGTGGTCGGGGCGCGGGTTCGTCGGGTGGGCGGGTGGGCGGGTGGGCGGGTGAGGACAATCACACTGTCCGATCGACGTGTGGGGCGCGCCGCGAGGGTTCGGAGGCCCCGTTGTCCACAGCGGTCGCGTTGTCCACAGGGGCTGACGCGTTCCGGTGGGGTGGTTGTACGGTCGTCCACGAGTTGATGTTCGTGCGTTCGCGCAGGGGGAGGCGGTCGGCATGACCGAGGTGGTTGCCGGGGTGCCGGCGGGGCCGGCGGGGCCTTCGAGGTCCGGTGTCGTGGAGGTGCCGGGGTTCGCGAGGTGGCCCGAGGAGGAGTCGCCCAAGAAGCGGGGGAAGGCGCTGCGCGAGCGGGTCCCCCGTGGCGCGCACGCCGAGCTGACGCTCGATCCCGGGCGGCCGGACGCGGTGACCGCGGTGGAGGAGTCGGGACGCGGCCGGATCTCCCGGCTGACCCCGCTCCGGGTCGGCAGGATGGCCGCCACTCCCTTCGCCTTCCTGCGCGGGTCGGCCGGCCTGATGGCGTACGACCTGGCCCGGACCCCGATGACCCGGATCAGCGCGCAGATATGCGGTGACGCGCACGCGGCCAACTTCGGCCTCTACGCGGACGCCCGGGGCGGTCTCGTCATCGACCTGAACGACTTCGACGAGACGGTGCCCGGCCCCTGGGAATGGGACCTCAAGCGGCTCGCCACCTCACTGGTCCTCGCGGGCCGCGAGGCCGGAGCGGACGAGGACGTCTGCCGCGCGGCGGCGCACGACGCGGCCGGGGCCTACCGCCGCACGATGAGACTGCTCGCGAAGCTTCCGGCGCTCGACGCGTGGAACGCCATCGCGGACGAGGAACTCGTCTCCCACACCGACGCCCACGACCTCCTCGGCACGCTGGAGCGGGTCTCCGAGAAGGCGCGGGCCAACACCAGCGGGCGGTTCGCTGCCAGGTCGACCGAGGCGACCGAGGACGGCGGGCGCCGCTTCGTCGGCGCGCCCCCGGTGCTGAGCCGCATACCCGAGGCGGAGACCGCGGCGGTGGCGGCGGCACTGGAGTCCTACCTGAGCACGCTCGCCCAGGACCGTCTCCCCCTCCTCGCCCGGTACGCCGTGCACGACGTCGCCTTCCGGGTCGTCGGTACGGGCAGCGTGGGCACCCGCTCCTATGTCGTGCTGCTCCTGGACCACCGGGGCGAGCCCCTCGTCCTCCAGGTCAAGGAGGCCCGGCCGTCCGCTCTCGTCCCCCACCTGGCGACCGCGGGCCTGCCCGTGCCCGGCGTGGAGCACGAGGGCCGTCGCGTGGTCCTCGGCCAGAAGCGCATGCAGGTCGTGAGCGACTTCCTGCTCGGCTGGACCACGGTCGACGGCCTGCCCTTCCAGGTCCGCCAGTTCCGCAACCGCAAGGGCAGCGTCGACCCCGCGGCCCTCGCCGCCGACCAGATCGACGACTACGGCCGGATGACCGGCGCCCTTCTCGCCCGGGCCCACGCGCACAGTGCCGACCCGCGCCTCATAGCCGGGTACTGCGGGAAGAACGACGAGCTGGACGAGGCCATCGCCGCCTTCGCCGTGGCCTACGCCGACCGCACCGAGGCCGACCACACGCGGCTGGTGGCGGCGGTCCGGGAGGGCCGGATCGAGGCGGAAACGGGCGTCTGAGAGGGCTGAGGGCGATCCGTGCCCGACGGGCGTGCCGGCGTCCGCCGGTGATCCGGAACGGGCGCCGCGGGCCGTGGCCTACGCTGGTCGGGTGACAACGCCGGAAGCTGAGCAGAGCCAGGTCCCGACCGCCGACGAGGGCGGCCGGGAGCCGTCCGGGCCCGGTGCCCCGGACGCCGGTCAGGAGGCCGCACAGGCGCCTGGTGCGGCCGGGACGGACCCCGAGGGGGCCGAGGCGGGAGCTGAGGAGACCCTGGCGGCCGAGGAGACCCGGGCGGCCGGGGCCGAGGCGGCTGGGGACGAGGCCCGCCCCGAGGAGCCGGCGTCCGCGCCGTCCGAGGGCGAGGAGCGGCTGGAGCGTGCCGTGCGGGCAGCCGAGCAGGCGCTGATCGAGTACGAGATCGCCGTGGAGACCTTCCGTGTGGAGGTCGACAACTTCTCCCGGCTGCACCACCAGAAGCTCGGTCCGATGTACGCGCGCCTCGACGAACTGGAGGCTCAGATCGCCGAGGCGCGTGCGGCGAGCACCGGCGACCCGGAGGACGCCCGCAAGGCCCGGGAGGCGAGGGCCCGCGTCATGCCCATGCCGGGGGTCGAGGAACTGTTCCACGGCTGGATGGACGGGGAGGGCCTGTTCCCGGAAGCGGTGGCGATGCTGACGGAGCAGCCCGTGCGGCCCCCGGAGCGGGTGCGTCCGAGCGACGAAGCCCGTCGGCTCTACCGCGACCTGGTCCGCAAGGCCCACCCGGACCTGGCGCAGGAGGAGGGCGAGCGCGGGCGCAGGGACGAGTTCCTCGTCCGGGTCAACGCGGCTTACAGCCGGGGCGACGAGACGATGCTGCGGGAGCTGACCGAGGAGTGGGCCGCGGGTCCTGTGCCCGAGGAGCGCGAGCCCAGCCGCAGCGAGGAGCTGTACGCCCGGCTGGAGTGGCTCGCCCAGCGCAAGGAACTGCTCAGCCTGCTCGCCCGTGAGCTGGAGGAGGGCGCGATCGGGGCCATGCTCAAGCTGGCACCGGACGACCCGGACCGGCTGCTCGACGAGATCGCCGAACAGCTTCTGACGCAGGTCGGCGAGCGCGAGGCGGAGCTGGCCCGGCTGACCGCGTAGCCCGCAGGACCGGACGGTGCGGACCGGACCGTGCGGATCGGACCGTGCGGACCGGACTGTCCTGGACCGGACTGTCCGGAGGGGCCGGATCGCGGGTCCGGTCGGGTAGCGTCGGAGACATGCGTTTTGGATCTGGTGTGCCCACGGTCGAGGTCGGGGATCTCGCGGAGAAGGACTTCCTGCTGGACGTCCGGGAGGACGACGAGTGGCAGGCGGGCCACGCCGAGGGGGCTCTGCACATTCCCATCGGTGAGTTCGTCGCCCGGTACGGCGAGTTCACCGAGGCGGCGCCCCAGGACGGGCGGGTCCATGTGATCTGCCGCTCCGGCGGCCGGTCGGCCCAGGTCGCGATGTATCTGGTCCAGCAGGGTGTGGACGCGGTGAACGTCGACGGTGGCATGCAGGTGTGGGCGGCCGCGGGCCGGCCCGTCGTGGACGACAAGGGCGAGCCCGGCTTCGTGCTCTAGACCGGGAGCTCCAGCCCTCGGTCTCTCTGGGCCCGGTGCTCCGGCTCCCGTTCCCGCCCCGCCCCGGCCGGGCCGGGGCGCAGGCCCCGGTTCGGTCTCTGTTTCTTGCGCGCGCGGTCCCCGTCAGGCTTCGAGGCCTGACGGGGACCGCGCGCGGCGTCTCTTCGGGAGGCGGCCGGGCCGTGCGGCCAGGGGGCCGTCACCGGTCGAAGTCGAGCTCGACCTTCTCCGTGGCCGGATGCGACTGACAGGCCAGTACGTACCCCGCCTCGGTCTCCTCGGGCTCCAGCGCGAAGTTGCGGTCCATCCGCACCTCACCGGAGACGAGGAAGGCGCGGCAGGTTCCGCAGACTCCGCCCTTGCAGGCGTACGGGGCGTCCGGCCGGTTGCGCAGCACCGTCTCCAGCAGGGACTCGCCCTCCTGCACCGGCCACGTGCCGCCGCGGCCGTCGAGCCGCGCGGTCACCGTGCTGTGCGCGGGCGCGGGGACGGTGGACGCCACGGCGGTGCCACCGTCCACATGGAAGATCTCCTGGTGGATGAGCGACCGTGCGACGCCCAGGTCGCGCAGCGCCCGCTCGGCGCCCTCGACCAGTCCGAAGGGCCCGCACAGGAACCAGCCCGCCACCCGGTCGACGGGCAGCAGCGCCCGGATCAGTCCGGTGAGCCGCTCCTGGTCGAGCCGCCCGGACGGCAGTCCCGCCTGCTGCTCCTCCCGGGACAGCACCGTCACCAGCTGGAACCGGTCGGGGTAGCGGTCCTTCAGGTCGGCGACCTCTTCCAGGAACATGGTCGAGGCGGACGTCCGGTCGCTGCGTATCAGACAGAACCGCGCCTCGGGCTCGCGTGCCAGCAGCGTCGTGACGATCGACAGGACCGGGGTGATCCCGCTGCCGCCCACCACCGCCGCGTACAGCCCGGGTGCCGGGTCGAGCGTGAACCGTCCCGCCGGTGTCATCACCTCGATCTCGTCACCGGCACCGATCTCCTTGAGCGCGTACGCCGAGAACGCGCCGCCCTCGACGAAGCGCACCCCGACCCGCAGGGTCCGGGGGCCCTCGCCCTGCGGTGCCGAAGCGGGCGCCGGGGAGCAGATCGAGTAGGTGCGCCGGACCTCCGTGCCGTCGATCGTGCGGCGCAGGGTCAGGTGCTGGCCGGGGGAGTGCCGGTACGCGTCGCGCAGCTCCGGCGGCACGTCGAGGGCGAGGGCCACGGAGTCGTCCGTGAGCCGGTCGACCTCGGCCACCCGGAGCGGGTGGAAGCGGGCCATCACAGCTCCTTGAAGTGGTCGAAGGGTTCACGGCAGGACAGGCAGCGGCGCAGCGCCTTGCACGCGGTCGACGAGAAGCGGCTGAGCAGCTCCGTGTCGGTGGAACCGCAGTGCGGGCAGGCGACGGGGGCCGGGTCGGCGGCGTCCCCCGCCGGAGCGCCGCCGGTGGCGGTGCCGGTGGCGGTACGGACCGGTCCCAGCTCGACCGGAACGGGTCCGGCGGGGCGCTGGGTACGCGGGGGTGCTATCCCGAACTCCCGCAGTTTGCGGCGGCCTTCGTCGGAGATGTCGTCGGTCGACCAGGCGGGCGACAGCACCGTGTGCACGGACACCTCGCGCACGCCGTGGTCGTGCAGCACGCGCTCGATGTCGGCGGACATGGCCTCGATGGCCGGGCAGCCGGTGTACGTCGGCGTCAGCTCGACCTCCACCGCGCCGGTGCCGCCGACGTGGACCGCGCGCAGGACCCCGAGATCCTCCAGGGTGAGCACGGGAAGCTCGGGGTCGGGCACGGAGCCGGCGAGGCGGCGC
Organism: Streptomyces sp. NPDC008313; assembly: GCF_042956125.1. Classification (NCBI taxonomy): domain Bacteria; kingdom Bacillati; phylum Actinomycetota; class Actinomycetes; order Kitasatosporales; family Streptomycetaceae; genus Streptomyces; species Streptomyces sp. NPDC008313. Next base: position 149,964 of record NZ_JBIBFR010000009.1, read on the forward strand.
AGCTCCTCCTCGAGCGGAGTCGTGGACGTGCCGGTCACCATGACGCCCCCGGGTGGCTGCGGTGCAGGTGCTGCATCTCGGCGAGCATCCGCCCGAACGACTCGGTGTGCAGTCCCTCGCGTCCCGCACCGGCGGTCCAGGCACCGGAGCGGGGTCCTTCGGGCACCGTCAGCGTCGCCTGGCGGAGGACACCGGTGACGGACTCCAGCCAGGACGTCTCCATCGCGGCCCAGCCGACGTCCACGCCCTCGACGGGCCGGAACAGCTCGCCCGTGAAGCGCCACAGGGCGTCGCAGGCCCGCTGCATACGGCGGTGGCTCTCGTCGGTGCCGTCGCCGAGCCGCAGGGTCCACTGCTCGGCGTGGTCCTGGTGGTAGGCGACCTCCTTGACGGCCTTCGCCGCGAGCGGTGCGAACCGGCTGTCCGTGGCCGTCAGCCGCGAGTACAGCAGCCGCTGGTAGGTGGAGAAGTAGAGCTGACGGGCGACGGTGTGCGCGAAGTCGCCGTTCGGCTGCTCCACGAGCTGGAGGTTGCGGAAGGCGCGCTCCTCGCGGAGGTAGGCCAGCTCGTCCTCGTCACCCGCCATGGAGAGCAGGACGCGGGCCTGGCCCAGCAGGTCGAGGGCGATGTTGGCGAGTGCCACCTCCTCCTCGAGCACCGGGGCGTGCCCCGCCCACTCCCCCAGGCGGTGGGAGAGGATCAGTGCGTCGTCGCCGAGGGCCAGCGCCGCGGCGTCGACGGCGGAGCCGGCCGCGGTGGCCTGCGAGGCGTCCGTCCCGGGCGTTGCGCGTGCGGTCGTCACAGGTGCTTCACCCCGTCGGGGATCTCGTAGAACGTCGGGTGGCGGTACGGCTTGTCCGCGGCCGGCTCGAAGAACGAGTCCTTCTCGTCGGGGGACGAGGCCGTGACGGCGGTGGAGGGCACGACCCAGACCGAGACGCCTTCGCCGCGCCGGGTGTACAGGTCGCGCGCGTTTCGCAGGGCCATCTCGGCGTCCGGAGCGTGCAGGCTGCCGGCGTGGGTGTGCGAGAGGCCCCGGCGGGAGCGCACGAAGACCTCCCACAGAGGCCAGTCGTTGGTCGTCATGCTCGTGCCTTTCCGTGCGTGTCCGCCGTGCCGGCGCCGTGGCTGTCGCCGCTGTAACCGCTGTCGCCGTTGTCGCTGTCGTGGGCACCGCCGGCCGCTCGCTTGCCCGCATACGCCGCGGCGGCCTCGCGTACCCACGCGCCCTCGTCGTGTGCGCGCCTGCGCTGGGTGATCCGCTGTTCGTTGCAGGGGCCGTTGCCCTTGAGGACCTCGCGGAACTCGGACCAGTCGATGGGCCCGAAGTCGTGGTGTCCTCGCTCCTCGTTCCACACCAGGTCCGGGTCCGGGAGGGTCAAGCCGAGCGACTCGGCCTGGGGGACGCAGATGTCCACGAAGCGCTGGCGCAGCTCGTCGTTCGAGTGGCGCTTGATCTTCCAGGCCATCGACTGCGCCGAGTGCGCGGACTCGTCGTCGGGCGGGCCGAACATCATCAGGGACGGCCACCACCAGCGGTTCACCGCGTCCTGGGCCATCTCGTGCTGCTCGGCGGTGCCGCGGCTCAGGGCCAGCAGCAGCTCGTACCCCTGGCGCTGGTGGAAGGACTCCTCCTTGCAGACGCGGACCATCGCGCGCGCGTACGGCCCGTACGAACAGCGGCAGAGCGGGACCTGGTTGGTGATCGCGGCGCCGTCCACCAGCCAGCCGATGGCGCCGACGTCCGCCCAGGTGAGCGTCGGATAGTTGAAGATCGACGAGTACTTCTGGCGGCCGCTGTGCAGCTTGTCGAGGAGCTCGTCCCTGCTGGTGCCCAGGGTCTCCGCCGCGCTGTACAGGTAGAGACCGTGGCCCGCCTCGTCCTGGACCTTCGCCATCAGGATGGCCTTGCGGCGCAACGAGGGCGCCCGCGTGATCCAGTTGGCCTCCGGCTGCATGCCGATGATCTCGGAGTGGGCGTGCTGCGCGATCTGGCGGACCAGCGTGGAGCGGTACGCGTCGGGCATCCAGTCGCGGGGCTCGATCCGCTCGTCGGCCGCGACGGCGGCGTCGAAGACGGCCTCCTGCGCGGCCGCCCACGCCTCATCCTCTGCCGGTCCGCTCGCGTGCGACCGGGCCGTGTGGTGCGCTGCTGCTGTCGCCATGCCGTCCCCCTCGACCTCTCATTCCCTACCGACCGATCGTTCGGTTCATTCGACTCAATGGTGGGTCGGGCGCCGTATGGTGTCAACCGCTGTGGATAACCTCATGGCCACGGTGGTGACCGCTGTGGCCAAGGGGGCTGTGCCGGGCGGGTGGGCCTGAGTACCTTTCCTGTGCGAACGCCGCGGCGCGGTGCACGCGGGTCGCGCGGCGTCCCGCTGCCCGGGGCGGCGGCGGACCGGGAACGGAATCGGGGCTGCATGGACGCGCAGGACGCGCACGACGAGGGCGCGAACGCCCGGCACGGGCCGAAGGGCACACCGTCCGGCCCGGAGAGCGACGGTTCGCCCGCATTCGCCCCGCGGATACCGGCCCCCGCATCCGGAACGCCGAGCCCCCCCGGCTACCCGGGCGCCCCGGGCACGTTCGCGTCCGCGTCCGCCGATGAAACGGCTCCCGTGCCCCCCGGCACCGTGCCCCCCGGCACCGTGCCCCCCAGCACCGTGCCCCCCAGCACCGAGCTCCCCGGCACCCCGGCCTCCGGCGCCGCGCCCGTCGGCATGGCCGCGCTGTCCCTCCGGTACCAGATCGTCGCCGCCCTTGCCCTCGCGGTCGTCGCGGTCGCCGCCGTCGTGCACCTCGGCATGGTCTTCCTGCACGTCGCCCCCTCGAACACCGTGACCAAACAGCACGGGCGGGCGATCGACGAGTGGATCTACCCCGAGTTCGAGCAGAACTGGAAGCTCTTCGCCCCCAACCCGCTGCAGCAGAACATCGCCGTGCAGGTGCGGGCCGAGGTCCGTACGCCGGACGGGGCCCGGAGCACGACGGGCTGGTACGACCTGTCCGCGCGCGACGGCGCGGCCATCGACGGCAATCTGCTGCCGAGCCACACCCAGCAGAACGAACTGCGCCGGGCCTGGGACTTCTATGTCGGCACGCACGACAACGACAACCGGCCGGCCGGTCTGCGGGGTGACCTCTCCGAGCGCTATCTGCGCCGCATCGCGGTGCTGCGTCTGGACCGCGCCCGGGCCGGCGGTGACGGTGCCGTCGTCGAACGGGTGCAGTTCCGCTCCCGTACCACCAACGTGCCGGCTCCGAAGTGGAGCGAGGAGCAGGTGTCCGACGAGCCGTTGATCCGCGAGCTGCCCTGGTGGACGGTGTCCGCGGGAGACCTCGCGGACCTCACGGAGGCCGGGACCGAGGACAGGACGGAGGCGGGCGCGCCGTGAACCGTTTCGCCCTGAGCGTGTCGCGCGCGGTCACCCGTGTCACGGAGACGGCCCTGGGGCCGTACCAGACGGCGGTGATCCGGATCGGGTTCTCGGTCACCTGGCTGCTGTTCCTGCTGCGTGAGTTCCCGCACCGCCAGGAGCTGTACGGGCCCGACGGGCCCTGGAGCTGGGACCTCGCCCAGCGGCTCATCACGGACAACGGCGCCTTCAGCGTCCTCATGTGGTCGGACGGCCGGGCCTGGTTCGAGGCCGTCTACGCGCTGGCCGTCCTGTCGAGCGCGCTGCTCCTGGTGGGCTGGCGCACCCGCACGATGTCCGTGCTCTTCATGGTCGGCGTGCTGTCGCTGCAGAACCGCAGCATCTTCATGGGCGACGGCGGAGACAACGTCATCCATCTGATGGCGGTTTACCTCGTCTTCACGCGCTGCGGCCAGGTGTGGTCGCTGGACGCGCGCCGGGCCGGAAGGGACCGGCTCGACCGGACGGCACGCGCGCGTACCACTGCGCTTCCCGCACCGCCGGTACAGCCCGGAGAGCCCGCACTCCCCGAACAGCCCGCACTCCCCGCACTCCCCGAACAGCCCGCACAGTCGCCGGCCCGTGCCGACCGGGTCGGCCCGCTCCTGTGGGCCGTGCTCGGGCTCGTACTGCTCGTGGCGTCGGCCACGGGGAAGCTCGGCGGCGGCCTGCTGATGGAGCTGGTGCTGTGGGGGTCCTGGTCGGCCCACGGCCTGTGGTGGCTCGCCGGCCGCTCGGCGCGTGGCGCGCAGCCGCGGATCCTGCTGGACGTCCTCGGCAACATCGTCCACAACGCGGCCCTGCTCGTGATCATGGCCGAGGCGTGCCTCATCTACTCGACGGCCGGCTGGTACAAGATCCAGGGCTCGCGCTGGCAGGACGGGACGGCCGTCTACTACCCCCTCCACCTCGACTACTTCTCGCCCTGGCCCGCCCTCTCGGACCTGCTGACCGCGCACGGCACCCTGGTGATGCTGGTGACGTACGGCACGGTCGCGGCGCAGGTCGCCTTCCCGTTCACCCTGTTCAACCGGCGGGTGAAGAACGTCCTGTTGGCGGCCATGATCACCGAGCACGCCGTGATCGCGGTCGTTCTCGGGCTGCCGTTCTTCTCGCTCGCGATGATCGCCGCCGACGCGGTGTTCCTGCCGACGTCCTTCCTGCGATGGGCCGGAGGCCGGGCGGCACGCGCGCGTGGACGGCTGTTCCCGGGCGGCGGGAACGGGACGGTGCCGGGGCCGCGGGGGAAGGAGCGGCGCACTCCGGAGACGGCCGGCCGGGCGCACGTAGGCTTCACGGCATGAGCGCCACCGATCCGCACGGCACCCGGGGAAGCGTCGAGGGGCATCAGCCGCGACTGCACCGGGGTCCGGAGCCGGGCACGCACCCGGATCCGCCACGGGACCGCCCGGAGGCCCGGCGCGACCCGGTGCGGGTCTGGAACGAGCTCACCGGCGCCGCCGTCCTGCTCGACGGCTTCCACGCCCTCAAGCACGCGGTCCGCTTCCAGGCGGACGTCCAGGTGGCGGTCACCGCCGACCGCAAGAGTGCCCTCGCTCTCGCGGACGAGCTCGCCCCGGACGTGCGGGACGCGATGGACGCACTTCTGGTGGAGGTCCCGGAGAGGACGCTGCGCGCTCTGGTGGCGCGCCCGCATCCGACGGCCGTGGCCGCCCTCGCCGTACGGCCCCCGCGCGAGGCGAATCTGCACACGCTCGCGCGGATGCCCCGCGGCGCGCCCGTCGTCGTCCTCGACGAGCCCCGCAACCTGGGCAACGCGGGCGCCGTGATCCGTCTCGCGGCGGGCTTCGGGGCGACCGGCGTGGTCACGACGGGCACCCTGGACCCCTGGCACCCGACGGTGCTGCGCGGCGGTGCGGGGCTGCACTTCGCGACGGCCGTGGAGCGGCTGCCGGTCGCGGAGCTGCCGCCGGGGCCGGTGTTCGCGCTCGACCCGGAGGGCGAGGACATCCGGGGGCTGCGGCTCCCGGACGACGCGGTGCTCGCCTTCGGCTCGGAGCGCAGCGGCCTGTCGCCGGAACTGCGCGCCCGCGCCGGCCGTCTGGTGTCCCTGCCGATGCGCCCCCAGGTCTCCAGCTACAACCTCGCGACCAGTGTGGCCATGACGCTGTTCCACTGGAGTGCCCCCGGGGGCGCGGCCCTCTAGGGCGGTCTGGGCTTCCCGGCTCAGGCCTCCGTGCGGACCTCGACCACCCGGAAGCGGTTCGCCACGAAGGCGCCGTCGCACAGCGCGGCGTTCGCCGCGGCGTTCCCGCCGGAGCCGTGGAAGTCGGAGAACGCGGCCGTCTGGTTGACGTACACACCGCCCGTGAGGTTCAGCGAGAGCTGGGCGCACTCCTCCAGGCAGGCCTCGCGGACGGCCTCGGTGACGTCGTCGGAGGTGGTGTACGCGCCGACGGTCATCGCTCCCTTGTCGCGCACCGTCCGCCGCAGCAGTTCCACCGCGTCGTCGGCGGAGTCGACGGCCACGGCGAAGGACACCGGGCCGAAGCACTCGCTCATGAAGGCGGGCTCCTCCTCCGCGCCGTCCCAGTACTTGCGCGCGCCGTCGAGCTTGACGATCACGGGCGTACGGACGACGGCGTCCGGGAAGTCCGGGTTGGTGACCTCGCGGGAGGCGAGGGCGACCTCGCCGAGACCGGCGGCGGCCTCCAGTCGGGACTTCACGTCCGGGTTCACGATGGCGCCCAGCAGGGCGTTGGCGCGCGCGTCGTCGCCGAGGAGTCCGCCGACCGACTTCGCGAGGTCCGCGACGACCTCGTCGAAGGACCGGGGGCCCTCCTCCGTACGGATGCCGTCGCGCGGGACGAGCAGGTTCTGCGGGGTGGTGCACATCTGGCCGCTGTACAGGGACAGGGAGAAGGCCAGGTTGGACAGCATGCCCTTGTAGTCGTCGGTCGACTCCACGATCACCGTGTTGACGCCGGCCTTCTCCGTGTAGACCTGCGCCTGGCGGGCGTTGGCCTCCAGCCAGTCACCGAACGCCGTGGAACCGGTGTAGTCGATGATCCGGATCTCCGGGCGCAGGGCGAGGGTCTTGGCGATGCCCTCGCCGGGCCGCTCGGCGGCCAGCGCAACGAGGTTCGCGTCGAAGCCGGCCTCGGTGAGCACCTCGCGGGCCACCTGGACGGTGAGCGCGAGCGGCAGCACCGCGCGCGGGTGGGGCTTCACGAGCACCGCGTTGCCCGTGGCGAGGGAGGCGAACAGGCCCGGGTAGCCGTTCCACGTCGGGAACGTGTTGCAGCCGATCAGGAGGGCGATGCCGCGCGGGACGGGTGTGAACCGCTTGGTCAGCGCCAGGGGATCACGCTTGCCCTGCGGCTTGATCCACTCCGCGGTGTCCGGGGTGCGGACCTGCTCGACGTACGCGTACGCCACCGCTTCGAGGCCGCGGTCCTGGGCGTGCGGGCCGCCCGCCTGGAGCGCCATCATGAAGGCCTGGCCGCTGGTGTGCATGACGGCGTGCGCGAACTCGTGCGTCCGCGCGCTGATGCGGCTGAGGATCTCCAGGCAGACCATGGCGCGCACCTCGGCGCCCGCGTCGCGCCACGCCCGCTGTCCGGCGCGCATGGCGGGCAGCAGCACGTCGACGTCCGCGTGCGGATAGCTGACGCCCAGCTCGATCCCGTACGGCGAGACCTCGCCGCCCACCCAGTCGTCCGTGCCGGGCTGGCCGAGGTCGAGGCGACTGCCCAGCAGGGCGTCGAAGGCGGCCTTGCCCTCGGCCGCCCCCAGGCTGCCGTTCTCCCCGTAGGCCTTGGGGTGCTCGGGGTGCGGGGACCAGTACGCGCGCGTGCGGATCGCTTCCAGCGCCTGGTCGAGCGTGGGCCGGTGCTGTGCGATCAACTGGTTCGCGGTGAGCTCGGCGGCCATGAGGGACCAACTCCTCGTCTCTGGAGCGCTTCATCGCACTCGCGAGCTGGGCAGGGACGTACGGACAGAGTTAGAGTAACCGAACGATCGGTCGGGACAAGGGGATCCGCCGCATCTGTGGAAAACGCCGTGCGGGAGGATCGCGAGCATGACAGCACTCGACCTCAGCAGCGCCGTGGCCGTCGTCGGCACCGGCACCATGGGCCAGGGCATAGCCCAGGTCGCGCTGGTCGCCGGCCACCCCGTCCGGCTGTACGACGCCGTGCCCGGCCGCGCCACGGCGGCGGTCGAGGCGATCGGTGCCCGCCTCGACCGGCTCGTCGAGAAGGGCCGCCTCACCGGCGACGCCCGGGACGCCGCACGCGCCCGGCTGCACGCGGCGAAGGCCCTCACCGAGCTCGCGGACTGCGCCCTCGTCGTGGAGGCGGTGCTCGAACGGCTCGACGTGAAGCAGCAGCTGTTCCGGGAGCTGGAGGACGTCGTCGGGGACGACTGCCTGCTCGCCACCAACACCTCGTCGCTGTCCGTCACGGCCATCGGGGGCGCCCTGCGCGAGCCGGGCCGCTTCGTCGGGCTGCACTTCTTCAACCCGGCCCCGCTGCTGCCCCTCGTGGAGGTCGTCTCCGGCTTCGCGTCCGACGTCACGTCGGCCACGCGCGCGTACGAGACGGCCCGCGCCTGGGGCAAGACGCCGGTCGCCTGCGCCGACACCCCGGGCTTCATCGTCAACCGCATCGCCCGCCCCTTCTACGCCGAGGCCTTCGCGGTCTACGAGTCCCAGGCCGCCGACCCCGCCACGATCGACGCGGTGCTGCGCGAGTCGGGCGGGTTCCGGATGGGCGCCTTCGAGCTGACCGACCTCATCGGGCAGGACGTCAACGAGTCCGTCACCCGCTCGGTCTGGGAGTCCTTCTTCCAGGACGTGCGCTTCACGCCCTCCCTCGCCCAGCGCCGGCTCGTCGAGTCGGGCCGGCACGGCCGCAAGTCCGGACACGGCTGGTACGACTACGGGGACGGCGCCGAGCGCCCCGAGCCGCACACCGCCGACCGGGCCGAACCGCCCGCGTACGTCGTCGCCGAGGGTGATCTCGGCCCGGCACGCGAACTGCTCGCCCTGATCCGCGAGGCGGGCATCGAGGTCCGCGAGGAGGACGAGGACCACGGCACCCGCCTGGTGCTGCCCGGCGGAGGCCAGCTGGTCCTCGCCGACGGCCAGACCTCGGTGGAGTTCCGTGACGTCGTCTACTTCGACCTGGCCCTCGACTACCGCAGGGCGACCCGGATCGCGCTGTCGGCCTCCCAGGACACCGCGCCCCGTACGCTCGCGGAGGGAACCGGTCTCTTCCAGGCGCTGGGCAAGGACGTCAGCGTCATCGGGGACGTGCCCGGCATGATCGTCGCGCGGACCGTGGCCCGCGTCGTCGACCTGGCGCACGACGCGGTCGCCAAGGGCGTCGCCACCGAGGAGGACATCGACACGGCGATGCGACTTGGCGTCAACTACCCCCTGGGCCCCTTCGAGTGGAGCCGGGAACTGGGCAGGAACTGGGCGTACTCCCTCCTGGACGACCTGCACTTGCGCGACCCCTCGGGCCGCTACGCGCCGTCCCTCGCGCTGTACCGCCACGCGTACGCCTCCGCCGAGCGTGAGGGCACCTCATGACCACCGCCAAGCGGGACACCTACACGCCCGAGACGCTGCTCTCGGTCGCCGTCCGGGTCTTCAACGAGCGCGGCTACGACGGCACGTCCATGGAGCACCTCTCCAAGGCGGCCGGCATCTCCAAGTCCTCGATCTACCACCACGTCTCGGGCAAGGAGGAGCTGCTGCGCCGGGCCGTGAGCCGGGCGCTGGACGGCCTCTTCGCCATCCTCGACGAGGAGCACGCGCGCGTGGGGCGTGCCGTGGCGCGCCTGGAGTACGTCACGCGGCGCATGGTCGAGGTCCTCACCGCCGAGCTGCCGTACGTGACGCTGCTGCTGCGCGTGCGCGGCAACACCGCCACCGAGCGCTGGGCCCTGGAGCGGCGCCGGGACTTCGACCACCGGGTCGCCGAGCTGCTGACGGCGGCGGCCGCGGAGGGCGACGTACGCGGCGACATGGAGGTGCGGCTCGCCACCCGGCTCGTGTTCGGCATGATCAACTCGATCGTCGAGTGGTACCGGCCCGACGGACGGGGCATGGGCGAGCGCGAGGTCGCCGACGCGGTGGTGCGGCTCGTCTTCGGCGGGCTCCGGAAAGAGGACTGACTCGACGGGGAGAGCCGACGGGGGCCGCTGCTCCGGCCCGCCCCGGCCCGCGTCCTCAGCCCTCCGGCCCCACGTCCTCCACCTCGAAGACCAGCAGGGTGCGGGTGCTGAGCACCTCCGGGATGGCCTGCAGCCGGGTCAGCACCAGCTCGCGCAGCGTCCGGTTGTCCGGGGTGTGCACCAGCAGCAGCACATCGAAGTCGCCGCCCACCAGGGCGATGTGGGACGCCCCCGGGAGCACCCTCAGCTGTTCGCGCACCGCGCGCCACGAGTTCTGCACGATCTTCAGCGTGATGTACGCCGACGTGCCCTGACCGGCGCGCTCGTGGTCGACACGCGCCCCGAAGCCCCGTATCACGCCGTCCTCGACGAGGCGGTTGATCCGTGCGTAGGCGTTGGCCCGCGAGACGTGCACGCGCTCCGCCACCGACCGTATGGACGCGCGGCCGTCCGCCTGGAGCATCGTGAGGATGTCCTGATCGACGGCGTCGAGCGGGCGCGCGGGCGGCAGGGGGACCTCGGCGTCCGGTCCCCCGGCCATTTGTTCAGGTGCCATGTCCCCCCGCCTTCCTACGATGGACGTACTGCGTTCATCTCAGGCTGTGGAGAACCGTTTGTCCACAGCCTGACGGTGCCTGTAGCCAAAATGTGCCGACGACCGAACAATCGGTTGGTGAGGCGCGCCACACCTGTGGCGTGCTCTGAGCCACTCCCACGAGGAGGTGCCGTCATGACGGTCATGGAGCAGCGGGGCGCGTACCGGCCAACGCCGCCGCCCGCCTGGCAGCCCCGCACCGACCCCGCGCCACTGCTGCCCGACGCGCTGCCCCACCGCGTCCTCGGCACCGACGCGGCCGCGCAGGCCGATCCGGACCTGCTGCGCCGCCTCTACGCGGAACTGGTGCGCGGACGCCGGTACAACGCGCAGGCCACCGCCCTGACCAAGCAGGGCCGGCTCGCCGTCTACCCGTCCACCACGGGTCAGGAGGCCTGCGAGGTCGCCGCCGCGCTGGTCCTGGAGGAGCGCGACTGGCTCTTCCCCAGCTACCGCGACACCCTCGCGGCCGTCGCCCGCGGCCTGGACCCCGTGCAGGCGCTCACCCTGCTCCGTGGCGACTGGCACACCGGCTACGACCCGCACGAGCACCGGGTCGCCCCCCTGTCGACGCCTCTGGCGACCCAGCTGCCGCACGCCGTGGGGCTCGCGCACGCCGCCCGCCTCAAGGGCGACGACGTGGTGGCGCTCGCCATGGTCGGCGACGGCGGCACCAGCGAGGGCGACTTCCACGAGGCGCTGAACTTCGCGGCCGTCTGGCAGGCCCCCGTCGTCTTCCTCGTCCAGAACAACGGGTTCGCGATCTCCGTCCCGCTCGCCAAGCAGACTGCCGCACCCTCCCTGGCCCACAAGGCCGTGGGTTACGGCATGCCGGGCCGCCTGGTCGACGGCAACGACGCGGCCGCGGTGCACGAGGTGCTGGCCGAAGCCGTGCGCCACGCGCGCGCGGGCGGCGGCCCGACGCTGGTGGAGGCGGTGACGTACCGCATCGACGCCCACACCAACGCCGACGACGCGACCCGCTACCGCGGCGACTCCGAGGTCGAGACCTGGCGGGCGCACGACCCGATCGCCCTCCTGGAGCGCGAGCTGACCGAGCGCGGACTGCTCGACGAGGACGGCATACGGGCCGCCCGCGACGACGCCGACGCGATGGCCGCCGACCTGCGCGAGCGCATGAACCAGGACCCGGTGCTCGACCCCATGGACCTGTTCGACCACGTGTACGCCGAGCCCACTCCCCAACTGCTGGAGCAGCGGGAGCAGCTGCGGGCCGAGCTGGAAGCCGAGGCCGACGGGCCGGAAGGAGCCGGGCGATGACGACCGTCGCTCTCAAGCCCGCCACCATGGCGCAGGCCCTCGGCCGCGCCCTGCGCGACGCCATGGCCGAGGACCCCACCGTCCACGTCATGGGCGAGGACGTCGGCACGCTCGGCGGTGTCTTCCGGGTCACCGACGGACTCGCCAAGGAGTTCGGCGACGACCGCTGCACGGACACGCCGCTCGCCGAGGCGGGCATCCTCGGGGCGGCCGTCGGCATGGCGATGTACGGGCTGCGGCCCGTCGTCGAGATGCAGTTCGACGCCTTCGCGTACCCGGCGTTCGAACAGCTCGTCTCGCACGTGGCGCGCATGCGCAACCGCACCCGGGGCGCCATGCCCCTGCCGATCACGATCCGCATCCCCTACGGCGGCGGAATCGGCGGCGTCGAGCACCACAGCGACTCCTCCGAGGCGTACTACATGGCGACTCCGGGGCTCCATGTCGTCACCCCCGCCACGGTCGCCGACGCGTACGGGCTGACGCGGGCCGCCATCGCCTCCGACGACCCGGTCGTCCTCCTCGAGCCCAAGCGCCTGTACTGGTCCAAGGCCGAGTGGAACGCGGACGAGCCGACGGCCGTGGAGCCGATGGGCCGCGCCGTGGTGCGCCGCACGGGCAGCAGCGCCACGCTCGTCACGTACGGGCCGTCCGTGCCCGTCTGCCTGGAGGCGGCCGAGGCGGCACGCGCCGAGGGCTGGGACCTCGAGGTGGTCGATCTGCGCTCGCTGGTGCCGTTCGACGACGAGACGGTGTGCGCCTCGGTCCGGCGCACCGGGCGCGCGGTCGTCGTGCACGAGTCGGGCGGTTACGGCGGTCCGGGCGGGGAGATCGCCGCGCGGATCACCGAGCGCTGCTTCCACCACCTGGAGGCGCCGGTGCTGCGCGTGGCCGGCTTCGACATCCCCTACCCGCCGCCGATGCTGGAGCGGCACCACCTTCCCGGCGTCGACCGGATCCTGGACGCCGTGGGGCGTCTGCAGTGGGAGGCGGAGAGCTGATGGCGCAGGTGCTCGAGTTCAAGCTCCCCGACCTCGGAGAGGGCCTCACCGAGGCGGAGATCGTCCGCTGGCTCGTCCAGGTCGGCGACGTCGTCGCCGTCGACCAGCCGGTGGTGGAGGTGGAGACCGCCAAGGCGATGGTCGAGGTGCCGTGCCCGTACGGCGGTGTCGTCACCTCCCGCTTCGGCGAGGAGGGCACGGAACTGCCCGTCGGCGCGCCCCTGCTGACCGTCGCCGTCGGCGCCGCGTCCGCCGGCACCGCGCCGTCGCCCGCCAAGGACGAGGACAGCGGTTCGGGCAACGTGCTCGTCGGGTACGGCACCGGCGCGCCGCCCGCGCGGCGCAGGCGGGTGCGGCAGGCCACGGCCGCCCCGGCCCGGCGCCCGTCCGGCACCCCGGCGGCGGCCACCGGCACCGGCCGGGAGCCCGGTGCGGCCACCGCGCCCGGCGACCACGGCACAGCCCGGCGCCCCGCCGCGCACACGGGAACACCGGACCGCGCCGTCGCGGGGGCGCGGGCGGACGGGCCCGTGCCCGTCATCTCGCCGCTCGTACGCAAGCTCGCCCGCGAGCACGGACTGGAGCTGCGCGAGCTGCCCGGCTCCGGACCCGAGGGGCTGATCCTGCGCGCGGACGTCGAGCACGCCATCCGTGCGGGGTCCCCGGAGCGGGCCCCACAGGCTGCCCCGGCCGCCGACGGCGCCGCGCGGAGCACCGGCGCCTCCGCCCCCGCGCGCGACGGTCACCGTGTCCCGCTGCGAGGCGTGCGCGGCGCGGTCGCCGACAAGCTGTCCCGCAGTCGTCGCGAGATCCCCGACGCGACCTGCTGGGTGGACGCCGACGCGACGGAGCTGATGCGGGCGCGCGCGGCGATGAACGCGGCGGGCGGTCCGAAGATCTCCCTGATCGCGCTGCTCGCCCGGATCTGCACGGCCGCGCTCGCGCGGTTCCCCGAGCTGAACTCGACGGTCGACATGGACGCCCGCGAGATCGTCCGACTCGACGGTGTGCACCTCGGCTTCGCCGCGCAGACCGAGCGGGGGCTCGTCGTGCCGGTCGTGCGGGACGCGCACGCGCGGGACGCCCAGTCGCTGAGCGCCGAGTTCGCCCGGCTGACCGAGGCGGCCCGCACCGGGACGCTGACTCCGGGGGAGCTCACGGGCGGCACCTTCACGCTGAACAACTACGGCGTGTTCGGCGTCGACGGCTCCACGCCGATCATCAACCACCCCGAGGCGGCCATGCTCGGCGTCGGCCGGATCGTCCCCAGGCCGTGGGTGCACGAGGGTGAGCTGGCCGTGCGCCAGGTCGTCCAGCTCTCGTTCACCTTCGACCACCGGGTCTGCGACGGCGGTACGGCGGGCGGTTTCCTGCGCTATGTGGCGGACTGCGTGGAACAGCCCGCGGTGCTGTTGCGCACCCTGTAACCGACGGGATCCCGCTCCCGGCCGGCCGGCGTCCCGCGCCCGGACCGGGCCGGGTCCCGGCGGACGGGCCCTGAGGCACCCGGAGGTGGAAACGATCCTGCGGGCAGCCATACTCGGGGCATGAACGCGTACGAGCCGACGCGCCCGCCCGGCGCCGAGGCCAGTGCCGAGAAGGCCGGTGCCGAAGAGGCCCCCGCCGAGGGGGCCGGTGACGGTATGGCCGTCACCATGGTCTTCGACGCCGTCGTGCTCGCCGGCGGCGCCGCCCGGCGGCTCGGCGGCGCCGACAAGCCCGGCGTGCGAGTGGGGGGCCGCGCCCTTCTCGACCGGGTCCTGACCGCCTGCGCCGGTGCCGCCACCACCGTGGTGGTCGCCGAGCCCCGGCCGGTCGCCGTGCCCGTGGTCTGGGCGCGGGAGGAACCGGCCGGAGGCGGCCCGTTGGCCGCGCTCGACGCCGGGCTGCGGCACACCACCGCGGAGTACGCCGTGGTCCTCTCCGCCGACCTCCCGTTCCTGGACGGGACGACGGTACGGCGGCTGCTGAACACGCTGCTGACGTCCGGCGGACCGGGAACGGCCGGGCACGCCCCGGCCGGCGGTTCCGCGACTCACTCCTCCACCGGCCCCGGCGACGGCGCCGCCTCCGCGCGCCCCGCCGTCCCCGACGGCGTGCTGCTCACCGACCCCGGCGGCCGGGACCAGCCGCTCGTGGCCGCGTACCGCGTCGCCGCGCTGCGCCGGGAACTCGCCTCGCTCACCGCCGAGCACGGCGATCTCACCGGGCTGCCCCTGAAGCGGCTCGTCGCGGCTCTCGAACTCACCCGCATTTCCGACCCCGTCGCGTCCTTCGACTGCGACACCTGGGACGACATCGCCGCCGCCCGGGCACGTATCAGGGAGCATGGGCACGTGTTGGACGAATGGATCTCCGCAGTCAAGGACGAACTGGGCATCGACCTGGACGTCGACACCGGCGTGCTGCTCGACCTGGCGCGCGACGCCGCGCACGGTGTGGCCAGGCCCGCCGCGCCGCTGACCACGTTCCTCGTGGGCTACGCGGCCGCACGGGCCGGGGCGGGCAGGCCCGAGGCGGTGGCCGACGCCGCGCGCAAGGCCGCCGCGCTGGCCCTCCGCTGGGCGGACGAGGACGCCGCCGGAACCGGACGGCCGGGCACCGCGCCCGGCACCGGTCAGGACGCCGGTCCCGGCACCGCGCCGGGCGCGGTGCCGCAGACCGGTCCGGACGCCGGATGACCGCGCCGGGGGCAGACACCGGCCGGGCCGCCCCCGCCCGCCGGGGCGCACAGGACGTCCGGGACGACGAACTCGACGTGGAGGAGGCCCTGGCCTTGGTCAAGGACAGTGGCGGCCGGGGCCCGACGCCGCGCCCCGACCCGTACCGCCGCGACGCGGGCGACGACGACGTCGAGGAGGCCCTCGCCCTCGTACGGGGCCCCGGCGACCACGCCTCCCCACCGCACGCGTCCCCCTCTGTCGGCGGCTCCCCCGCCGGAGCCGAGGGCCCGCAGCACGCCCTCACCGTGCCCCGGGGTTCCTCGGACGGCCGGCACGCGCACGGCGGCGAGGGCGTCCACCACGCTGCCTCCCCCTGGCCCGAGGCACGGGCAGCCGCCGAGCGCGCCGCCCGCTCCGTGCCCGCCCGGGCCTCCGTCCGCGTCCCTCTCGACGCTGCCCTCGGCCTGGTCCTCGCCGCGCCCCTGACCGCGCTCACCGACCTGCCCTCCTTCGGCACCTCGGCGATGGACGGCTGGGCCGTCTCCGGGCCCGGCCCCTGGGACGTACGGGAGGACGGCGTCCTCGCGGGCCAGGCCGGGCCCCCGGCACTCACCGACGGCGAGGCGGTCAAGATCGCCACCGGCGCCCGCGTCCCGGGGGACGTCACCGCCGTGCTGCGCAGCGAACACGGTCACGTCGACGCCAGGGGCCGGCTGCACGCGACCCGCGACCTCACGCACGGTCAGGACATCCGGCCGCGCGGCCAGGAGTGCCGCAGCGGCGACCACCTTCTGCCGCAGGGGACCCTGGTCACGCCCGTCGTGCTCGGTCTCGCCGCGTCCGCCGGATACGACACGCTCTGCGGTGTGCCGCGCCCGCGCGTCGAGGTATTCGTCCTGGGCGACGAGTTGCTGACCGAGGGGCTGCCGTCGGAGGGGCTGATCCGGGACGCGCTGGGGCCGATGCTGCCGCCGTGGCTGCGGGCGCTGGGCGCCGAGGTCGTGGCGGTGCGCCGGCTGGGGGACGACGCCAAGGCCCTGCACCGGGCGGTCACCCGCTCCGACGCGGACCTCATCGTGACGACCGGAGGCACCGCCTCGGGCCCCGTCGACCATGTTCACCCCATCCTGGACCGCGTCGGCGCCGAACTGCTCGTGGACGGCGTGCGGGTGAGGCCGGGTCATCCCATGCTGCTGGCCCGCATCGAGCCCGGCCGCCACCTCGTGGGCCTGCCCGGCAACCCTCTGGCGGCCGTGTCCGGGCTGCTCACGCTCGCCGAGCCCCTGCTGCGTACGCTCGCCGGGCGCACCGCTCCGGAGCCGTACTCCCTGCCCCTCCAGGACGCGGTGCACGGGCACCCGTACGACACCCGGCTCGTCCCCGTCGCCCTGCGGGGGGACCGGGCCGTGCCGTTGCACTACAACGGGCCCGCGATGCTGCGTGGAGTCGCCGCGGCCGACGCACTCGTCGTCGTACCGCCGGGCGGCGCCCGTCCCGGCCAGGACGTCGAACTGCTCGATCTGCCCTGGACGATGACCGGAATCGGGGACTGCGCACCGTGAACTGGGCGGTGCCGCACGTCGTGAAACGAAACGGGGAGTGTTTCACGTGAAACTTCCGGGCCAGGACGCGATCGCCCGCCAGGCCGACGAACATCTCGTGACCCATCGGGTGCAACTCCCGAGGGCCGTGGTGGAACGACCCATCCGCCAGGTCGGCAAACGGCTGGCGATGGCCCTGGTGGTCCTCGCCGCGACCGCCTTCATCGTCTGGTTCGACCGCGACGGCTACAACGACAGCTCCGACGGCGCCGTCGATCTGCTCGACTCCTTCTACTACGCGACCGTCACCCTCTCCACCACCGGATACGGGGACATCACGCCGGTCGGCGACGGCGCCCGGCTCACCAACATCTTCGTCGTCACACCGCTGCGTGTGCTGTTCCTGATCATCCTGGTCGGCACCACTCTCGAAGTGCTGACGGAACGCACGCGGGAGGAGTGGCGACTGAACCGCTGGAGGTCAACCTTGCGTGAGCACACCGTTGTTGTCGGCTTCGGGACGAAGGGGCGCTCCGCCATCCAGACGGTGTGCACGACCGGGCTGCGCAAGGAGCAGGTCGTGGTGGTCGATCCCAGCTCCAAGGTGGTCGACGCCGCCGCGGCCGAGGGGTACGCGGGGGTGATCGGCGACGCGACGCGCAGTGACGTGCTGCTGCGGGCCGAGGTGCAGAAGGCGCGGCAGATCATCATCGCGACGCAGCGGGACGACACCGCGGTGCTCGTCACCCTGACGGCGCGGCAGCTCAACCGGACGGCCAAGATCGTGGCGGCGGTCCGGGAGGAGGAGAACGCGCCGCTGCTGAAGCAGTCCGGAGCGGACGCGGTCAT
Organism: Streptomyces sp. NPDC008313; assembly: GCF_042956125.1. Taxonomy (NCBI): domain Bacteria; kingdom Bacillati; phylum Actinomycetota; class Actinomycetes; order Kitasatosporales; family Streptomycetaceae; genus Streptomyces; species Streptomyces sp. NPDC008313. Next base: position 167,457 of record NZ_JBIBFR010000009.1, read on the forward strand.
CACCAGTGCCAGCGCGGCGGGGCGGCTCCTCGGGCTCTCCGTGCTCAGCCCCAGCGCCGGCCGGGTCATGGAGGACCTCATCCAGCAGGGCAGCGGGCTCGACATCGCCGAACGGCCGGTCATAAAGGCCGAGGTGGGCAAGGGCGTGCGCGAGACCGAGGACCTGGTGGTGAGTGTCGTACGCGGTCACCGGGTGCTCGGATACGACGATCCGGCCATCGGCACGCTCCAGCTGATGGACCGGCTCATCACCATCGTCCGGGTCTCGCGGGCGAGGCCCGCCGCGCCCGACACGCGGCCGCTGCCGATGGACTAAGGGCTGTCCGCGGACTCCCCTCGTCGCCCGAAGGGCTGGGCAGGGGGCCGAAGACACGGCCTGTCAGGGGACGGGCCGCCCGTCCGGTCCTTGCGGGCGGGTGGGCAGCGCGGCGCCGCGTCCGGAGAGGTGAGAGCGTCTCCGGACGAAGGCGAGGAGTAGCGTCCCTCCCATGTACGCGATCACGATTCCTGAACCTGGTGGGCCCGAGGCGCTGGTGTGGGACGAGGTCCCGGATCCGGTGGCCGGCGAGGGCGAAGTCCTGGTCGAGGTGGTGGCCAGTGCCGTCAACCGCGCTGATCTGCTGCAACGTCAGGGTTTCTACAACCCGCCGCCCGGGGCGTCCCCGTACCCCGGTCTCGAATGCTCCGGGCGGATCGTCTCGCTCGGCCCCGGAGTGTCGGGGTGGGCCGTCGGTGACGAGGTGTGCGCGTTGCTCGCGGGCGGCGGATACGCCGAGAAGGTCGCGGTCCCGGCCGGACAGCTGCTCCCCGTGCCCGAGGGTGTCGAACTGGAGCGGGCGGCCGCGCTGCCCGAGGTGACGTGCACGGTGTGGTCGAACGTCTTCATGGTCAGCCACCTCCGCCCCGGTGAGACGCTGCTCGTCCACGGTGGGTCCAGCGGGATCGGCACGATGGCGATCCAGCTCGCGAAGGCGGTCGGCGCGAAGGTCGCCGTCACCGCGGGGACCAAGGAGAAGCTCGACTTCTGCGCCGAGCTGGGCGCGGACATCCTGGTCAACTACCGCGAGCAGGACTTCGTCGAGGAGGTCAGGCGTGCCACGGGCGGCGCGGGTGCGGACGTCATCCTCGACAACATGGGCGCGAAGTACCTCGACCGGAACGTGCAGACCCTCGCCGTCAACGGGCGGCTCGCGATCATCGGTATGCAGGGCGGGGTCAAGGGCGAGCTGAACATCGGGACGCTGCTCGGCAAGCGGGCCGCGGTCAGCGCGACCTCGCTGCGGGCCCGTCCCCTCGGCGAGAAGGCGGCGATCGTGGCGGCCGTACGGGAGCACGTGTGGCCGCTGGTCTCGGGCGGCCATGTGCGGCCGGTCGTCGACCGGGGCCTGCCGATGAGCGACGCGGCCACGGGGCACCGGGTCCTGGAGGAGAGCGGCCACATCGGCAAGGTGCTGCTGGTCGCCCCGGGGCAGCCGTAGGCCCGCAGGGCCCGTAGCGCGCGGTAGCGGCAGAGCCGCGGCGGCCGGAGGCCGGTCCGGGCCTCCGGCCGGCTCAGCCGCGCCGCACGCGCAGGGCGAGGAAGGCGACGCCCAGGCCGAGGCCGATGAGGACCAGGCCGCTGCCGAGGGGCAGCATCCGGAACACGGGCCCGGTGGCGGTGCCGGGGCCGGAGCGGGCGACGGGCTGCTCGGGCGGCACCGCGGCCCCCCGGGTCGGCTCGGGAGTGACGGTGGCCTCCGGGAGGGCCGGGAGCAGCGGGCCCGGGCGAACGGGCTGGTCGGCCTCCGGTGGCACGGTCGCCTCCCGGCCCGGCCGCTCCCGCCCCTCGCCTGCGCGGCTTCCGGCCCGCGAGCGTCCGGGGCTGGGCCGGGGCGCCCGCGAGGCGGCCTCGGCGTGCGGGGTGCGCGCGGCGGACGCGGACGGGGCGGGACGCGCGGCCTCCGCGGTGCGCCCCGAGGCGGAGACGGAGGCGGGGGCGGGGTCGGCGTGCCGGACCGGTCGCTCCGGCCGCGTGGGCCGGCCGGTGTGCCGCGACGCGGCGGGGTGGGACGGCTGCCCGGCCGGCGGGGGAGCGACATGCGGCCGCCCTGGTCGGCCCGGCCGCCCCGGTGGCGTGGGCTTGAGTGCAGAGGTGGGCCGCACGACGGACGTGGGCGACGCGGGCCCTGGCGTGGGGCCGGAGCGGGCCGCCGGAGCGGTGGAACCCGTGAGGGCGTACGTGGGCTGAACGGCGTACGAGGTGAGCGCCGCGGCTCCCGCGACGACCGTGACGGCGGCCGTCACGGCCAGCAGCGGCCCGCTCCCGAGCGGTGCGCGGAGCCCGCGACGAGGCGTCCCGCGGCTGCCCGGTCCGCCACCGGCCGTGCCGCCCGGACCGCCACCGGCCGTCTCACCGCTCTCGCGGCTCTCGCGTCCGACAGGCTCCCGCGCCCGTCCCCCATGGGGCCGGGACGCCGGGCCGCCCGTCCGCGGAGCCGCGCCGTGCGCCCGCCGCACCCGCCGGATCACGCCCGTCCGTGGAGTCACACCCATGACCCCTCCCGCCGCGTCTACGCCAAGTCGTCGAGATTCCGGAAACGGTAGGCCGCCGGAACATCGGAACAAGAGTCACATATGGTCACCATTCCGGCACTCCGGAGAGGACTGCCCCGGCGCGGCGGGGTGGATCAGTCCCAGGAGGGGGCACCACGCTGGGAGGTGCGTCCATACGAGAGAATGGCGGTATGGAGATGCCGAGGAACGAACGGTCGCCCGAGAACCCTCAGATCCTGGTCCTGGGCCAGGACGGGATGACTCTGGGCGGCGCCGGAGACGAGGACTCCCGAGAGATCCCGGTGACGGACATGGTGGAACAGCCGGCCAAGGTCATGCGGATCGGAAGCATGATCAAGCAGCTTCTGGAGGAGGTGCGCGCGGCTCCTCTGGACGAGGCGAGCAGGGTCCGCCTGAAGGAGATCCACGCCAGCTCTGTGAAGGAGCTGGAGGACGGCCTCGCGCCCGAGCTCGTCGAGGAGCTGGAGCGGCTCTCCCTGCCCTTCACGGACGAGGGGACCCCCAGCGACGCGGAGCTGCGGATCGCCCAGGCACAGCTGGTGGGCTGGCTGGAGGGTCTGTTCCACGGGATCCAGACCACGCTGTTCGCCCAGCAGATGGCCGCCAGGGCCCAGCTGGAGCAGATGCGCCGCGCCCTCCCGCCGGGCGTCGGTGGCGCGGAGGCCGAGGACGACCCCAGGACCATCGGCCGCTCGGGAGGCCCGTACCTGTAGGCCACGGCCTGTAGTCCCGGCCTGTAGAGCCGGACCGGACGCCGAAGGGGCCCGACCTGTGCGTCGGGCCCCTTCGACGTTTCGCTTCGTCCGGTCCGCTTCCGCCTCAGCGGTGGATCACGAGGGGTCGCCGGTCGACACGTTGAGCTGGATGTCGGGCATGTTCTCCGGGTCGGCGTCCGTCTCGGCGGACGGGAACTGCGACATGACCGTGCCCTCGCCGTACGTGTTCTCGTCGACGTCCTTGAGGTCGTAGTTCCAGCCGGCCGCCTGGAGGCAGGCCTTCACCGACTTGATGTTCTTGAACGTGAAGTCGGGCACCTTGATCTTGTCGGGGTCGTTGTACGACTCCTCAGGCTCGGTGCACTTCTCCTTCTCCATCTTCTTCGTCATGTCCGGGCCCTTGTGGTCGACCACCTCGGAGGCCGACGGGCTGGACGAGGCGCCGCCGCCCTCGTCGTCGCCGCCCTTGCTCAGGGTCAGGGCGGTGATCAGGCCGCCGATGGCGATGAGGGCGACGAGGATCGAGCCGATGACGACGCCCTTGTTGCTCTTGCCGCCGCCGGAGCCGCCCGAGGACGAGGCCGTGGGCTGCGGCGTCAGGTTGTACGGCGGCGGCGTCGACGCGCCCTGCTGCGGGGCGTACGCGGCGGTCTGCGGCGGTGCCTGGTAGCCGGCCTGCTGGGGGTAGCCGTACGACGGCGGCGTCGGGGCCGGCGTGTTCATCGGGGCCGGCGAGCCGTACGGGCCCGGCTGGTACGGGGTCTGTACGGGGCCCGTGGGCGCCGGGGCCGCCTGGTCGACCGGCGGGAACACGGCGGAGCCGACGCCCGAACCGCTCGCGGTCTGGGCACCCGGGACGATGCTCGGGGCCGCAGCCTGGAACGACTGGGCCACGCGCAGGCACTCGTCGCGCATCGTCTCGGCGCTCGGGAAGCGCTCGTTCGGGTTCTTCTTCAGCGCGCGGGCGACCAGCGCGTCCACCGCGGGCGGCAGCGAGCGGTTGATCGAGGAGGGAGCCACCGGCTCCTCCTGCACGTGCGCGTACGCGATGGCCAGCGGCGAGTCCGCCTCGAACGGCAGCCGTCCGGTGACCAGTTGGAAGAGCATGATGCCGACGGAGTACAGGTCGGAGCGGGCGTCGACGCCCCGGCCCAGCGCCTGCTCCGGGGACAGGTACTGCGGCGTGCCCACCACCATGCCGGTCTGCGTCATCGACGTGACACCCGACTGCATGGCGCGGGCGATGCCGAAGTCCATCACCTTGACGACGTTCCGCTTCGTCATCATCACGTTGCCGGGCTTGATGTCCCGGTGGACCAGGCCCATTTCGTGGCTGATCTCGAGCGCGGCCAGCACATCGGCGGTGATCTTCAGGGCCTTGTCGGCGGGCATGGCGCCGTACTGGGAGATGTCCTGGTCGAGCACGGAGCCGAGCGGGCGGCCCTCCACGTACTCCATGACGATGTACGGCGTCGTCTGGCCGTCGAGGTCGTCCTCGCCGGTGTCGAAGACGGAGACGATGTTGGTGTGCGTGAGTTTGGCCACCGACTGGGCCTCGCGCCGGAACCGCTCACGGAAGGCCTGCTCACGGCCGAGCTCGGTGTGCAGCGTCTTGATCGCCACCTGGCGGTCGAGCACCGAGTCGTACGCGAGGTGCACCGAGGCCATGCCGCCCTCGCCGAGCAGATCGCGCAGCTGGTAGCGGCCGCCGGCGACCGCACGCCCCGCGTACCGGCCCTGTCCGCCGTCCTGGCTCATCTTCTGCGTCCCCCATCGGCGCGGCGGCAGAGGCTGGTTGCTCCCCGCGGGTCCGTGATCTGTCGTCGGTGCTCGGCCGGTGTCAGGTGATCGACTGGCCCATTACCGGCCAAGTCTGCCCCAGGGCAGTGACACGTCAAGCTCGGTGCCCGTTCCGTGACCGTACGCGAAAGAAGAGTCGCGGAAGCGTTACAGCCGACGTACGGGCGGTACACAGGATTTGCACCCGGGGACCCGCTGCGGGTTTTATGACCGGTCCATCTCGAACCGGCGCCGTGCGCGAAGCCTGTAGCGTGGCCCGGCGGAGACCGTGACAACCACCGCGCAGACCGCGGGCAGAAACGACGGCGAGGACCGATGGCACAGCAGCAGCGCGCTCAGGGCCCGTCCGACCCCGAGGCGACTGGCGGCGGCATGTCAGACGCGCCGGAGACGTGGGGCAACGGCGGGCTGGTCGGCGACGGCCGGTACCGGCTGACCCGCAGACTCGGGCGGGGCGGCATGGCCGAGGTGTTCGCGGCCGAGGACGTACGGCTGGGACGGACCGTCGCGGTCAAGCTGCTCCGTCCCGACCTCGCCGAGGACCCCGTCTCCAAGGCCCGCTTCACGCGTGAGGCGCAGTCGGTGGCCGGGCTCAACCACCACGCGGTGGTCGCCGTGTACGACTCCGGCGAGGACGTCGTCGGCCACGGCGTCGTCCCGTACATCGTGATGGAGATCGTCGAGGGCCGCACGATCCGCGACCTGCTGCTCAACGCCGAGGCCCCCGGCCCGGAGCAGGCCCTGATCATCGTCTCCGGTGTGCTGGAGGCGCTCGCCTACTCCCACCAGCACGGCATCGTGCACCGTGACATCAAGCCGGCCAACGTGATCATCACGGACACGGGCGCGGTCAAGGTCATGGACTTCGGCATCGCGCGCGCCCTGCACGGCGCGCAGTCGACGATGACCCAGACCGGCATGGTCATGGGAACCCCGCAGTACCTCTCCCCGGAGCAGGCGCTCGGCAAGGCCGTCGACCACCGCAGCGACCTGTACGCCACCGGCTGCCTGCTCTACGAACTGCTCGCGCTGCGGCCCCCGTTCACCGGTGAGACGCCGCTGTCGGTGGTCTACCAGCACGTGCAGGACATCCCGGTGCCCCCGTCCGAGGTGGCGCAGGCGGTTCCGCCGGAGCTCGACGGGCTCGTCATGCGCTCGCTCGCGAAGGATCCGGACGACCGGTTCCAGACCGCCGAGGAGATGCGCGGCCTCGTCCAGTACGCACTGCAGATGCTGTACGACCAGGGCGGCCACACCGGCACCTGGAACACCGGTCCCGTGGCCGTGCACGAGGGCCGGAACACCCCGGCCGCCGGTTTCGCCGGGACGGCCGCGCTGCCGCACCCGGGCGACATGGGCACCACCCAGATCCCGGCGCCGCTCCTTCCCCAGTCCGGCGGCGGGGACGACGGCGGCTTCGAGGGACACGGCAACCAGGGCAGCGGCCGCGGCAAGCTGTGGATCCTCGCGGTGCTCGCCGTGATCGCCGTCGCGGCGGGTGTCGCGCTCGCCCTGAACAACACCGGTGGCCAGGGCGGCGGGGGAACGGGCACGACGCACTCGCCGACCAGCACGCACTCCAGCAAGGACAAGCAGTCCGAGGAGACTCCCAGCGACGAGGCGACGGACGAACAGACGGACGACACGGGCACCGGCGCGGGCACCGGCCCGGACTACACCCAGTCCTTCACGCCGTCCGCGACCGGCACGGGCGAGCCGTCGAGCGAGGCGTCCGAGCCGGACGACGGGCCCGCCACGACACCGACCTCGAAGGCGCCGGCCTCGCCGGAGGATCCGTCGGACCCGGGTGCCGAGTCCCCTCCGGTGAGTAACCCGGAGACCGGGGGCGCGGACCCCGGGAACGGTCCCTGACGAAAGACGCCCTCCACGCGCGCGTGCGGCCCCGACCGGCCCACGCGCGCGTCGTCGTTTCACGGCAGCCGGCGACCCGCCGACCCCGACCCGTCGTAGCCGTCGGACCCGTCGGACCCGTCCGAGTCGCCGGGCCGTCGCGGGCCGCCGTCACCCCGCGAACGCCTCGCACACCACGTCGTACTCGCGGGTCCACCACACCACCAGCGCCGAGGCCGCCGGGAACTGGGGATCGGCCCGGGTGTCGCCGCGCTCGTAGTGCCAGCGCAGCATCCAGAAGTCGTTGAGGCGCTCCCACCACACCCGGTGCACGGCGGCCGCCAGTTCCGACGGGGTGGCGCCCGCCGCACGCCGGTACGCGCGCGCGTAGGCCCGCACCTTCGCCAGGTCCAGGGTGCCGACGGGCCGTACGAAGAAGATCACGGCGGCGCGGACCGCCTCCTCGGCGCGGGGCTGGACGCCGAGGCGGTCCCAGTCGACGATCGCGGCCGGTTCGCTGTCGCGGTACAGCAGGTTGAAGGGGTGGAAGTCGCCGTGCACCCACCCCACCGAGGCACCGCGAGGCGGTCGCCGGCCCGTGTGCCGCTCCAGCAGGGCGCGCCGCTCCAGCAGCCGGTGCCGGGCCAGCTCGTCGAAGCTGTCCGGCGGCCGGTGGCGGCGGACCCGGACCAGCAGGTCGTCGATGAGCGCGAAGGTGTCGGCGGGATCGGCACTCTCGGGCCGGTGCGCGGTGGCGCGGCTCGCGGCGGGCCCGCCGCCACGCGCGCGTGCCGGGGGCGCGCCGACCGCGCGCACAGGTGGGCGCGGCACCCGCATGATCTGTTCCAGGCTCGCGTGGACGACCCCGAGCAGCGCGCCCAGCCGTCCGCACTGTGCGGGCGTGAGCTGCCCGCCGTGCCGGTGCCGGCCGTCGATCCAGGGGTGCAGCGCGTAGGCGTGGCCCCCGATCACGGCCACGGTGCGCCCGTCGCGGCAGGGCAGCGGCGGGGCGACGGGGACACCGAGGTCGGCCAGCCGCCGGGTGGCCCGGTGCTGGCGGGCGATGGCGGCCGGGTCGGCTGTCTCGGGGTCGAAGTGGTGCTTCAGGAAGTACTCGCCCCGGGTGGTGGAGAGCCGGTAGCCGCGGTTGAGCAACCCCTGGTCGACCGGCTCGCAGGCAAGGGCGGATCCGGCGGTGTACTGGCGGAGCAGGGCGCCCAGAGGGGGCGCGTGATGCGGAGGGGTTGGTACAGATGAGCGCGGCACGCGCCAGATGTTAGGGCACGCGTCGAGCCCCGAACGGCCCGCTTCGTACCGGCCTCACACCCTTCCGAACCCGCGCCCACCCCCACCCCTGTCGCACTCGGTCACCTTTCGGTCGTCCGGCGTGCCGGAACCGACGTTCCGTGGCACGGGCCGTCGTGTGCCGGGGCCGCCGGGGCCACAGGCGCACTCGGCGCTGTGTCCGACGCGATCCTGTTCGACGGGGGCCCGGGGCGGGCCCCCTTTGACGGGATTCCGGGACGCGGCCCGTGAGGACACGCCCCGGTACGTCCCTGCACGCCGGGGAGCACCCCGGCACGCCCCGGCTCCCCGGCACGCCCGGCGTCCGCTTTCGCCGGAAACGCGTACGTCCGGGACGGCGACGCCCGGGCGGGTGGCCGGAACAGGCGCACACAGCCCGCCCCGGGCAGCTCTTCCCGTGTCCGGGGTGGCCGGGATAACGTGCCGGTGTTCCGGCCCCCTGCAAGGCTGTGACCAGCAACTGTTCCCGACTTTGCCGATTTACTTGGATATCCAAGCAAAATCGCAGGTCAGGAGGGGTTTCACAGAAATGTGGTGCTCTGGGTAACGTGCTTACTGCAGGGCGCTCACCGGGACACCTGTCACGCCTGTTCCCGGCCGAGTCGCACCCACCCCGTGCACGGGTATCGGAGCAGGCGAGCCGCTCCCCCGAGCTCTCCACGAGCGAGGGGGAACCCAGCCACCCGGCAACCCCGGGGGCCGGACCGACGGAGGAGCACACGTGACCGTGGAGAGCACTGCCGCGCGCAAGCCGCGACGCAGCGCCGGTACGAAGAGCGCGGCGAGCAAGCGGGCGGGCACGGCGGCCAAGAAGGCCCCGAGCACCGAACCCGAGCTCGTCCAGTTGCTGACGCCGGAAGGTGAGCGGGTCGAGAACGCGGAGTACGACGCGTACGTCGCCGACATCACCCCCGAGGACCTGCGCGGGCTGTACCGCGACATGGTGCTGACGCGCCGCTTCGACGCCGAGGCGACGTCCCTGCAGCGTCAGGGCGAGCTGGGCCTGTGGGCCTCCCTGCTCGGCCAGGAGGCCGCCCAGATCGGCTCCGGCCGGGCGACCCGTGAGGACGACTACGTCTTCCCGACCTACCGCGAGCACGGTGTGGCCTGGTGCCGCGGGGTCGACCCGACCAACCTGCTCGGCATGTTCCGCGGCGTGAACAACGGCGGCTGGGACCCGAACAGCAACAACTTCCACCTGTACACGATCGTCATCGGCTCGCAGACGCTGCACGCCACCGGCTACGCCATGGGCGTCGCCAAGGACGGTGCCGACTCGGCCGTGATCGCGTACTTCGGGGACGGCGCCTCCAGCCAGGGCGACGTCGCCGAGTCGTTCACCTTCTCCGCCGTCTACAACGCCCCCGTCGTGTTCTTCTGCCAGAACAACCAGTGGGCGATCTCCGAGCCGACCGAGAAGCAGACCCGCGTCCCGCTCTACCAGCGCGCGCAGGGCTACGGCTTCCCCGGCGTCCGCGTCGACGGCAACGACGTCCTCGCCTGCCTGGCCGTGACGAAGTGGGCGCTGGAGCGGGCCCGCCGCGGCGAGGGCCCGACGCTGGTCGAGGCCTTCACCTACCGGATGGGCGCGCACACCACCTCCGACGACCCGACCAAGTACCGGGCCGACGAGGAGCGCGAGGCGTGGGAGGCGAAGGACCCGATCCTGCGCCTGCGCGCCTATCTCGAGAGCTCAAACCACGCGGACGAGGGATTCTTCGCGGAACTGGAGACCGAGAGCGAGGCGTTGGGCAAACGAGTACGCGAAGCCGTACGGGCCATGCCGGACCCGGACCACTTCGCCATCTTCGAGAACGTGTACGCGGACGGGCACGCGCTCGTCGACGAGGAGCGGGCCCAGTTCGCCGCCTACCAGGCGTCGTTCGCCACGGAGCCCGGGAGCGGCTTCGCCGCGGCAGGGGAGGGCAAGTAGCGATGGCGGCAGAGAAGATGGCGCTGGCCAAGGCGATCAACGAGTCGCTGCGCACGGCCCTCGACGCCGACCCCAAGGTTCTCGTCATGGGCGAGGACGTCGGCAAGCTCGGTGGTGTCTTCCGGGTCACCGACGGTCTGCAGAAGGACTTCGGCGAGGAGCGGGTCATCGACACCCCGCTCGCCGAGTCGGGCATCGTCGGTACGGCGATCGGTCTCGCCCTGCGCGGCTACCGCCCGGTCGTGGAGATCCAGTTCGACGGCTTCGTGTTCCCGGCGTACGACCAGATCGTCACGCAGCTCGCGAAGATGCACGCGCGGGCGCTCGGCAAGATCAAGATGCCCGTCGTCATCCGCATCCCCTACGGCGGCGGCATCGGCGCGGTGGAGCACCACTCCGAGTCCCCGGAGGCCCTGTTCGCGCACGTGGCGGGCCTGAAGGTGGTCTCCCCCTCGAACGCGTCGGACGCGTACTGGATGATGCAGCAGGCCATCCAGAGCGACGACCCGGTGATCTTCTTCGAGCCGAAGCGCCGGTACTGGGACAAGGGCGAGGTGACCAGGGACGCGATCCCGGCGCCGCTGCACACGGCGCGTGTGGTGCGCGAGGGCGGCGATCTGACGCTGGCCGCGTACGGGCCGATGGTCAAGGTCTGCCAGGAGGCCGCCGCGGCGGCCCAGGAGGAGGGCAGGTCCCTGGAGGTCGTCGATCTGCGCTCCATGTCGCCGATCGACTTCGACACCGTCCAGGCGTCGGTCGAGAAGACCCGCCGGCTGGTCGTGGTGCACGAGGCCCCGGTGTTCCTGGGTACGGGCGCGGAGATCGCGGCCCGCATCACGGAGCGGTGCTTCTACCACCTGGAGGCGCCCGTGCTGAGGGTCGGCGGCTATCACGCCCCGTACCCGCCGGCGCGCCTGGAGGAGGAGTACCTGCCGGGCCTTGACCGGGTGCTCGACGCCGTCGACCGCTCGCTGGCGTACTGAGGAGAGGGTCGTGACGACGATGACTGAGAACGCCTCGGGGCTGAGCGAGTTCAAGATGCCCGACGTGGGCGAGGGGCTCACCGAGGCCGAGATCCTCAAGTGGTACGTCCAGCCCGGTGACCGGGTCACCGACGGTCAGGTGGTCTGCGAGGTCGAGACCGCGAAGGCCGCCGTCGAGCTGCCCATCCCCTTCGACGGTGTGGTCCGCGAGCTGCGCTTCCCCGAGGGGACGACGGTGGACGTGGGCCAGGTGATCATCGCGGTGGACGTGTCCGCAGGCGCCGGAGCCCCGGCGACGCAGGCCGCGACCCCGGACGCGCCGGCCGCCGAGACGCCCGCGGCGGAGCCGTCCGCCGCGGAGGAGCCGAAGCCGGAGGGCCGCACACCGGTCCTCGTCGGGTACGGGGTGGCCACGTCCTCCACCAAGCGACGCCCGCGCAAGGGCGCCGAGGCACCCGCCCCGCAGGCACCCGCCCCGCAGGCGGCCGCCCCGGCACCGCCGGCCGAGGCCCCGGCGGCGACGTACTACGCGGGCACCGCGCTGAACGGACAGGCGACCCCCGCGGGCGCCCGTCCGCTGGCCAAGCCGCCGGTCCGCAAGCTCGCCAAGGACCTCGGTGTGGACCTGGCGACGGTGACGCCGTCGGGCCCCGACGGGATCATCACGCGCGAGGACGTGCACGCGGCGGTCGCCCCCGCCCCGCGGCCCGCGGCCCCGCAGCCCGCGGCCCCGCAGGCTCCGGCCGCCGCGACGGCCCCGGCTCCCGCGCCCGTGGCCGGCTACGACGGCGCGCGCGAGACGCGCACGCCCGTCAAGGGTGTCCGGAAGGCGACGGCGGCCGCGATGGTCGGCTCGGCGTTCACCGCCCCGCACGTCACGGAGTTCGTGACCGTGGACGTGACGCGCACGATGAAGCTGGTCGAGGAGCTGAAGCAGGCCCCCGACAAGTACGGGATGCAGGGCCGGAGGGTCAACCCCCTCCTCCTTGTCGCCAAGGCCCTGCTCGTCGCGATCAAGCGCAACCCTCAGGTCAACGCGTCCTGGGACGAGGCCAACCAGGAGATCGTCCTCAAGCACTACGTGAACCTGGGTATCGCCGCGGCCACCCCGCGCGGCCTCATCGTCCCGAACATCAAGGACGCGCACGCCAAGACCCTCCCGGAGCTGGCCGACTCGCTCGGTGAGCTGGTCTCCACGGCGAGGGAGGGCAAGACGTCCCCGGCGGCGATGCAGGGCGGCACGGTCACCATCACCAACGTCGGCGTCTTCGGCGTCGACACGGGCACACCCATCCTCAACTCCGGGGAGTCCGCGATCCTCGCGGTCGGCGCGATCAAGCTCCAGCCCTGGGTGCACAAGGGCAAGGTGAAGCCCCGTCAGGTCACCACGCTCGCGCTCTCCTTCGACCACCGCCTGGTCGACGGCGAGCTGGGCTCCAAGGTCCTCGCGGACATCGCGGCGATCCTGGAACAGCCCAAGCGGCTGATCACCTGGGCCTGACCGGCTTCCACCCGCTAGCCTGACCCGAGAGGGGTCGGCCGCAACGTCAGCTTGCGACCGGCCCCTCTGCCGTACCCCGGGCACCGGGGCACCGGGTCCCCAGCTCAGGGGTGGTGCAGCACGTACACCGGAGCGCCGTCGCCGGTCCCGCCCCGGGAGCGGATGCAGGCGTGCTTGCGCAGCAGACGCAGGCACTCGTTCACCCGGCGCACCGACAGGCCCGTACGGGCGGCGAGGGACGCGAGGGGCTGGCGCAGCTCGCCCTGCTCGACCAGGACCGGGGCGATGACCACGGCCACCGTCCACACGTCCTCCGTCACCGACAACCGGTGCCGCCAGTCGGCCAGTACGGACTCCGTGGTGGGAACGCCGGCATCGGCACCCTCGGCCGCCGCGGCCTGGTCGGCGGCGACCCGGGCGACGGCGGAGGGGTCGGGGAGCCGGGCGAACAGGGTGTCGAACCGGTTCGCGATGCGTTCCATCGCCTGCGCGGTGGACTGCTGTGCGGTCAGCGTCTCGCGCTGCATCGCCAGCATCTCCTTCTGCACGGTCAGCGATTCGTGCTGTGCGATCGCAAGCTGCTCGTCCGCCTGGAGGTTGCGCTCCTCGAGCCGGACGATGGCCTCGGCGACCTGCTCCGGCATGGCGTACGCGAGGGGCGCCGCCGGGTCCGCGGGCTGCACCTCGGCCTCCTCCAGCGTGTACGAGCCGTCCCGCTGCACGGTCTCGATCACCTCGGCGACCCACTGCTTGAAGGGGGCGCAGGCCGGCTTCGTACAGGCGTTGACGAGCAGGATCAGACCCTGGAGATCGATCAGCTGCAGGTCTCGGCGCCAGCTCCGGCCTGGGGGGATGTCGAGACTGTAACTTCCAGTTACTGTCTCGAGATTGTCTCGCTGCTCCTTCGGCACGTGGTCGTCGAGTGCCTTCCGCGAGTTCGCGTACCCCAGCTTCTTGCAGACGTCCACGGCCGGGAACCAGTGGGCGCCGCCCGGCATGGTCAGCCTGCGGATGCGGTCGCCCGTCGCCGCGTAGACGAAGTCGCTGATGTCGATGGCCTCATGGCGCTTGGACGACTTGCGGGGTTTGCTCGGTTCGTTCATGTGAATGACCTCCGCTGCGGAACGTAAGGCGGAGAAAATCGAATAGGCCACTCGGTCCACGGATGTTCATCAGTGCGGAGGAAGATCGCTCGACTGGGTTGCGACCCGCCCGACCGGTGTGCCGCCGACGAAGGAAGGCGCGACGCGAAGCGGGCCAGTCCGGTGTCGTGGACTGGCCCGCTCAGGTGGTCGTCAAAGAGGGGACTACTTCTTGAAGCCGTAGTCCATCAGTTTCTTGGCGTCCGAGGTGCGGGCCGAGACGGACGTGGAGGCGAGGACCGTGCCGATGACGGTCTTGCCGTCGCGGGTCGCGGCGAAGACCAGGCAGTACTTGGCCTCGGGGCCGGAGCCGGTCTTGACGCCGATGGCGCCGCGGTAGCTGCCGAGCAGGGTGTTGGTGTTCGTCCAGTTCATGTAGCGGTAGCCACCGCTCTTGGTGGTCACCTTCTGCTTGGTCGACTTCGTCTTCACGACCGAACGGAAGGTGGACGACTTCATGGCGCTGCTCGCGAGCTTCGTCAGGTCGCGCGGCGTCGAGTAGTTGGCGCCGTTGCCGATGCCGTCGAACGAGTCGAAGTGCGTGTTCGTCAGGCCGAGGCCGCGCGCGGTGGTGTTCATCTTGCCGATGAACGACTTCACGCGGGCGCCGCGCGTCGAGCCCGAGCCGAACTTGTCGGCGAGCGCGTACGCGGCGTCGCAGCCCGACGGCAGCATCAGCCCGTAGAGCAGCTGGCGCACGGTGACCTTGTCACCGACGATCAGATGCGCCGACGAGGCGTTGTTGCGGACGATGTAGTCGCTGTAGGCCTTCTGGATCGTGACCTTGGAGTCCAGGTTCAGATTCGACTGCGACAGCACCACCTTCGCCGTCATGATCTTGGTCGTGGAGCCGGTCGAACGGCGGGTGTCCGCCGCCTTGGTGTAGAGCGTCTTGCCGGTGCCGTTGTTCATCACGTAGCCGCCCTTGGCGGCGATCGTGGGGGTCGTGAGCGCCTGTGCCGGAGCCGCGCCGAGCGCCCCGGTCGCGATCATGGCGGCGGTGGTCACGACGACGGCCGCGGCTCTGCGAACGCGCGTGCCCTGTATGTCCGTTGTCAACTTGGGTACCCCGAATACGTCAAATGCCCCAGGAGTGCGGCCATATGGGAATGCCGCCCTCATGAGACACGTACCTAGCACAGAAAGTTGTGCCCCCGCTCGGAGGTATCCACTTTCGGGTGACGCTTCCGGGCGTGGCCGGGCTGTGGTCCGGATGGTGGACGGACCCGGCCATGCGTACGTGATGTATCTATGCTGTGCGCATGTCCTCCGCCCCACCCGCGCCCCTGAAGCAGCCACCCGCCGCCGAACGCGTCTACGCCCACGTCAAGCAGGGGGTGCTGGAACGCCGCTACGAGGGCGGCACGCTCCTCACGGAGGGCGAGCTGGCCGAGGCCGTGGGGGTCTCCCGGACGCCTGTCCGCGAGGCGCTGCTCCGGCTGGAGGCCGAAGGGCTGATCAAGCTCTATCCGAAGAAGGGCGCCCTCGTCCTGCCGGTCTCCGCGCAGGAGATCGCCGACGTCGTCGAGACCCGGATGCTCGTCGAGGGCCATGCCGCCCGCAAGGCGGTGCCCGCCGCTCCGCGGCTCATCGCCCGCCTGGAGGAACTGCTCGCCCGGCAGCGGGAGCAGGCCGCCGCCGGTGACCTGGCGGGCGCCGCCGTCACCGACCGCTGCTTCCACGCCGAGATCGTCCGCAGCGGCGGCAACGAGATCCTCTCCCGGCTCTACGACCAGCTCCGGGACCGCCAGCTGCGGATGGGGGTGGCCGTGATGCACGCCCACCCCGACCGGATCAGCAGGACGCTCACCGAGCACGAGGAGATCCTCGAAGCGCTCCGCACCGGTGACGCGGACGCCGCCGTCGCGATCATCCACGGGCACGTCGGCCGGTTCTTCGGCATGGCGCGGGGCGAGGCCCGATGAGCTCCGCCGAGTCCTCCCCCCGCCCCGGTCCCGGCGCCGCTCCGGCGGCGCCGCTCCCGGACCCGCCCGGCGGCCGCCGCGCCGTCACCGTCTGGGTCGTCGGCGTCTCCGTCTACTTCGTCGCCGTCATCTTCCGTACGTCCCTGGGGGTCGCCGGGCTGGACGCCGCCGACCGCTTCCACGTCGGCGCCTCCGCCCTGTCCACCTTCTCCATCCTGCAGCTGCTCGTCTACGCGGGCATGCAGATACCCGTCGGGCTGCTCGTCGACCGGCTCGGCACCAAGAAGGTGCTGACCATCGGCGTAGTGCTGTTCACGGCGGGGCAGCTGGGCTTCGCCTTCTCCCCCTCGTACGGGACGGCGCTGGCCTCCCGTGCCCTGCTGGGCTGCGGAGACGCGATGACCTTCATCAGCGTGCTGCGGCTGGGCACCCGCTGGTTCCCGGCGCGCCGGGGCCCGCTGGTCGCCCAGCTGGCGGGTCTCGCCGGAATGGCGGGCAACCTGGTGTCGACGCTGGTCATCGCCCGGCTGCTGCACGGGCTGGGGTGGACCGCCGCGTTCGCCGGCAGCGCGCTCGCGGGCGCCGTGGTCCTCGTCCTCCTGCTGCTGTTCCTGAAGGACCACCCCGAGGGGCACGAACCGGAGCCGGTCCCGCACCAGGGCGCCGTCTACGTCCGCCGGCAGATCGCCGCGTCCTGGCGGGAGCCCGGTACCCGGCTCGGCATGTGGGTGCACTTCACGACGCAGTTCCCGGCGATGGTGTTCCTGCTGCTGTGGGGGATGCCCTTCCTCGTCGAGGCGCAGGGGCTGTCCAGGGCGACGGCCGGCGAACTGCTGACCCTCGTCGTGCTCTCCAACATGGCCGTGGGCCTGGTGTACGGGCAGATCGTCGCCCGGCGCCACGGGGCGCGGCTTCCGCTGGCGCTCGGCACGGTGTCCGCGACGGCGGTCGCCTGGGCGGCGGCCCTGGCCTACCCCGGGGAGCACGCGCCCATGTGGCTGCTGGTCGTGCTGTGCACGGTGCTGGGGGCGTGCGGGCCGGCGTCGATGATCGGGTTCGACTTCGCGCGTCCCGCCAATCCGCCCGAGCGGCAGGGGACGGCGTCCGGCATCACCAACATGGGCGGGTTCGTCGCCTCGATGACGACGCTGCTGGCGGTGGGGGTGCTGCTGGACGCGACCGGGGACGACTACCGGGTGGCGTTCGCGGCGGTGTTCGTGCTGCAGGGGCTGGGGGTCTGGCAGATCCTGCGGCTCCGGGGCAAGGCGGACCGGCGGGAGCGGGAGCGGCTGGTCGTGAGCCGGGTGGAGACGGTGCACGTGCCGGTGTGAGGGACGACGGCGCCTGCGGTGCCGTCGCCTTCCCGGTCGGCGGTCAGCCGTCGGCCGGTCCTGTCCCCCTGAGCCCCCTTGAGCTCTCCGGGCGGGCGCACCCCGGCGCCCGCCCGCCCTTCCCCTCCCGGGCCCGGCCGCGCCGAGTGGTCACGGCGTGACCGCGAAGGACCTCAGGATGGCTGCGCTGAGGGTCTGGTCGCCCTCCGACTTGATGCGGTCGGCGACGGCGTCCGGGGTGACGCGGCCGCAGGCCAGCAGGAAGTACGTCTCCCAGTCGAGGCTGAGCGTGACGGCCGGGCCCAGCGAGGGCGCGCCGTCGACCGTGCCGCGGCCCTCCGCGTCGACGCGGACCGTGCGCAGGAACTCGACGGGCCCGTGCACGTCGACCACCACGGCGGAGTTCGCCGGCGCGCCCGCGTCCTCGGCGACGACCTTGGGGAGCGCTTCCAGCAGGACGTCGCGGGCGACGAGCGCGCCCGGCGAGTCGAGGTCGCCCGGACGGCCGAGGGCCGTGCGCAGGTCCTGCTCGTGCGCCCACACGTCGAAGGCGTGGTTGCGCATCGCGTGCTCCAGCGTCACCTCGGTGCCGAGCGGACCGCGCACCTTGGTCTCCGGGTCCCGCGCATCGTTCCGCAGCTGGCGGTTGCGGCGGATGATCGTGTACTCCAGCTCGGAGGTCATCTCCGGCGCGGTGTGGTGACGGCGGACGTCGACCTGCATCTCCATGTACCGCTGGTGCTCGGTCGTCACGTGGTACAGGTCCCGGGGGAGCGTGTGGATCGGCCGCGGGTCGCCGAGCATCTCGCAGTCGAGCCCGATGACGTGGGAGACGATGTCGCGCACCGACCAGCCCGGGCACGGCGTCCGGCGGTTCCACTCGCCCTCCACCAGCGGCGACACCAGCTCGGATATGGCTTCGATCGAATGGGTCCAGGCGTCGGCGTAGGACTGAAGACTGGGATGCGGACTCACGGAAACGGGACCCCTCGGGCGGTCGGGCGCGGGCAGTGCACAGTCAGCGGGTGTCTTGGGACGCTAAGTTACGCTGCTGTGAGGCACCCCGGCAGTGCTTTCGTGTGACGATCGTAGGCCCGTATCGACGGCTCGAATGCCAGGACGGTGGTAGTGTGCGCGCCTCCCTCATCCAGATCGGTGTGAAGCAGGGCGAGTCGGTTGATTCGCGCAGGCAGCGGGCGGCCGCGCTCGTACGGGAGGAGGCCGGAGCCGACCTCGTCGTACTGCCCGAACTGTGGACCACGGGGGCGTTCGCGTACGAGGAGTTCGACGCGGAGGCCGAGCCGTTGCAGGGGCCGACGTACGAGGTGATGGCCGGGGCCGCGCGCGACGCGGGCGTCTGGCTGCACGCGGGGTCCGTCCCCGAGCGGGCGCCGGCACCGGGATCGCCGTCCGGGAGCGACGGTGACGGCGTCCTCTACAACACCTCGCTCGTGTTCTCGCCCGAGGGCGAACTGGCCGCCGCCTACCGGAAGATCCACCGCTTCGGGTTCGACAAGGGTGAGGCCGTGCTGATGGGGGCGGGGACGGAGCTGGTCACCGTGGAGCTGCCGGAGACCAGGATCGGGCTCGCCACCTGCTACGACCTCCGCTTTCCCGAGCTGTTCCGCGGGCTCGTCGACGCGGGTGCCGAGACCTTCGTCGTACCCGCCGGGTGGCCCGAGCGCCGGCGCGACCACTGGACCCTGCTGGCGCGGGCGCGCGCGGTGGAGAACCAGGCGTACGTGCTCGCCTGCGGGTCGGCGGGGACGCACGCGGGGGTGCCGCAGGCCGGGCGCTCGGTCGTGGTGGATCCGTGGGGCGAGGTGCTCGGGGAGGCGGCGGGGGCCGGGGAAGAGGTGCTCCGGGTCGAGTTCGACGCGGGTCGGGTCGCGGGGACGCGGGAGAGGTTCCCGGCGCTCAAGGACCGGGTGCTGGGGATGGAGGCGGGGCGGTCGGCGTCCTGAGGGGGCGACGCGGGGGCGGGGTGGCGAACCGTCGCCTGAACGGGTCCCCCCAGCCCTTCGAGCAGGGGGTGCCCCCGGAAGCCCGATGGCCCCCATGCCGAGTGGCCTGAGCGGCCTGCCGGTCAGTCCCCCTCCCGTTCGCGTTCCGCCAGGTGGATGACGCACACCGCCACCGCGATCATCAGAGCGGGATCCGCGTCGTCGCGGGTGATGTCCACGCCGTAGGTGTCGCGGACGCGGAGCCAGCGGCGGGAGATCTGGGCGAGCAGTTCGCCGTCGTAGTCGATGCCGAACTCGCGGTCCATGATCTTGCCGCTGACGTCGAGTTCGGTGCCGTCCACCAGCGAGACGCGGTAGTGGTTGCGCATCAGGGACAGCCGCTTGCGCTTGATCGTGGCCAGCGGGTCGCCGTCCCGCTCGATCACCATGGTGTCGCGCAGGGACAGCATCTTCTTGTGGATGTCGATCAGGACCCGCCCCTGCGTGTCCTTCAGCTCGAAGGTGTCCCGCAGCCGCATCGCCTTGCCGTCGACGAGGAACGCCTTGGTGCCGTGCTCGTCCTCGATCCAGAAGTCGTCACCGATGCCGAGGAGCCGGTCGCGTACGAGGAATCTCATACGGGGAGGGCTTCCCCGGCGGCCGGTCCGAAACGCCGTCTGTAGGCCGACGGGCTGAGTCCCGTCTCGCGCCGCAGCCGCGCCCGCAGATTGGCGGCGGTGCCCAGGCCGCTGCGCCGGGCGACCACGTCGAGCGACTCCGTACCGCGCTCGATGAGCCGGCAGGCCAGGGTCACCCGCTCGCCGCCGAGCCAGGCCAGCGGGGTGGTGCCGAGCTGGGCGCGGAAACGCCGGTGCAGTGTGGCCGGGCTGACCCCCGCCCGCGCGGCGAGGTCCGCGACGGTCAGCGGATCGCCGAGCCGTTCCCGCGCCCACGCCAGCAGGGGCGCGAGGGACTCGTCCGGCAGGTCGGGCAGGGGCCGCTCCACGAACTGGCGCTGTCCGCCGTCGCGGTGGGCGGCGAAGACGAGCCGCCGGGACACGGCGTTGGCGATCTCGGCGCCGTGGTCGCGCCGCACGATGTGCAGGCCCAGGTCGAGCGCGGCCGCGCTTCCGGCGGCGGTCAGCACGTCGCCCCCGTCCACGAAGAGCACGTCAGGCTCCAGCAGGACCCTCGGGTGGAGGGCGCGGAAGGAGTCGGCCCAGCGCCAGTGGGTGGTGGCCCGGCGCCCGTCGAGGAGCCCCGCCTCGGCGAGCGCGAAGGTGCCGGTGCAGAAGCTCACGACCCGGGCACCGCGCGCGTGGGTGCGCCGGACGGCCTCGCGCACGGCGGCGGCGCGGGGTACGACGTTGTCGGGGCGGCCGGGGACGACGAGGGTGTCGGCGTCGTCGACGGCGTCGAGGCCGGGCAGCCCGGTCATGGTGAAGAACCCGTGGTTCATCCGGGTGCCGGGCGCCGGTGTGCAGAGCGTCAGGTCGTAGAGCGGTGCCGGCAGCCCCAGTTCGGGACGGGGCAGGCCGAACAGCTCGGTCGCGACGCCGACCTCGAACGGGTTGGTGCCCTCGTCGACCAGCACGACGACCCGGTGCGGACGCCGCGGACGCCGTGGCCGCGGCGGGCCGGTGGGGCGGACGGTGCGCCCGGCTCCGGTGCCCGGGGCCCCGCCGTCCCCTCGTCCCGGTTCCGGTCCGTGCCGAGCGGCTGAGAGGATTCTTGCGGCATGTGCGATTCCTAGCACTCGCGGAGGGACGGCACCACCCCCGACGATCGATCCATGACCCACGCACCCGCACACCCCGAGCCCGCACACCCCGAACCCGCAGCCCCCGCCCCTGGCTCCCCTTCCCCCGTCTCCCTCGCCGCCGCCCTGGCCTCCTTCGACGACCTGTGGAGTCCGCGCATCGTCGCCGCCGTGAACGACTACGACGTACGCGTGGCGAAGGTCGAGGGCGAGCACGTCTGGCACGTGCACGAGCACACGGACGAGTTCTTCCTGGTCCTGGACGGCGAGCTGGACATCGCCCTGCGCGAACCGGCAGGCGAGCGCACCGTGACCCTCCCCAGGGGCTCCGTCCTCACGGTCCCCAGGGGCACCGAGCACAAGCCGTCCTCAGCGGCCGGTGCCGCGATCCTGATGTTCGAACCCACCGGAACCGTCACCGTCGGCGACCGCCACGACGAGGTCCCCGACCACGTCGACGCCACCACCGGCCACGTCCTCCCCACCCCCTGACCAGCCATGGCCGGAGCACCCCGGCCGGAGCACCCCTTGCACCGCGGAGGGCCGGCGACCCGGTGGTCGTCGGCCCTCGTCGGTCGGTCCGCGCACGCCCTGTCGTCGGCATGCGGTCTGTCGTACGGAGGATGAGCGGCGGGGCTGGGAGCGGCGGGTCGTCCCCGGCGGGATCCGCCGGACAGGCCCATGGGTCCCTAGCCGCCGTAACCGTCCGTGTAACCGCCACGGTGATGGTGGTGCGGTTCCTCCTCGACCACCGGTGCCGAGGGCGGCATGACCACACGCCGCCGCCTGGCGATACTGCTGAACGTCGCGACTCCGATCAGGCCGACGATCATCAGGATGACGCCGACCAGGTCGAGGTTGACGCCCTGCATGTCCCAGTTCGTAGCGAACGTCAGGATCGCTCCGACACCGATCAGAATGATGCATCCGCCCAAGCCCATGAGTTTCGCCTCCGTGTCCCGTCAGGTGTTCCGGGTCTGCCCCGGGTACCCGGCACACGGCGACTCATGCGGAGGCGCCCGCTCTGCCCGGGGGACGCAGATCCCAACAGGCTTCGGGGAGCGCCCCGCTGGGCCCGTGTCAGCATCCGTGCGGGCGTGGGTTTCCCAGCTGTTCCCAGCTGTTCCCAGCCCTTCCCAGCGCTTCCTAGCCCTCCAGGAACGCGACCAGCGCGTTGGCCAGCAGGAACGGGTCGTCGGCGGCGCAGAGTTCGCGGGCGCTGTGCATGGACAGGATGGCGACGCCGATGTCGACCGTCTTGATGCCGTGGCGGGCGGCGGTGATGGGCCCGATGGTGGTGCCGCAGGGCATGGAGTTGTTGGAGACGAAGGACTGGAACGGCACGCCGGCCTTCTCGCAGGCCGCCGCGAACACCGCGCGGCCCGAACCGTCCGTGGCGTAGCGGTTGTTGACGTTCACCTTGAGGATGGGGCCGCCGCCCGCGCGCGGGTGGTGCGTCGGGTCGTGCCGCTCCGCGTAGTTGGGGTGGACGGCGTGGCCCGTGTCGGAGGAGAGGCACACCGTTCCCGCGAAGGCGCGCGCCCGGTCCTCGTACGAGCCGCCGCGGGCGAAGACCGAACGCTCCAGCACGCCGCCGAGGAGCGGGCCGTCCGCGCCCGTGTCGGACTGCGAGCCGTTCTCCTCGTGGTCGAAGGCGGCGAGGACCGGGATGTACGGGAGGTCGCCGCCCGCACCGGTGACCGCGGCCAGCGCCGCCGTACAGGCGTGCACGGACAGCAGGTTGTCCATCCGGGGGCCGGCCAGCAGTTCCCGGTCGCGGCCCAGGTAGGCGGGCGGCTCGATGGAGTGGGTCATCAGGTCCCAGCCGGTGATCTCACCGCGGGGGACGTCGCTCTCGTCCTCCAGGAACGCCATCAGGTCGCCCTCGCGGGCGTCGCCGAGGCCCCAGACGGGCTGCATGTGGCGCTGCTTGTCGAGTTTGAGGCCCTCGGAGGTGGCGGAACGGTCCAGGTGGATGGCGAGTTGGGGCACCCGCAGCAGGGGGCGGTCGACGTTCACCAGGCGGGTCGAGCCGTCCCGCAGGGTGACCCGGCCGGCGAGACCGAGGTCGCGGTCGAGCCAGGAGTTGAGCAGCGGGCCGCCGTAGACCTCGACGGCGACCTGGCGCCAGCCGTGCGCGCCGGTGTCCGGCAGCGGCTTCACCCGGAGGTTCGGGGAGTCGGTGTGCGCGCCCACGATGCGGAACGGGGTGTGCGGCCGGGCGCCCTCGGGGACGTACCAGGCGATGATCGCGCCGCCCCGCAGCACGTACTTGCCGCCGGTCGTCCCGTCCCACGCGTCGGTCTCGGCGACCTGACGGAATCCGGCCTTCTCCAGCCGCTCGGCGGAGGTCGCCACGGCGTGGTACGGCGAGGGGCTCGCCGACAGGAAGGTCATGAGGTCGTCGGAGTGGCCGCGATCGAAGCGTGAGGGTGTGCTCATGGGTTCACCTTAACGACGCCGAGGGGCCCGCTCCCGGCGATGGGAGCGGGCCCTCGTAAGGGGTGTGTGGAGACGACCGGAAGTGGTCCTCCGGGGGACCGGCACCGTCGCGGGCACCGGCCCTCCGGAGGGACCGGTACCGCCGCGGGTACCGGTCCTCCGGGCGAAGCCCTAGAACACCGACTCGTCGAGCTCCATCAGGTCGAGGTCCACGCCCTCGGCCAGCTTGCGGGCGCCGGTGACGCCCGGCAGGACGTTGGCGGCGAAGAACTTCGCGGCCGCGATCTTGCCGGTGTAGAAGGCGGTGTCCTTGGCGGAGACCGTCTTGGTGGAGGCCGCGTCCAGCTTCTCGGCGGCGATCGCCGCACCGCGCAGCAGCAGGTAGCCGACGACGACGTCACCGGAGGCCATGAGCAGGCGGGTGGTGTTGAGGCCGACCTTGTAGATGTTCTTGACGTCCTGCTCGGTCGCCGCGAGGTCGGTGAGCATCAGGCCGACGATGGCCTCCAGCTCGACGGCGGCCTTGGCGAGCTGCTCGCGGGCGGTGGAGAGCTCCTCGCCGCCGGTGCCGAGCGCCAGGAACTTCTTGATGTCCTCGGCGAGGGAGTTGAGGGCGGCGCCCTGGTTGCGGACGATCTTCCGGAAGAAGTAGTCCTGGCCCTGGATCGCGGTGGTGCCCTCGTACAGGGTGTCGATCTTGGCGTCGCGGATGTACTGCTCGATCGGGTACTCCTGCAGGAAGCCGGAGCCGCCGAAGGTCTGCAGCGACTGGGCGAGCTGCTCGTAGCCCTTCTCGGAGCCGTAGCCCTTGACGATGGGCAGGAGCAGGTCGTTCAGGGCCTCCAGCGCGGTGGCGTCCTCGCCGGCGGCCTCCTTGACCTGGATCTCGTCCTGGATCGCGGCGGTGTGCAGCACGAGCGCGCGCATGCCCTCCGCGTACGCCTTCTGCGTCATGAGCGAGCGGCGCACGTCGGGGTGGTGCGTGATGGTGACCTTGGGGGCGGTCTTGTCCATGAAGTTCGCCAGGTCGGGACCCTGGACGCGCTCCTTGGCGTACTCCAGCGCGTTCAGGTAGCCCGTCGAGAGCGTGGAGATGGCCTTCGTGCCGACCATCATGCGGGCGAACTCGATGATGCGGAACATCTGGCGGATGCCGTCGTGCTTGTCGCCGATCAGCCAGCCCTTGGCGGGGTGGCGGTCGCCGAAGGTCATCTCGCAGGTGTTGGACGCCTTGAGGCCCATCTTGTGCTCGACGTTGGTGGCGTAGACGCCGTTGCGCTCGCCCAGCTCGCCGGTCTCGAAGTCGAACTCGTACTTCGGGACGAGGAAGAGGGACAGGCCCTTGGTGCCGGGGCCGGCGCCCTCGGGGCGGGCGAGGACGTAGTGGAGGATGTTCTCCGACATGTCGTGCTCGCCGGACGTGATGAAGCGCTTCACGCCCTCGATGTGCCAGGAGCCGTCCTCCTGCCGGACCGCCTTGGTACGGCCGGCGCCGACGTCCGAGCCGGCGTCCGGCTCGGTGAGCACCATGGTGGAGCCCCACTGCTTGTCGACGGCGATCTTCGCGATGTGCTTCTGGACCTCGTTGCCCTCTTCGAAGAGGATGCCGGCGAAGGCGGGGCCGGAGGAGTACATCCAGACGGCCGGGTTGGCGCCGAGCACGAGCTCCGCGTAGGCCCAGATCAGGGAGCGGGGCGTGGTGGTGCCGCCGATCTCCTCGGGCAGGCCGAGCCGCCAGTACTCGGAGTCCATGAAGGCCTGGTAGCTCTTCTTGAAGGACGCGGGGACCGGCGCCGTGTTCGTCTCGGGGTCGAAGACGGGCGGGTTGCGGTCGGCGTCGGCGAAGGACTCGGCCAGCTCGTTCTCCGAGAGGCGGGTCAGTTCCTCGAGGATGCTCTTGGCGGTGTCGACGTCCATCTCCGCGAACGGACCCGTGCCGTACAGCTTGTCGCGCCCGAGAACCTCGAAGAGGTTGAACTCGATGTCGCGGAGATTCGACTTGTAGTGCCCCATGGCGACGGCTCCGTAAGGGATCGGGGAGGAGATGGTGATTCCTCGGACGTGGTTCGCGACTGATTCACGTACCAACAAGTAGCAACAGCCTACGATGATGCTACCCGTCGGTAATAAGGCGCAACCCCGTTCGCCGAAGTGTGAGCAGGCTCTACAAACCGCCGTCCGCGAAACCGCCGGGGCCCCGCTCGGTAGGCTTGCGCGCATGTACGGATACGGGCAGCAGTCGAGCGGTGCCGACGGGCAGCAGCAGTACATCCCGCCGCAGCAGCAGATGTCCGGCGGTTACGGACAGCAGCAGCCGCTCTACCCGGAGCCGTCCCCGCCGTCCCTGGCGGACGCGGTCCGTGCGTTCACCACCGGGTCGATGTCCGCCGAGGACTTCCAGCAGGTCTTCGCGACCTCCAAGGTCTACTGTCCGCGCGGCGACAACCCCGGCTTCCTCGCGCTGCACAACACGCAGCAGCCCGTCATCCCGATGTTCACCTCGCTCAAGGAACTGCGCCGCTACGCCGGCAAGGAGTCCAAGTACTTCGTGATCACCGGCGCCGAGGTGATCGACCTGCTGCCGACCGGCTACGGCTTCGTCCTCGACATGGAGGGCGAGCACCGCATGGTCTTCGACGCCAAGGCCGTCGAGCAGATGGTCGACTTCGCGATGCGCCGGATGTACGGCTAGGGCCTCTCATCAGGATCAGGCCGTGTGACGCCCGGAGGGAATGCCCTCCGGGCGTCCGTCGTTGTGGGCTGGTGCTGGTAGAAAGTTCAACAATCAACTAATCTTGAAGCTCGATGCACAAGGAGGTACCGACATGCCCGCAGTGACCGTCGAGAACCCGCTGACCCTGCCCCGTGTGGTCGCGCCGGCCGATGCCGTGGCCCGTCCCGTGCTCACGGTGACGACCGCGCCCACCGGCTTCGAGGGCGAGGGCTTCCCGGTCCGGCGCGCGTTCGCCGGGATCAACTACCGCCACCTCGACCCGTTCATCATGATGGACCAGATGGGCGAGGTGGAGTACGCGCCCGGCGAGCCCAAGGGCACCCCCTGGCACCCGCACCGCGGCTTCGAGACCGTCACCTACATCATCGACGGCGTCTTCGACCACCAGGACTCCAACGGCGGTGGCGGCACCATCACCAACGGCGACACGCAGTGGATGACCGCAGGAAGCGGTCTCCTGCACATAGAGGCGCCGCCGGAGTCCCTCGTCACGTCCGGCGGCCTCTTCCACGGGCTCCAGCTCTGGGTGAACCTCCCGGCCAGGGACAAGATGATGGCCCCCCGCTACCAGGACATCCGCGGCGGCCAGGTCCAGCTGCTCACCACCCCCGACGGCGGCGCCCTGCTGCGCGTCATCGCCGGTGACCTCGACGGTCACCAGGGCCCCGGCATCACGCACACGCCGATCACCATGGTCCACGCGACCGTCGCGCCCGGCGCGGAGGTCACCCTCCCCTGGCGCGAGGACTTCAACGGCCTCGTGTACGTCCTCGCCGGCCGCGGGGGCGTGGGCGCGGAACGCCGCCCGGTGCGCACGGGACAGACCGCCGTCTTCGGCGCGGGCTCCTCGCTGACCGTCCACGCGGACGAGCGGCAGGACGCGAACACGCCCGACCTGGAGATCGTCGTTCTCGGCGGCCGGCCGATCCGTGAGCCCATGGCCCACTACGGCCCCTTCGTGATGAACACCCGCGAGGAACTGCAGCAGGCCTTCGAGGACTTCCAGAAGGGCCGGCTCGGCAGCGTCCCCGCGGTCCACGGGATGACCGAGGGCGCGCTGTAGTCCTCACGCACCCCGGGCGCTCCACGCCTCCCGCGCCCCCTGACGTCGTGTCACCCGGGCGGGCCGTCCGCACAGGACAGCCCGCCCGGCGCGTGGTCGGCTGGGACCGTGCACCTACTCCCCGAAGGCGTCCGCCGGCTGGCCGCCTGGTGTGCCGTGATCCTTCTCGTCACCGGCGTCGCCTGGGTCGTGCTGCGGGTGTGCGAGGCGATCCGCACGGCGGTCGTGCCGGTGCTGCTCGCGCTCCTCGGGGCGGCGCTCCTCGGACCGCTGTTCCGGTGGCTGGTGAAGGCGAAGGTCAACCGGTCCGTGGCGGCCCTGCTGACCTGCGTGGCGGTCGTCGCCGTGGTGGGCGGCGCCGCCTACATCGTCGTCTCCGCGCTCATCGACACCGGCGACCAGATCATCGACTCCCTCCGCAGGGCGGCGGACTTCCTCACCGAACACTTCGGCACGCCGGGGACCTCCCTGGACGATCTGCAGGCCCAGGCGCGCAAGCTGCTCGGCAGATTCGGCGGGACGGCCGCGTCCAGCCTGGTCACCGGGGCCGGCGTCCTCGGCGAGACGGTGGCCATGGCCCTGCTCGCGCTGCTCCTCGTCTTCTTCTTCCTGCGCGACTCCGGCCGGGTGCCCGGTGCGCTGCGCTCCCTCGCCCCGCACGGCACGGCCGACACCCTGGACGCCGTGGCCCGCCGCGCCTTCCAGTCCGTCGAGGGCTTCATGCGCGGTACGACGGTCATCGCCCTCATCGACGCGTTCTTCATCACCGTCGGGCTGCTGATCCTGCGGGTACCGGGCGCGCTGGGGCTCGGCGCGCTGGTCTTCGTGGGCGCCTACATCCCGTACCTGGGAGCCTTCATCTCCGGCACGGTGGCCGTCCTGGTCGCGCTCGCCGACCGGGGGTTCGTCATCGCGCTGTGGGTGCTCGGGGTGGTGGTCGCCGTCCAAGTGCTGGAGGGACACGTCCTCCAGCCGGTCATCCAGAGCCGCACGGTGCAGATGCACCCCGCGGTGGTCCTGGTGGCCCTCGCCGCGGGCGCGGCGATCGCCGGGGTCCTCGGCATGCTCCTCGCAGTCCCCATGACGGCGGCCGCCATCGGCGTCATCGCGGAACTCCGCTCCCGGTTCGAGAACCCGGCGGACTGAGTGAGCCGGGGGTGGCGGGCGACCCCGCGGCCATCCCGCCCCGGACCCCGCGCCCCGGACCCCGCGCCCCGAACGCCGGAGGGGCTGACGCGCGCGGCCCGGCCGTCAGACGTCCGACGCCCCCGCCAGATCCGCCACGTCGATCACCGCGTCCACGCCGGCCCCCGGCCCCGCCCCGCGCGCGGAGCCGTCCGCCCCCGCCCCCACCGCCTCGTACAGCTCGAACCAGATGCACTTGCCCTCACCGCGCGGGTCGACGCCCCAGGCGTCGGCGAGCAGTTCCGTGAGGACCAGCCCCCGGCCCGAGGAGGCCAGCTCGCCCGGGTGGCGGCGGTGCGGCAGGTCGTCGCTGGCGTCGGTGACCTCGACGCGCACCCGGCGGCCGTCCGGCCCGGCGGCCACCTCGGCGACGAGCAGCGCGTCGGTGTCGGTGTGCACGAGGACGTTCGTCAGCATCTCGGAGACCAGGAGGACCGCCGAGTCGACCTGGTCCGCGGACGCCCAGTCGTGCAGCAGCTCCCGCAGGTGCTGCCGCGCCCCGGCGATCCGCTCCGGCTCGGCCTGCGCCACGGTCAGCATCGTGCGGCGCACCGCCGGCCGCGGTGCGCCGGCCCGGTCGCCGCAGCAGCCCACGTCGTACTGCCGGGACAGCAGAAGCACCGCTATGTCGTCCTCGCGCCGGTCCGCCAGCGGCCCCGTCGTGTGGTGCGAGGACGGCCCGTGGACGGCCTGCACCAGCGCGTCCGCGAGCCCCTCCAGGTCGCCGTCGTGCTCCTCCAGCGTCCGGCGGATCCGGCGCCACCCGGTCTCCAGGTCGTGGCCGCCGGTCTCGATCAGCCCGTCCGTGCAGAAGAGCATGGTCTCGCCGGGCTCCAGGACCAGCCGGGTCGTCGGGTAGTCGCCGTCCGGGTCGACGCCCAGCGGCAGCCCGCCCGCGCTCGGCCGCATCAGCACGGTCCCGTCGGTCATCCGTATCGCCGGGTCGGGGTGGCCGGCGCGGGCGATGTCCAGCGTCCCGGTCACCGGGTCCACCTCGGCGTACAGGCAGGTCGCGAAGCGGCTGTCACCGATCCCGGCGCCGCCGCTCTCCGCGGACTCGTCGGCGCCGCCGCTGGACCCGTAGGTCACCGAGTCCGTGATCCCGTACAGGAACCGTGAGGCCCGGGAGAGCACCGCGTCCGGCCGGTGGCCCTCGGCGGCGTACGCCCGCAGCGCGATGCGGAGCTGGCCCATCAGCCCGGCGGCCCGCACGTCGTGCCCCTGGACGTCGCCGATGACCAGCGCGAAGCGGTCCTTGCCGGGCAGCGGGATCATGTCGTACCAGTCACCGCCGACCTGGAGGCCGCCCCCGGTGGGGACGTAGCGGGCCGCGACCGTCATGCCGGGGATGCGCGGCCCCAGCGTCGGCAGCATGGAGCGCTGCAGGCCGTCCGTCAGCTCCCGCTCGGACTCCGCGGTGCCGGCCCGGGAGAGCGCCTGCGCCAGCATCCGCGCCACGGTCGTCAGCACGGACCGCTCGTCGGGCGTGAACGACACCGGGTACGAGAACGCCGCCATCCACGCGCCCATGGTGCGCCCGGAGACGGTCAGCGGCAGGAAGGCCCAGGACTGCCGCCGGAACTGCCGGGCCAGCTGCCAGGAGGCCGGATAGCGGGCCTTGTAGTCCTCCGGCGAGGAGAGGTAGACGGACCGGCCGGTGCGGACGACCTCGGCGGCCGGGTAGTCCGTGTCCAGGGACATGTGGGAGAACGGCTCCTCCGCCCCCGGCTTCTGCCCGTGGTGCCCGATGATCGTCAGCCGGTCGGCCTCCGCGCCGAACACGGCGAGTCCGTCCGGGGAGAACCCCGGCATGGACAGCCCGGCGGCGACCCGCAGCACCTCCTCCGTGGACCGCGCCTCGGCGAGCGCGCGGCCCGCGTCCAGCAGGAACGCCTCGCGCGAGCGCCGCCAGTCACCGGTCACCGGGGTGCGCGCGGCGGCGCCCGGCGGGGGCTCGGTGACCTCCTGGAGGGAGCCGACCAGATGGAAGGTGCCGGTGTCCGCGTCGACCCACGGCTTGGAGCGGCTGCGGACGGTACGGACCACCCGGCCGTGCTCGTCCATGACCCGCATCCGGGCCTCGGCGAGGGTGCCCTCGGCGAGGGCGAGCTGCACGGTCCCGTCGATCTCGTTCCAGTCGACCGGGTGGAGGCGGGAGCGCGCGCCCGCCTCGGTGAGCACGACGGGCTCCGCGGGCAGCCCGAAGAGCCGAGCCGCCTCCGCGTCGAGCGTGACCAGCCCCGCGGCGTCGTCCCAGCGCCACAGGCCGGTCGCGAGGACGGCGAGGACGTCCCCCACGGCGGGCAGGGGCTCACCAGTGCGCATTCACCCACTGTATGGAGAGGTGATCGGGGGCTGCCACCGAGGAAGGACCGGGAAGGGCGGTCGCGGGGGTGGGGCGGAGCGATGCCGCACGCGGGTCACGCGGCCTCCGTACGCCGGTGACGCGGCTCCCCCGTGCCCCAGGCGTCCCGGGGGTGATGCGGGAAGCGATCCTGCCGTGGCCGGTACCCTGGGGTGATCCGGGCCCCGGCCCGGAGGTCCCCGGGGAGCGCACCTCCCGGACGCTCCCGGCAGGATCCAGACCCCGATCCGCGAAGACTGGATGAACGACGATGCATCGGTACAGGTCCCACACCTGCGGCGAGCTCCGCGCCTCTGACGTCGAGAGCGACGTCCGGCTGAGTGGCTGGCTGCACAATCGCCGAGACCTGGGCGGCATCCTCTTCATCGATCTGCGCGACCACTACGGCATCACGCAGCTCGTCGCCCGCCCCGGCACCCCCGCCTACGAGGCCCTCGACAAGCTGTCCAAGGAATCGACCGTCCGGGTCGACGGCAAGGTCGTCTCCCGCGGCACCGAGAACGTGAACGCGGACCTCCCGACCGGTGAGGTCGAGGTCGAGGTCGGCGAGGTGGAGCTCCTGGGCGCCGCCCAGCCGCTCCCCTTCACGATCAACGCCGAGGACGGGGTCAACGAGGAGCGGCGCCTGGAGTACCGCTTCCTCGACCTGCGCCGCGAGCGGATGCACCGCAACATCATGCTGCGCACGGCGGTCATCTCGGCGATCCGCCACAAGATGGTGGCCCTCGGCTTCAACGAGATGGCGACGCCGATCCTCACCGCGACCTCCCCCGAGGGCGCGCGTGACTTCGTGGTCCCCTCCCGCCTGCACCCGGGCCGTTTCTACGCGCTCCCCCAGGCCCCGCAGCAGTTCAAGCAGCTGCTGATGATCTCCGGCTTCGACCGCTACTTCCAGATCGCGCCCTGCTTCCGCGACGAGGACGCCCGCGCGGACCGCTCGCCGGGCGAGTTCTACCAGCTCGACGTCGAGATGAGCTTCGTCGAGCAGGAGGACGTCTTCCAGCCGATCGAGAAGCTGATGACGGAGCTGTTCACGGAGTTCGGCGGCGGCCGTGAGGTGACGTCCCCCTTCCCGCGCATCCCGTTCCGCGAGTCGATGCTGAAGTACGGCTCGGACAAGCCGGACCTGCGGGCCAAACTGGAGCTCGTCGACATCACCGACGTTTTCGAGGGCTCGGAGTTCAAGGCGTTCGCCGGCAAGCACGTGCGCGCGCTGCCGGTGCCGGACGTCTCCGGCCAGCCCCGCAAGTTCTTCGACCAGCTCGGTGACTACGCGGTCGAGCAGGGCGCGAAGGGCCTGGCCTGGGTGCGGGTGGCCGAGGACGGTTCGCTGACGGGCCCGATCGCGAAGTTCCTCACCGAGGAGAACGTGGCGGAGCTGACGAAGCGGCTCTCGCTGGCCGCCGGTCACGCGGTGTTCTTCGGCGCGGGCGAGTTCGACGAGGTCTCGAAGATCATGGGCGCGGTGCGGGTCGAGGCCGCGAAGCGGGCCGGGCACTTCGAGGAGGACGTGTTCCGCTTCTGCTGGATCGTGGACTTCCCGATGTTCGAGAAGGACGAGGAGACGGGTCGTATCGACTTCTCGCACAACCCGTTCTCGATGCCCCAGGGCGGCATGGACGCCCTGGAGAACCAGGACCCGCTGGACATCCTCGCCTGGCAGTACGACATCGTCTGCAACGGCGTCGAGCTGTCCTCCGGCGCGATCCGGAACCACGAGCCGGACATCATGCTCAAGGCGTTCGAGATCGCGGGCTACGACCGCGAGACCACGGAGCGCGAGTTCGCCGGCATGCTGCGCGCGCTGCGCTTCGGCGCCCCGCCGCACGGTGGCATCGCCCCGGGCGTCGACCGCATCGTCATGCTCCTCGCGGACGAGCCCAACATCCGCGAGACGATCGCGTTCCCGCTCAACGGCAACGCGCAGGACCTGATGATGGGCGCGCCCACGGAGCTGGAGGAGACGCGCCTGCGCGAACTGCACCTCTCCGTCCGCAAGCCGCAGCCGAAGTAACCGGCCCCCAGGCCCCCGTGGCCCGGACCCGACGCCCGCCGTCGGTTCCGGGCCACTTCGCGTCCGCGGCGAGAACCGCAGCGGACACCCACGCCATCGACAGCCCCGGGGAAGCCGCGTTCGCTTCCGGTTCCGGGCGTCGTCCGGGTCAGCTCGGCGGCTCGGACTCCTCGAACAGCTCTTCCGCCCGCGCGACCGTCCCGGCCCGCTCCAGCCAGTCGCCGAGGCGGTCGAGATCGGTGCAGCCGGTGATGCGTTCACGTGCGACGTCGGAGACGGGGATGCCGCGTACCTCCAGCACGCGCAGAACCCCCTTGGCCTCGCCCCGGGCCTCGCCCCGGGCCTCACCCCGGGACTCGCCCTGGGCTTCTCCCTTGGCCACGCCTTCGAGGTAAGCCGTCTCGCGGACTGTGCCTCGGCCGGGGAAGTAGCTGACGAAACTCACGATGTCTCTCCATTTGTCTCCGGCTGGGGTGTTCCCCAGGTTCACTTCCAGGAACTCGTAGACGTAGTCGGCAGTCTCCTTCGGCATCTGCGGAAGGGCGTCGCCCAGCGCCTCCAGTATGGCGTCGATGTGGGTGCTACGGGCGTGCGCGAGAGCGGCGAGCGCCGCCAGCGCGGGCTTCCTCTCGACGGTCCTCCGGTCGGTGATCACCGGAAGGTTGTCCGGCCCGACGGCCAGGGGGTACGTCCGCTGGGCCGTCCAGCCGCGGGCACCGCAGGCGAAGGGGCCGGACGCCCACTTGGCCGTGGCCGCGTCCTCGCAGACCACGAGCAGCAGGAGCGGCAGACCGTACTTCGACTGGAGGTAGGCGACGTAGTAGGCCCAGCTTGCCTCCTTGCGCTCGTCCCGCGCCCTCTGTGCCTCGATGGCCAGCAGGAAGTCCTGTCCGTCCGACGGGCCGACGCGCAGAAGCGTGTCGATACGGCGCTCCAGCGGCTTGTTCTCCGTCACGTCGGGCGTGATGGCGTCCAGGGTCGCCTTCTCGGGCAGGGCGATGCCGAGCACCTCGAAGACGGGGGTGAGGATCTCGGGCCGCTCTTGGAAGATGCGGTGCAAGCCCTCATGCGCTGATGTGACCATGTGCGCACCCTGATGGATCAACGACCGGGGCTTGCGGCGGATCGGGGTGCGTTCACCCTTTCGGGAGCAGCAAAAACGTTCCCGTTGGTCGATGGCCCGCCCGCCCAGCCGGCGAGGGCGTGGCCCACATCTGCCAATCGTTCACCCGGAGGACTCCGCGCAGGCCTCGTTTCCGCGCGTCGACGTTCGACGGGCGGGGTGATGGGCGGATCTGGGCCGGCCGGCCCCTCCCCGATCAGGTGTCGTAGCGGCCGTTCCAAGGCGGTCCGAACCCCAGCCGGTCCGGGTAGAGCTCGGCCCAGGGGCCGTCCTCGTCGGTCTCGTCGTCCTCCGTCACCAGGCCGAAGCGGACGCCGTCCACGGCGAGCTGAAAGGGGCGGATCGCGATGTCCGTGTACGTGGGGTGCGCGAGGCCGGTCAGGAGCTTCGCCAGGTGGGCCTCCGCGCGGGCCAGGACCGAGTGCTCGCCCTCCGGGTCACGCTGCTGTTCGGCCCACGTGCCCGCGCACCAGATCTCCGAGTCGCGGTGACGGCCTTCGGCGTCGAAGGTGTGGAGCACGGCGTAGAGGCGCTTGCGCTCCTCCCAGCCGTCGTCGGGACGGAAGCCTTCGGGGAAGGCGTACGTGATCGAGGCCAGGAACTGACCGTCCGCGTAGCGGCCGATGGTCGCGGTGCGGTGGTCGGGTTCGTGGGCGATCGGGATGACGTCGGGAACTGCCATGGCGGAACCTTACGGGTATGTCGTGGCCATGCCGCTCACGGGTGCGCGTAGGCGGACGCACCGCTTCCGGGGGCCCGGCGGCAGGCCCGGCCGGCGTTGTGCGACGGTGGACCGTGAGTGTCGGCCCGCTCACCGCGCGTCCAGCCGACGCGGCTGAGTGGACCGACAGTGGGTCAGGGGGGCACGGGATGGGCAGGTTTCGGGGCGTATGGGGCCGGTTCCGCGACTGGCGGACCGGCACCGCGTACCCCGAGGGAGGCGTCACGCCGTCGTCGGACGCGGACGTGCGCGCCGCACTGCGCGCGGTCAACCATCCCGAGAGGCCGTACCGGGTGCGCAACGCCCTCCCCGGCGAGAAGGCCGACCTCGTGGCCGAGTGGCACTCCGTGGAACCCGCCTGGGGCTCCGGGCGCTCCCGCACCCAGGTCGAGCGGAGACTCAGGACCCGGATGCGTCTGGACCCGGCACGCGCAGAGGTACGGGTCTGCGAGGAACTGCACGAGGTGAAGCGGGCCGGGGGACCTCGGGGGCGGGTCGTGGAACGCAAGTGGGGACGCGGGCCCAAGGTGCGGATCGTCTCCTGGCGGGCGCACTACGAGCGCGGACCCGACGGCCGGCGGCAACGGGTCGAGGACTTCCGCTTCGACGCGCGCGACATGCGCAACCCCTTGCAGGCCGCGGTCCTCGACGCGGGATGGACGTGGCGAGGCACGCACAAGCCGTGACGGCCCCGGGCGGCTGGGCGGCTGTTCGACGGTCACGGCGCCACCGGTCGGCCGCGATCAACGCGGCGCGGAGGACGCCCGAGGAGCCGACGCGGTGCCGGACGTGCACACGGTCGGGAAGCTTCTTCGTCTTTCGAAGGCCGGACCGCGTACCGGACCGGCCTCCCACCAGCGGTGTGTCCCGCAGAACGGTCGTCATCGAGTTCAGTACCCCAGGTAGGTGATCTGGACGATGTAGACACGTTC
The DNA here is from genome assembly GCF_042956125.1 of Streptomyces sp. NPDC008313. Taxonomy (NCBI): domain Bacteria; kingdom Bacillati; phylum Actinomycetota; class Actinomycetes; order Kitasatosporales; family Streptomycetaceae; genus Streptomyces; species Streptomyces sp. NPDC008313. The sequence goes on from NZ_JBIBFR010000009.1 coordinate 202,778, forward strand.
GCTGCGTACGACGACCTGGTATCTGAACATGCCGCCGGGGACGATGACGTCGCCTCCCTTCGGGTCGATGCCCTCGTGGGCCCGGCCGTGAATGTGGACGGCTTCGGCGGCTCTGACCAGCTCGTCCGCCTTCCTCTTCACACCGGCGAGGAAGGCGGCGGGTGCGGTGCGGTGCGGGCGGTTTCCTCCGCACCGAAGGCGTACTCCCACTTCCAGCTCAACCGCGCACTGCTTTCATGGCTTCGTCCAGGACAGCGCTCAGCTCTCGCAGAGCCTCCTCGGCGATGACGGGATTCTCGTGCTCCAGCCTGCTCTGTGCCTGCGCGAAGCGGGAGGACAGAGCAGGTCGTCGGGCGATCTCGATGTCTCGGGCCCAAGTGAGGACCCAGCTCCGCACGGGGCTCAGGGACTGCCACTCCACGGCTTTGGCGAAGGCGTCGTCCTTCGTGGCCTGCATCTCGTCCAGGCGCCCCGGATCGACCACGGCGAGAGCCGTGCGCAGCGCGTCAGGAGTCTGCTCGGGACGCGGGATCAGCTCGTGTCCGTGATCGGCCTGAGTGCTCATGGTGTCCTCCACAGGGTGCCCTGGCCAGGGATCCGGACGGGGCCACGGAGGAGCCGGACCGGGAACCGGGCAGGCCGCGAGCGGCCTGTCACGGTCGGCCCTGTTCAACGAGGGACGGCTCGTCGGTTCCAGCGTCGGGGACACCGGAACCGACACCCCCCGAGGCGCAGCCCTGGCAGCGGTGCGGGCCGGGGACGCGGGTGCCTCGCCCGCTGCGGCCGTGGGCTGGCGTCGGCCCGGCTGGTTGCAGGAGACGGTGCGGGTCACGATCCGGCCGGCCGGAGTGCGTTCGCGGGTGCGGCGCAGGTAGCCGTGGGTCTCCAGCTCGCGCAGCGCGGCGGCGATCCGGGTCGGGCCCTCGGGGAAGCGGGCGGCGAGGGTCTTGATGCCGATGGGGGCGCCGGTCGGGAGCGACTGGATGTGGCAGGCCAGTCCGATCGCCAGCAGGGAGAGGTCCGGGTGCTGGGCGAGGTGGTTGCCGATCACCGTGAAGCGGGTGGTGTGACGGGCGTTGTCGTGGGTGACGCCACCGGGGTGCCCCTTCGCGCGGGCGCGGTGGGAGGGGTGGTTTTTCCCGCTGTTACGGGACTGGGCGTGCGGGCGCACGCTAGGGTTTTGGGTGTCCATCGGGAAGGTGCTTGCTTCCTTGGTGGTCAGGCCCTCGCAGTGGGATGCCAGTCCCGGCGAGGGCCGTTTGCGTGTCTGGGGTTGTTCGTGCCGTGTCGTGCTGCGCTGAGCGTAGGGCAGGCAACCCGTCGCATATGCAGCCCACTTGGTGATGTTCACTCGCGCGAGTGAGTGTGCGCCGTGGGCGGGAGGGGTGGGGCTTGGTGGGGGTTCTTTCTCCCCGGTGGGTCCTTGGGAAAGACGTCCGACGGCACCGGAACACACGCGGTCGGGTTCCGGTGCCGGTGTCGTTTCCGCTGATCAGGCTCTCGGTAGATCGAGTTCCGCCCATACGGTCTTGCGGGGGACCGGTCCGAGGTCCACGCCCCAGCGGTCGGCGAGGGCCTCGACGAGGAGCAGGCCGCGTCCGGACTCGGCGTTGGTGGCGGGTACGCGACGGCGCGGGAGGTCGTCACCGCGGGTGTCCGTGACCTCGACGCGGAGGGTCGCGCCGTCGGTCAGGAGAGCGAGACGGAAGTCGCGTCCGGTGAGCCGGCCGTGCGTGGCCGCGTTGGTGGCGAGTTCGGCGACGAGGTGTTCGGCGGCCTCGGTGACGCGGTGGGGCAGGTCCCGGTCGCGCGTCCAGTCCACGGCGAGCAGCCGGGCGAGGCGGGCGCCGCGGGGCGTGGGTGACAGGAGCACGCTGAAGTGGTCGGCGGGCCGCAGAAGTTGGGTGGACTTTTCGCTGTTCACGTGACCGAGAGTGGCCGCGCGTGCTGACCGTGAACAGTGACAGCGCTGATACGTAGGGTGACTGTCCGGAGCTTGTCGGCCGCTGTCCGGACCGTCGGAAACAGGCCTACGGGTAAGGGCGTCACGGCACGGCGGTACGACAGAGGGGTGCGGTATGTCGGTGGACGGCGAGGCGGTACGACTCCGGACCGAGACGGACGAGCCGGGGTGGGAAGTGGACCCGGACGACGAGTGGGGCGTGGCCGTCATCGCCACGGTGGGACGGCAGTTGCGGCTGCGCAGAGAGGCGGTCGGGATGCGGGCCGCCGACTTCGCGGTGGCGGTCGGGTACGGGGAGGACCTGGTCTACAAGGTCGAGGGCGGTAAGCGGATTCCCCGTCAGGAGTACCTGGACAAGGCCGACGAGGTGCTGGGCGCGGGCGGGCTCGTCGCGGCGGCCTGGGAGGACGTGAAGAAGGTCCGGTATCCGAAGAAGGTTCGGGAACTGGCTCAGGTTGAGGCAAGGGCTGTGGAGATCAGTTTGTACGTGTGCCACAGCATCAGTGGACTCTTGCAGACTCCGGAGCACGCCAGGGCGGCCTTCGAGTCGCGTCAGCCTCCCTACTCCGAGGGCGAGGTAGAGCGAATGGTGGCCGCTCGTGTGGCCCGACAGTCGATCGTCAGCAGGAAATCGGCTCCCGTGCTCAGCTTCGTCTTGGAGGAAGCGCCGCTGAGTCGTCCTCTCGGGGGCACAATGGTGTGGCGACAGCAGCTCGAACACTTGCTGGAGGTGAGCGAGTTGCGGAACGTCACGCTTCAGGTGATGCCGACACGCTGTGAGGTCCATCCGGGCCTGGACGGCAGGATCGAGCTGCTGAAGTTCGAGGACGGCACGGCGGTGGGGCGCGCCGATGGTGCCTTCTGCGGACGACCGACCTCTGACCCGAGGCAGCTGCGCATCCTGGAACTGCGCTATGGCGCCATCCGGGCGCAGGCTCTCCCACCCCGGGAGTCGCTGGCCTTCATCGAGCAACTGCTGGGAGACACATGATCCGCAATGCCTCCGCCGGGGACGCCTCCGAACTGGCGTGGTTCAAGAGCAGCTACAGCGACGGCAATGAAGGAGACTCCTGCGTCGAGCTTGCTCTCGCACCCGGCACAGTGCACGTCCGGGACTCCAAGAACACAGAAGGTCCCCGCATCACCTTCGCCCCGGGCGTATGGGCGGCCTTCGTTCCGTACGCCTCGGAGTCATGAGCATGCGGCCCCCCGTCGGGGATGCTTCTGCTCTGGCGTGGTTCAAGAGCAGCTACAGCAGCGGCAACGACGGCAACTCCTGCGTCGAGCTTGCTCTCACCCCCGGCACCGTGCACGTCCGCGACTCCAAGAACGTCGACGGTCCCCGACTCGCGCTGACGCCCGGCGCGTGGGCGGACTTCGTGACGTACACCGCCGGGAGCTGACACCGGTACGGCGCCCCGCCCCCCTCGGTCGTCACGGGGGGCGGCAGGTCACAGCCCTGACTGTTCCCGCTCTGCGAGGACGTCGAAGTCCAGGAAGGCGTCCGCGTTCTCCTGGAGTCGGCGCAAGGCGCGCGCCCGGCCCTCGGTGCTGATCGCGGACGCGATGGTCAACGCCCGGTCGATGGTCTCCCGCGTCGTCCGAGTGCCGAGCCGGCGCTGTGCCAAGGCGAGTTTGTCGTCGTCGATGTCGACCAGGGTCTTGGACATGGGACCTCCCACGAGCGACGATCCATAGATCGTCATCGACGATATATCGAATCGCGCCCCTCGCCTGCCGAGCCGGACGGACCTGCCCGGCCGGTCGGGCACGCAGCACAGAGGTCCGGAAACGGATGTTTCCGGACCTCTGGTCGTGTGTGACGCGTCCTACGCGGTCGGCTTCTCCTCAAGGCGGGGGAAGAGGACCGCGCCCTTCGTGACCGTGGAGCCGGTGGGCAGCAGGCCCCAGGTACCGGCCTCCTGCACGTTCTGGCCCGCGAGGGCGCCGAGGCCGGCCTCCGCGCCGAGGGAGTCCCAGAGCTTGGCGGAGGTCTCCGGCATGATCGGGTTGAGAAGAACCGCCACCGCGCGCAGGGACTCCGCGGCCGTGTAGAGGATGGTCGCCAGGCGGGCCTTGCCCTCGTCCGAGGCGTCCTTGGCCACCTTCCACGGTTCCTGCTCCGTGATGTAGCCGTTGACCTGCTTCACGAAGTCGAAGACCGCCAGGATGCCGCCCTGGAAGTCGAGCTCCTCGCCGATACGGCGGTCCGCCTCCGTGACAGCCTTCGCCAGGCCGTCGTGGATCGCCTGCTCCGCGTCACCGTGGGCCGCCGACGCCGGCAGCTCGCCGCCGAAGTACTTGCCGACCATCGCGGCCACGCGGGACGCCAGGTTGCCGTAGTCGTTCGCCAGCTCGCTGGTGTAGCGGGCCGAGAAGTCCTCCCAGGAGAAGGAGCCGTCCTGGCCGAAGGCGATGGCCCGCAGGAAGTACCAGCGGTACGCGTCCACACCGAAGTGCGAGGTCAGGTCCTGCGGCTTGATGCCGGTCAGGTTGGACTTGCTCATCTTCTCGCCGCCGACCATCAGCCAGCCGTTCGCGGCGATCTTCCCGGGCAGGGGCAGGCCCTGTGCCATCAGCATCGCCGGCCAGATGATCGCGTGGAAGCGGAGGATGTCCTTGCCGACCAGGTGGACGTCGGCGGGGAACGTCGACTCGAACTTCTCGGGATTCTCGTTGTAGCCGACCGCCGTCGCGTAGTTCAGCAGCGCGTCGACCCACACGTAGATGACGTGCTTGTCGTCCCAGGGAACCGGCACGCCCCAGTCGAACGTCGAGCGGGAGATGGAGAGGTCCTGCAGACCCTGGCGGACGAAGTTCAGGACCTCGTTGCGCGCGGACTCGGGCTGGATGAAGCCCGGGTTGGCCTCGTAGTGGGCGAGGAGCTTCTCGCCGTACTCACTCAGCTTGAAGAAGTAGTTCTCCTCGCTGAGGATCTCCACCGGCTTCTTGTGGATCGGGCACAGCTTCTGGTCCGCGTACTGGCCCTCGCCGTCGAGCAGCTCGCCGGGGAGCTTGTACTCCTCGCAGCCCACGCAGTACGGGCCCTCGTAGCCGCCCTTGTAGATCTCTCCCTTGTCGTACAGGTCCTGCACGAACTCCTGGACGCGGTCGGTGTGCCGCTTCTGCGTGGTGCGGATGAAGTCGTCGTTCGCGATGTCGAGGTGCTCCCACAGGGGCTTCCAGGCCTCGGTGACGAGCTTGTCGGCCCAGGCCTGCGGGGTGACCCCGTTCGCCTCGGCCGTACGCATGATCTTCTGACCGTGCTCGTCCGTGCCGGTGAGGTACCACACCTTCTCGCCGCGCTGGCGGTGCCAGCGGGTGAGCACGTCGCCTGCGACGGTCGTATAGGCGTGGCCCAGGTGAGGAGCGTCGTTGACGTAGTAGATGGGGGTCGAGACGTAGTACGCCTTCGCCCCCTGCTTCTCTGATCCAGTGGCCGCCATGGTCGAAATCCTACTGGTCCCGGACAGGTCGGCTCACACGCGTTTCGGGGGGCGGACGGGTTTCCCGTCCGCCCCCCGAGGGAGGAGTGAGGCGATGGCTACGGGCGCCAGGACGCCAGTACGCCCTCGTAGACCTCCGTGTCCGTGAGCTCGCGCGGGGTCTCGCCGGCCAGGAAGTGCGCCGTGTTGCCCGTCTTCAGCTTGCGGATGTAGTCGAACGCCTTCGCCTCCGGGTCGCCGAAAGCGACGAACGAGAAGAAGACGGACGGGTGACTCTCGGCCGCCGCCGTGAGCGCCTGGGTCGCCGGGGTCTTGGCGTCCGGGGCGCCGTCCGTCTGGAAGAGCACCAGCGCCGGGTCGGTGGCGCCGGACTTCCCGTAGTGGGCCAGGACCTCCTCGACGGCCGCGTGATAGCTGGTACGGCCCATCCGGCCGAGGCCGGTGTGCAGCTCGTCGATCCTGTTCTCGTGCTCGGCGAGGGTCAGCTCACCGGTGCCGTCCAGCTCCGTGGAGAAGAAGACGACGTGCACGCTCGCCTCGGGGTCCAGGTGAGCGGCCAGCGCGAGGGCCTGCTCGCCGAGCGCCTGGGCGGAGCCGTCCTTGTAGTACGGGCGCATGGACGCGGAGCGGTCCAGGACCAGGTACACCTTCGCGCGGGTACCGGTCAGCTCCTTCTTCTTGAGGACCGCGCCCGCCGCCTTGTAGGCGGTGACCAGTCCGGGCGCGCCGGACTTCACCCGGGCGAGGGAGAGGGCGGAGGCGGAGGCGGAGGTGGAGGAGGCCTCAGCCTCAGGGGTCGCCTCGGGCTCCGGGGCGGCGGCGGGGGCCTCGGCCTTGGGGGCCGCTTCCGGCTCCGGGGCCGCTTCGGGCTCGGGGGCGGGGGCCTCAGCCTCGGGGGCCGCCTCCGCCTCGGCGGCGGGGGCCTCGGCTTCCGGCTTCGCCTCCGGCTCGCTGGGGGCCTTCGCCTCCGGCTCGGCGACGGCTGCCTCGGCCTCGGCCTCCGCCACCGGCTCCGCCGCGCTCTCGGTCACCGGCTCCGCCACCGGGTCCTCCGCCGCGACGGGGTCCACCGGGTCCGGCTCCGCCGACGCGGCCTCCGGAGCCACCGTCTCCGGAGTCGCCGAGGCCGGAGTCGCCGTCTCCGGAGCCACCGTCTCCGGAGTCGCCGAGGCCGGGGTCGAAACCGAAGCCTCCGTCGGCTCGGCCTTCTCCGTCTCCGGCTGCTCCGTCCGCTTCGTCTCCGGAGTCGCCGTCGTCAGTGGCTCGGAGTGTTCCGGGCGTGGCTTCGGGACCGTCACGTTGTCGAACGCCGCCGAGACCAGGTCGTCCACGACGGACGGCTCGGGCTCGCGGGCCGGGCCGGGTACCTGTGCGGTCGGCCGGGCGGCCGGTTCCGGTTCCGGAGCCGATGCCGCCGGTGACTCTGCGGGCGTGTCCTTCGCTGTCGGCGGCTCGGCCGGCTCGGGTGCCGGTGCCGGAACCGCCGCTTCCGGCGCCTCCCGCGAGGGCTCGACGTCGGCGTCACGTCCCTTGCGTGAGCGGCCGAACGCATTCCGCAGGAGAGTGAGAATGCCCATGTGCGCAACCCTTCGCGTGCGTTGATGCCCGTTCGATCCCTGGCCAGGACGGACACGTAAGGTTATCGGCCTCGGTGGGCGGTCCCGGTCAGCGGCGGTGGCCGTGGGCGGTGGGCGTCCAGGTCGGCAGACCCGGACACCCCGGCGGCATCGCGAGGCAAAAATAGGTACTGCGGTACGAGCGGGGCAAGCCGTCTCAGTGCGCGGGCGCCAGGTCTCCCGTCGCGCCCAGTTCCAGCCACTCCCGGTACGCCGGTGACTGGCGGGCCGCTTCCCAGTAGGCGGCGGCGAGTTCGGGGTGGACCGCGTCGAGGGCCGGCTCCGTGCGGGCGGCGAGAAGCAGCCGTACGCCGAGTGGGTCACCCTCTATACGCCGTACCACCGCTTCGGAGCGGGACGGGGAGCTCGGCTGGCAGACGGTGACGACCTCGCCGGTCGCGACGAGGGAGGCCGCGGTGTGATAGTCACCGTGCAGTACTCGGGGGTTGATTCCGGCCAGCCGCAGGACCCGGTGGACCGCGTCCCACTCGCCGTCCACCGTAGGGTCCACCATCCAGCGGTCCTCGGCCAGATCGGACAGCCGCACCACGCTCCGGTCGGCGGCCGGATGGTCGGCGGGCAGGGAGACGAACTGCGGCTCGCGTTCGAGCAGGACCCGGACGCGCAGGCCCTCCGGGACGCGCAGCGGACAGCCCTCCACCTCGTGCACGAAGGCGACGTCGAGCTGACCGTCGGCGACCATCCGCAGCAGGGCGTTCGCGGAGACGTCCATCTGGAGGATCGGTTCCTGCTGACGGGCGCGCAGCCGGCGCAGCCAGCCGGCGAGGGCACCACTCGCGGTGGAGCCGATCCGGAGCTGGGGGCCGTCGGCGACGGCGGCCCGCGCCTCGGCGACCAGGGCGTGCATATCGGCCACCAGCGGCCGGGCGCGTCCGAGGACGACCCGCCCCAGCGGGGTCGGCCGGCAGCCGGTGCGCTCACGCAGGAAGAGCGCGCCGCCGAGCTCCTGCTCGATGCGGCGCAGCTGGGTGCTCAACGAGGGCTGGGCCATGCCGAGCTGGCGGGCGGCCCGGTGCAGGCTGCCGGTTTCGGCTATGGCGCACAGTGCGCGGAGGTGCCTCACCTCGAGCTCCATGTCTGCGGAGCCTAAGGCGGAAGTTCATCTTTCACCAGACGCACAAACCCCCTCCGAAACGGGCGAGTTGGCCACCGGGTGAACGGCGGGAGGACGGGGGATAGCCCCGCGCTATCGCCGGTTGCCATCATCACAGGCGCCGCACAGGGCATCGACACTCACCGGTGACGACTTCCACCCCCCACCCGAGGAGTCATCGTGAGACTTTCCCTGCCCGTGTCCAAGGCCGTCCTGGCGACCGCTGTCGGCATCGGCCTGACGGCCACCGCGTTCGGCGCGGCCCCGGCCACGGCGGCCCCGGCGCACGACCGCACGGCCGCGACCGCAGGTGCGGCGTACGCGAACTACCAGGGCTCCGCCGAGGAGGCCAGAGCCAACGAGGCGTTCTTCGAGGCGGTCGTGAAGTCCGTCGCGGAGAAGCGCGCGGCGAACCCGGACGCCGCGTCCGTCACCGTCGTCTACAACGCGTCCAGCGCCCCGTCGTTCGCCTCGGTGATAGCCCGCAGCGCCCAGATATGGAACAGCTCGGTGTCGAACGTGAAGCTCGCCTCGGGCTCCAACGCCGACTTCAGGTACTACGAGGGCAACGACTCGCGGGGTTCGTACGCCTCCACCGACGGCCACGGCCGCGGCTACGTCTTCCTCGACTACGCGCAGAACCGGCAGTACAACTCCACCCGTGTCACGGCCCACGAGACCGGTCACGTGCTCGGGCTGCCCGACCACTACTCGGGCCCCTGCAGTGAGCTGATGTCGGGCGGCGGTCCCGGCACGTCCTGCACCAACGCGTACCCGAACTCGACCGAGCGCTCCAAGGTGAACCGGCTCTGGGCGAACGGCTTCGCCAAGGCCCTCGACAAGGCCCTGGCCAAGACGGCCCGCTAGGCCCCCCGGAAACGGCCCGCCAGAGGGCCTACGGCAAAGACGGCCCGCCGGCGGGGCGAGACCTCCCCCGCCGGCGGCGCACTCCCCGGCTCCGTCGCCGGTTCCGCCCCCACCCCCCACAGGTTCCCCGGGCGGAACCGCCGGCCTGCCCCACCCCCCACACGCGGCGCGGGCCGTCCTCCTGCACGGGACGGCCCGCACCGTTGTCCCCGGGCCCGGACGGGCGCGGGTCTCAGCCGCGCCGGTGCAGGGTGACGTCGACGATCAGCGCGCGGTGGCCGCTGCCCGCGATGCGGACGAAGGAGGCCCGGTTCGCGGAGAAGTCCCGCGAGACGAGCACGTGGTCGATCTGGGCGCCGAGCGCGGGCGCGGTCCTGGCGGGCCAGCTCGGGGCGCGGGCCTGGCCGGCCAGACGGGCGCCGTCGTTCAGTCCGGCGTCGAGGACGCGGCGGAACGCGGCGTGGTCCTGCGAGGCGTTGAAGTCCCCGGCGAGGACGGTCGGCTCGTCGCTCGCGGCGGCGTAGTCGCGCAGCGCGCCGAGTTCCCCGCGCCACGCGCCGAGCCGTCCGGGCAGCGGCGGCACGGGATGCGCGAGCTGCAGCCGTACGGCGTGACCGTTCACGTCGGCGACGGCGCCCGGCATGCCCAGCGTCCCGGGGACGCCGGCGGCGGCCCTCAGCGGGTAGCGGCTGAGGATGACGGAGCCCTTCGGCCCGCCCGCCTCGGCGGCCCGCCGGTACGGGAGGTCCCGCTCGCCGAAGGCGTCCTCCAGGGCGGACAGGCATCCGTCGTCGCACTCCTGCACGAACACGATGTCGGGCCGCTCCCGGCGGATCACGTGCACCAGGGCATCGGCGCCCCGGCCCAGCCGCACGTCGGACGTCATCACCCGCAGCTCGGCGAGCGGTGCCCCGGTGGGGGCGCTGATCCTGCCGTACGGCTCGATGAACCAGGCGATCGCCCCGAGTGCCAGGACCCCCCACACCAGGCCGACCCGCCAGCGGGCGAGGAAGGCGAACAGCAGGGCGAGTCCGGTGGGCGCGAGCAGCCAGGGCAGGAAGGCCAGCAGTTGCGGGACGGGGGTGACGCCGTCGCTGTCGGCGGCCCGGAAGCCGACGACCGCGCTCACCCCTGCCAGCAGCAGTCCCGCGCACCAGGCGGCCCCGGGGGAGCGCAGAGTGCGCCCTCCCGCGCCCTCCCGCGCCGCCGTCCGCTCAGCCGTGGCAGTTCCCAAGGCCCCGCCCCCCGTTCGTGTCCGTCCGTTCCGTGGCGTGCTCCCGGGGTCCTACCCGAAGGACGCACGCCGAGTCCGGACGGACCCCGGACCGGGCTTCAGACGACCGGGTGCCTGCCCGGGCCGTGGGCCAGGGCCCAGATGACGAAGGCGCCGAGGGCGATGGCGACGATCGACCAGACCGGGGCGTACGGCAGGAACATGAAGTACTCGATGACGAAGAGCACGGTCAGGCCGATGCCGACGCCCCGGGCCCAGTCGGCGCCCTTGAGGACGAAGTAACCGGTGACGGCGAGCAGGACGCCGATGACCAGGTGGATCCAGCCCCAGGCGGTGAGGCTGAACTCGTACACGTAGCTGCCGATGCGCGCGTACACGTCGTTCGTGGCGATCGCCGCGATGCCGTTGAGGATGCCGAGGATGCCGCCGACCAGCATCATCACACCGGCGAAGACGGTGCCGCTCGTCGCCCACGGGGACTCCTCGGTGCCGGGGCGGGGACGGGATGTCGACGAGGTCTGGCTGGCGGGCCGTTCCGGAGTGTGCCGGTTCATGGGGCCTCCTCGTGTCGGGCAGGTCACCCACAGGGTCACCCGGGGCCCCGCGGGCTGCGCGCGGACAGGGCCGAACGGGTGACGTCCGCCGAGCCCCGGCCCGCCCGCCGGTCGGACGGAGGGGTCCGTCCGCCCGCCGGTCAGGCGGAGGCGTCCACACGGGAGAGGAATTCCGCGAGCGCTCCGTCGAACTCGGCGGGACGCTCCAGGTTCGGCAGATGCGCGGCCGAGTCGATCACCCGGAGGGTGGAGTCGGGGAGCGCGGCGTGCATCGCCTCGGCGTCGGCGACCGGTGTGTACGTGTCGTCGGCACCCACGACGACCAGCGCGGGGACGGTGACGCGGGTGAGCAGTTCCCGGTAGTCGGGGCGCTCCGCCCGGCCGCGCAGGGCGGCGGCCGCGCCCTCGGGGGGTGCGCCGGTCATCATCCGGCGCACGTGCGCGGCGACGTCCGCGTCGGCGTACGGCGCGACCATGTCGAACAGCACCTCGTCGGCGTATCCGCGCATGCCCTCGCGCAGGAGGCGGTCGGCCATGTCGTTGCGGGACTTCCTGCCGGCCGGGGTCTCGGCGGCGGGGAAGGTGTCGGCGAGGACCAGGCCCCGGACGCGCTCCGGGAACTGCCGGTAGCACTCCATGGCGATCTGGCCGCCCATGGAGAGCCCGGCGAGGACGAAGCGGTCCACACCGAGGGCGTCGAGGAGCGCCGCGATGTCCTCGGCGAACGTCGCCAGCGGGGTGACGCCGGGCACGACCGGTGAGGCGCCGTAGCCGCGCAGGTCGGGGGCGACGACCCGGCGGGTGGGCGAGAAGGCGGCGATCTGGGGGTCCCACATCGTGCGGTCGAAGGGGTGGCCGTGGATCAGGACGAGGGGCGGCACGCTCGCGCCGGTGTCCCCTTTGTCCTCGTACGAGAGGAAGGGTGCCATGGCCACGACCCTAGGCGCGGCCAACTCCTCGGTGCAATAAGATCTTTGCCCTCGGTGCAATGCCGGGCAGGTGGACGGACGGGCCGACGGAACAGGCGGGTGGGGGACGGGTGTGAGCGACTACCGGCGGATCGCCGACCGGATCGGCGCCGACATCGCGGCGGGACGGCTCCGCCCCGGCGAACGGCTGCCCACGCAACGGGCGTTCGCGCGCAGGACCGGCGTCGCCGCGTCGACCGCCGGACGCGTCTACGCCGAACTGGTGCGGCGCGGGCTGGTGGTCGGCGAGGTCGGCCGCGGCACGTTCGTCCGGGCGTCCCCGGTGCCCACGGGCCGCGCGCTCGCCGAACCCGCGACCACCGCACCGGTCAACCTGGAACTCAACTACCCCACAGCGCCGGGCCAGTCCGAGCTGCTGGCCGCCTCGCTCGCCCCGCTGCTGCGCCCCGACGTACTCGGCCGGGCGCTGCGCCCCGCCCCGGCCACGGGCACCGCCGAGGCCCGCGAGACGACCGCGGACCTGCTCGCCACCCCCGGCTGGCGGCCCGCTCCGGACCGGGTGCTCTTCGCCGGGAACGGCCGCCAGGCCATCGCGGGCGCCCTCGCCTCACTGGTCCGTCCGGGCGGCCGCATCGGCGTCGAATCGCTGACGTATCCGCTGGTCAAGGAGGTCGTGGCGCGGCTGGGCGGCACGCTGGTGCCGCTCGCGACGGACGGCGAGGGCCTGCGCCCCGACGCGGTCGCGGCCGCCCACCGCACCGCGCCCCTCTCGGCCCTCTACGTCCAGCCGACCCTGCACAACCCGACGTCCGTGACGGCCGGCGAGGGGCGGCGGCGTGAACTGGCCGACGTCGTGAGGCGGCTGGACCTGCCCGTGGTCGAAGACCGCATCTGGTCCTTCCTGCACGAGGGCCTCGACCCCCTCGCCGCGTACGCCCCCGGGCACGTCCACGTCGTCGACGGCCTCTCCAAGCGGGTGGCGCCCGGACTGACGGCCGGTTTCCTCGTCGTGCCCGAGGGGCGGACGGAGGCGGTCGCCGCCGCGCTGCGCTCCGGCGGCTGGAGTGCGAGCGGCTTCGCCCTCCAGGCGGCGGTGCGCTGGACGCAGGACGGCACGGTCGCCCGGCTGGTCGCCGCGAAGCGGGAGGACGCCGGGCTGCGGCAGGGGCTGGTCGCCGAGCACCTCGGCGGCTTCGCCGTCCGGTCCGACCCGCGCGCCTACTACGCCTGGTGGGAGCTGCCCGCGCCGTGGCGGGCCGACACGTTCGCGGCGGCGGCCGCCGAGCGCGGGATCGCGCTGACCCCGGGCCCGGCGTTCGCGAGCGCGCCCGCCGCGGGGGTGACGCCCCCGCGTCCGGTGGAGACCGGCGGGGCCGCCGACTCCGTCAGGCTCGGACTCGCGTCGGCTCCGCCGCGGGCGCTGTCGGCGGCTCTGCGGACGCTCGCCGACGTCGCGCGATCCGGCCCGTGAGCCAGGCGCCGAGAGCGACCGTCAGGCCGAGGGCCGTCAGCAGCCAGGAGACGGTGCGCAGGGTCGCCGTCAGCGTGTCGTAGACGGCGCCCGCGGCCGTCCGGGACACGTCGGGCGGCAGATCGGCCAGGACCAGCCGCCGGCACACGGCGACGGCGAGGGCGAGCAGCGCCGCGCCCAGCGCCGTGCCCAGTCCGGTCGACAGCACCGCGCGGCGGCGGCACACCGCGACGAGGATGCCCGCCACCGCCAGCACGACGGCCGCGACGGGCAGCCAGAAACGGGCGATCTCCAGCACGTGGAACCCCTTCCGGAGCCGGGTCAGGTCCCGCGGCCCGAGGACCGTGACCTCGGTGTGCTCGACGGGGATGCGGTGGGCGAACGGCACGTGGTCGCGGGTCAGCCGGACCTTCACCTGCTCGGTGACCGGCGCCAGGTCGACGGTCACCGCCGAGTCGTCGTCGCTGCGCAGCGCCCGCATCACCGCGTCGTGCGCCGCCGTGTTCGCCGTCTCCCAGGCGGCCCGGAACGCCGGGGTGCCGGTGAAGGAGCGCACCGCGTCGCGTACGAAGGTGTGGACCGCGTCGCGCATCCGGGGACGGACGTCGACCTCGCGCATGATGCCGTCGGTGACGGCCGCCGCGATGGCGTCCCGCACGTCCCGGTCGGAGGCGAGCGGCGCCACCGTCGCCTCGTAGCGGTCGGCGTCCCCGAGCCCGTAGGTCGCCCAGACCGAGAACACGCCGAGCGGCGCGAGCAGGCAGGCGAGGGTGATCAGCGTGGCGGACAGGACACCCCGGACTCGATGGGACACCCTTCCAGGCAAGGGCCCGCCGGTGCGGTCCGCGAGCGCTGGGCCCCGATAAGACTGCACATGGGTGTATATGACAAGCCGTACGGGGGCCGGTCCGCCTGGATCCGGCCCCCGTACGGGCTGAGCGCCCCGTACGGTCCGAGAGCCCGTACGGGGCGGGGCCGCGCGGGGTCAGCCCTCGCGGTGCGGCGAGTAGTGACCCTGGGCGTCCTCGTGCGTGTAGAACCGGTAGAACGCCGTGACGTAGACACACGCCGCGATGATCAGCGACAGGATGACGACGCTCAGCATGGTCGGGCCCGCCTGGTACCAGAGGAACCCGAAGGCCACGCCCGAGAAGAGGGCCCAGACGAGCGCGTGCGTCTCGCGCCGCAGCCGGGGGGCCACCGCCCGCACGGCCGCGTACGCGGCCATGAAGACGAGCGCGGTCACGAAACCGAAGAGCACGTTCCAGCCGGTGACGACGCCGCTGCCGCCCCGGGCGTTGGCCGCCGCCCAGCAGCCGTACGCCAGTCCGAGCGCCACCGGAGCCGCCCACTTCGCGGCGGTGTGGGCGCGGCCCTCCAGGATGTCCGGCGGGCGCCGGTCACCGGCCGGGCCGGGCCCGCGGGTGGTTCGCGGAGTCCGTGGAGCTCCTGAAGCGGGTGCCGCGTGAGCCATGGGAGCACTCCTCTCTCCTCGCCCCTGCCTACCAGCGCACACCGCGCGCCGACGCCTGGCAAGTCGGGATGCGGGCCCCGCGGCACCGTGTTTCGCTGAATCCCATGAGGCTCGTACGGGCCGAGGCCGCGCACTGACACGGCCGTCGGCGGCCGACGGCACGAGGGACGCGCGAGGGGCGGCGGTACGTGGCCAGGCGAGGCGCGAGGAGCGGTACGCCGTGAACGGCGGCCGCCGGTCCGGCCGGTGGTCCGTGCCGGACCGGATTCCGGGCGCCCGCAGGAGGCCGCCCGGCACCGGGCAGCAAGTGCTGCGGGTGCGCGGCCGCAGCATCGCCTGGATCCCGCCGCTGCTCCTGCTCGTCGGCATCGCGGCGCTCGACATGAACACCTCCGGCGAGTTCCGGATCATCTCGTGGATCGTGCTCGTGCCCGGCATCGCTGCGGCGCTGTGCGGGGTGTGGGGCACGGTGGCGTTCGCCGTCCTCGGCCTCCTCACGTACGTCGAGGTGGACACGGCCTGGGAGCACCAGTACCAGACCGGTCTGCCCGACTTCATCCTGGTCCTCGTCGGCGGTCTCCTCGCCGTACTGGCCTGCGTCGTCCGGATCAGGGGCGAGCGGCACGCCCTGCACATGCGGGACATCGTCGAGACCACCCGGCGCACGGTGCTGCGCACGCTGCCGCCGGGCTGGGGCGGCCTCGACCACGCGGCCGTCTATCTGACCGCCGACGTCCAGGCCCGCGTCGGCGGCGACTTCTACGACATCCAGCCGGGCCCGTACGGCACGCGCGTCCTCCTCGGGGACATCCAGGGCAAGGGGCTCGGCGCGGTGGAGGCGGCGTCCGCCCTGCTCGGATCGTTCCGCGAGGCGGCCTACCGCGAGGAGGACCTGTCCGTGGTCGCCGACCGGCTGGAGGTCAGGATGCTCCGGCACGTCCGGTACTGCGCGGCGATGGGCATCACCGACGCGCCGCGGTTCGCCACCGGCGTGCTGGTGGGGTTCCGGGACGCCGACCCGGACTCCGTCGAGATGATCAACTTCGGTCACGAACCGCCGCTCGTGGTCGGCGCCGACGGAGTGCGTCCCGTCCCGCCGGGCCACGGGCTGCCGCTGGGCCTCGGCGACCTGGAGGCCGATCCGCCGCCCGTGCTGCGCGCGCCGCTCGCCCGGGGAGAGACGCTGCTGCTGGTCACCGACGGGGTGACCGAGGCGCGGGACGCCGACGGCGTCTTCTTCCCGCTGCGGGAGTGGGTCGCCGTGTCCGTCGCCGCGGACCCGCGCACCGCCGAGCCGCAGCGGCTGGTCCGGTTCGTGCGGGACGGCACCCTGCGGCACTGCGGAGGACGGCTCGGCGACGACACGGCGATCTTCGCGGTGCGCCGGTCGGCCGCCGGTGGCGCCGTCACCAACCTGTGAACAGCAGATGGTTGAGGAGCAGCGCGAGCGCCGCCTGGGCGGCCAGCCAGGCCCGGGGCGCCGACAGGAACGCCCCGGCGGGCAGCAGCCAGAGGGCGAACGGCAGCCAGATCCGCTCCGTCTCCGCCTTGCTCATCCCGGACAGGTCGGCCGCGAGCACGGTGCACAGCGCGGCGGCCACGAGCAGCGCGAGCCGGGCGTCGGGAACCTCCGGGCGGCCCCGGAGGCCCCCGCGGAGCCGGGAAAGCCGGACCGGCCACGGCCCAGAAGCCCGCACCGGCCCGCCGGCGCCCCCGGACCGGCCGCCGGTGCCCCCGGCCGGGGCTCGGCCCGCAGACGGGGCGCCGGCCGCACCCGGGACGGTGCCCAGGCCCGGGACCGGGGCCGTGCTCGTCGCCGCCCCGCCGCCGCCCGGGGGCGCCGTCATCGTGGCCGCCGCCACGGGGACGCTTCGGGCGGGGGCACCGTCGGGCGCGGCACCGGAGCCGGGGCCGGGACCGGAGCCGGGGCCGGAGCCGGGGCCGGTGCGGGCCGCTCGTACCAGCGTCTCCCCCGCCCGCCGCAGGCCCGCCGCGGTGGCCACGCCCACCACGAGGACCGTGCACGCGGGGTTCGCCCACACCCAGTAGCCGTACGGGCGGATGCCCCCCGCGCCCTGGTAGTAGCGCTCGACCAGCAGGTGGTAGGCCTCCCACCAGTCGAAGCCGAGCAGGGTGAAGACGGCCGGGACGACGGCGAACCCCGCCGCCACGTACGGCAGGGGCCGCAGACGGGCGCGGCCCAGCAGCAGCACCGCCCCGGCGACGAGCGCGATCAGCGTCAGCCCGTACGACAGGTAGAGGGCCAGCCCGAACAGCAGACCGGAGGCGAGTCCGGCCGTACGGGGCGAGCGTCCGGTGACCGCCAGCGCCAGCAGGGCGAGCGCCCAGGCGGCGACCGCCGCGAAGTACCCGTCCGCCGAGGTGCCCGCCCACACCGCCGCCGGGGCCAGGACCAGGAAGGGCGCCGCCCGCCGGGCCACGGCCTCCCCGGCCAGCGCCCGCAGCGCGACGAGCACGGCCGCGCCCGCCGACGCCCCGACGGTGACGCACCAGGCCCCGGCCCACGCCCCGCCGCCCAGCCCGGCCCGGTCGAGCAGGACGAAGGTGACGGTCGCCCCCGGCGGATGCCCGGCGACGTGCGCGGGCCAGTGGCCGGGGGAGCCGATCAGGATGTGGTGGGTGAAGTCCCGCAGCGTGCCGGGGATGTCCTGGAAGCGGTCGATGACCTGGAGGTACTCGTACTTGGTGGTGAGCCGGTCCGCGACCCCGCGCCGCCAGCCGTCCACGAGCGCGAGCGACCAGGTCCAGGCCGCCGCCGTGCCCCACGCGGCGGTGAGCAGCGCGCGCCAGGGCAGCCGGGCGGCGAGGACGGGACCGTAGGCGACGACGGCGACGGCCACGGCGAGCGCGGCCGGGGTGCCGGGGCCGAGGTGCGGATCCCAGCGGGCGTACAGCGGCGGCCAGTTGACGTGCAGGGTGCCGTCGTCGCGCTCGATGGCACGGCCGGCCACGACGGCCGTGCCGACGAGCAGGGCCGCGGCGGCGACGGCGGCCAGGTCACGGAGGAGAGGGCGGGTCACATCCGCACGCTAGGTCCGGTTCGCCCAGGCGGCCGACATCCCGGGCCCGACGTCAGCGTTTCGTCATGGGTCGCCACCCCTTTCGCGGGGGTCGCCCGGCCTACGGTCGGCTCATGCGCGACCAACGGCTCCCCACCTCCCCCGGCTTCTGGCGCAGTCCGCTGCGCGGCGCCTGGTTCACCTCCGTGCTCGGCCTGGTGCTGCTCGCCGGGATCACGGTGCTGTTCGTGACCGGGCTCCTGTCGTACGCGGCCTACAACCCGGACCTGTCCCCGGTGAACGACAAGACCCCGGACAAGGGCCTCCTCGGCTTCTACCTCTTCTCCTGGCCCACCGACCCGCCGTGGCTGTACCGCCTCACCCAGGGCGTCCACGTCACCCTCGGCCTCGTCCTGATCCCCGTCCTCCTCGCGAAGCTCTGGTCGGTGGTGCCGAAGCTGTTCACGCTGCCCCCGGCCCGCTCGCTCGCGCACGCGCTGGAACGCGTCTCGCTGCTCCTGCTGGTCGGCGGCGCGCTGTTCGAGTTCACGACGGGCGTCCTGAACGTGCAGCTCGACTACGTCTTCCCGGGCTCCTTCTACCCGCTGCACTTCTACGGTGCCTGGGTGTTCTTCGCCGCGTTCGTGGCCCACGCGGTGCTGCGGGTGCCGACGGCGCTGCGCACCGTGCGGCGGATGCGGGAGGACCGGGCGGCGGAGGACCGGGCGCCCGAGGGACGGCGGGGTGCGGAGGGGTTGGGCGAGGAGCCGGGGGCGGGGGACCGGCCGCGCGGGGCGCGGGCGCGGGAGGCGGCCGAGCTGGCGTCCCCGGACCCCGACGCGCCCACCGTCTCCCGGCGCGGGGCGCTCGGCCTGGTCGGCGGCGCCTCGCTGCTGCTGCTCGTCACCACGGCGGGGCGGAACTTCGACGGGCCGCTGCGGCAGACGGCCGTGCTCGCCCCGCACGGCGGCCCCGAGCCGGGCACCGGGCCCGCCGGGTTCCAGATCAACAAGACGGCGGCCTCGCGCGGCGTCCGCCCGGCGGACACGACCGAGGAGGCGTGGCGGCTGGTCGTCGAGGGCCCCGCCGGGACCGTACGGCTCAGCCGTGCCGAGCTGCTGGCGATGGAGCTGCACAGCTCGTCGCTGCCCATCGCCTGCGTGGAGGGCTGGTCGACGGCCGACCAGTGGTGGCGGGGGGTGCGGCTGCGGGACCTGGCCGCGCTGGCCGGCCACGGCGAGGCGCCCGACGTGCTGGTGGAGTCCCTGCAGCCGCACGGCGCCTTCCGCCGGGGCGCGCTGCGCGCCAACCAGGTGCGCGACCCGCGTTCCCTGCTCGTCCTGTTCGCCAACGGCGAGCCCCTGTCCCTCGACCACGGCTACCCGGCCCGCGTGATCGTCCCGGCGGCGCCCGGCGTGCTCAACACCAAGTGGGTGGCCCGGATGACGTTCGGAGACCTGTGATGCGACCTCGCCCCCTCGCCGGCCCCCGCCCCGGCGCCCGCGCCCCGCGCGACCTGCGCCGGTACGTGGGAAGCCCGCCGCAGATCCTCCTGCTGGCCTGCTCCTTCGCGCTCGCGGCGTACGCCGGGGTGCGGCTGCTCGCGGGGGACTGGTTCGGCGTGGCGGTGTGGTTCGTGGGAGCCGCGCTCCTGCACGACCTGGTGCTGCTCCCGCTGTACGCGGCGCTGGACCGGGCGGTGACGGGGGCGCTGGGCAGGGCGGGACGCCGGGAGCGGGTGCTGTACGTCCGGGTCCCGGCGGCGCTGTCCGGCCTCCTGCTGCTGGTGTGGTTCCCGCTGATCAGCGGGCAGGTGGCGGACCACTACGCGGCGGCCACGGGCCTGACGGGCGTGGATTTCCTGGCCCGGTGGCTGCTGATCACGGCGGTGCTGTTCGGAGGGTCGGCGGCACTGCTGATGCTGCGGTCGGTACGGGCGCGGCGGGCGGCGGGGGCGGCCCGGCGGTAGGAGCGAACGCGGCGGCTGCCGCGGCGGGTTCAGCCGCGGCCGCCACCCCTGCTGCCGCCGCCACCCCTGCCGCCGACGCCACGGCCCTCGCTTCGGGTGCGCAGGGCGGCGAAGGAGCGGTTGCCGGCGGTCCACTGGTCCGTGGTGTGCCAGCCCGCGCGGCGGGCGTCCCTCAGCAGCGCCGGGGTCCCGAGCCGGGCCCAGGGGAACGGGGCGCCGGTGCTGCCGCGCGCGTCCTGGACCCGGACGTGGACGCGCTCGTCGACGTCGGCCGGGACGGTCTCGGCGATCAGCAGCCCGCCCGGGGCGAGCAGCCGGGAGACCCGTCGCAGCAGGGCGCGCGGGTCCCCGCCGATGCCGAGGTTGCCGTCGATGAGCAGGGCGGTGCCCCAGCGGCCCTCGCCGGGGACCGGTTCGAAGACGGAGCGCCGCAACGCCTGCCCGCCGAGCCGTACGGTGCGTTCGACGGCGGCCTCGCTGACGTCGATGCCCAGCGCACGCCGTCCCTGCGCGGCCAGCGCGGCGACCAGCCGCCCGGGGCCGCAGCCCACGTCCAGCACGGCCCCCTCGCAGCGGCGCAGCACGTCGAGGTCCACGGCGTCGGCCTCCGCGCACCAGCGTTCGATGTCCAGCGGGAGCAGCCGGCCGTCGGGGCGGCGCAGATGGAGCGGACCGCGTCCGGCGCGCAGGGCGTCGGCGTACGGGTCGGCGCACCACGGGAGCGCGGAGCCCTCCGGAGAAGGCGCGGCGTCCTCGGCGGGCGCGGTGGCCCCGTGGGCGGGACCGGTGGCGGTGGTGGAGGGGGCTGCGGCGGGGAGGCCGTCGGTGGCGGTGGTCATCGGCCGGCGGCCACCGTCAGCCGGGCCAGTTCCGCCGCGAACCGCCCGTGCGGGGCGGCCTCGGCGGCCCGTTCCGCGTCGGGCGCCGTGTCGACGTCCCGCAGCCGCGGCAGATCGCGGACGCGCAGTCCGGCGGCGGTGAGCCGTCCGCGCTGGACCGCGCCGGTGGCGGCCGTGGACATCGGGACCCCGCGCAGCAGTTCCGGGTCGGGGTCCGCGAGGCCGAGGGCCCAGAAGCCGCCGTCGTCGGCGGGCCCGAAGTACGCGTCGCAGTCCCGCCAGTCGACGGTGAGGTGGCCGGGGGTCACCTGGGGGGTGTCCATCCCGATGAGCAGGGCGGGGCCGTCGCAGCCGGCGAACGCGGCGGCGAGCCGCTCGTCGAGGCCGCCTCCGCACTGCGGTACGACGTCGAAGCCGGGCGGCAGCCAGGGCCCCGGCGCCCCGTCCAGCACCAGCACCCGCCGCCGCGCGGGGGCGGCGAGCACGGCGTCCAGGGTGTCCGCGAGCGCGGCCTCGGCCAGCGCGGCCGCCTCCTCGGGGCGGAACGGCGGCGTCAGCCGGGTCTTCACCCGCCCCGGGCGCGGCTCCTTGGCGATGACGAGGAGCGTCGTGGTCACCGTCGTCGTCGCGGTTGTCGTGGGCGTCGAGGTCGTCGTGGTCGTCGTGTCGCGGACGGCGGTCACTGCGGGGTGCCTCCTTGGACGCCGGTGCCCATGCGGGTGTTGACGTCGACGCCGGGACCGGTTCGCGTACGCGGGCGGGCCGGCGCCGGCTCGGCGAGGACGCGGCTCATGTCCCGTACCGCCTGCCAGGTGCCGCGCCAGGTGCCGGTGACCTTGGAGGCGCCGGTGCGCGGGAGGTAGGGGACGTCGTGCTCCGTGATCCGCCAGCCCGCGTCGGCGGCGCGGACGACCATCTGCAGGGGGTAGCCGCTGCGGCGGTCGGTCAGCCCGAGGGCGAGCAGCGGCTCGCGGCGGGCGGTCCGCAGCGGGCCGAGGTCGCGCAGGCGCAGGCCGGTACGGCGGCGGAGCATCCGGGCCAGCGCGAGATTGCCCGCGCGGGCGTGCGCGGGCCAGGCGCCCCGGGCCTGCGGGCGGCGCCGTCCGAGGACCAGATCGGCGCGGCCGTCCCGCACCTCGCGCACGAAGGGCCGGAGCAGGGAGGGGTCGAGCGAGGCGTCGCAGTCGCAGAAGCACACGATGCCGGCGGTCGCGGCGGTCAGCCCCGCGTGGCAGGCGGCGCCGAAGCCGCGGCGCTCCTCGTGCACGACGGTCGCGCCGAGGGCGCGGGCCCGCCGGGCCGAGCCGTCCGTCGAGCCGTTGTCCACGACGATCGCGCGCCAGCCCTCCGGGATCCGGGCCAGCACCCAGGGCAGGGCCTCGGCCTCGTTCAGGCAGGGCAGGATCACGTCGACACCCGAGGCTCGGGGGTCTTCCGTTCGGGGAGAGGTCGTCACGGCTCTCACCCTACGGAGACAAAAGCCGTAACTCGGACTTCCTCTCCTTACGAAACACGGACGTCGGGTGGCGGGACCCCTCCGGGGGCAGCCCTCGCGCGCACCCGGTGCGACGCTGGACCGCATGGAGCAACAGCCGCCTGCCGCACGGTCCGCGTCCCAGCCCCCGCCGGACCGGGTGCTGGTCGTGGACGACGACCCGACCGTCGCCGAGGTCGTCTCCGGATACCTGGCCCGCGCGGGCCACACGGTGGACCGGGCGGGCGACGGCCCCGAGGCGCTGGCGCGGGCGGCGGACCACTGGCCCGACCTGGTGGTCCTCGATCTGATGCTGCCGGGGATGGACGGCCTCGAGGTGTGCCGGCGGCTGCGCGAGCGCGGGCCGGTGCCGGTCGTCATGCTCACCGCGCGCGGCGACGAGGACGACCGGATCCTCGGCCTCGAAGTCGGCGCCGACGACTACGTCACCAAGCCGTTCAGCCCCCGCGAACTGGTGCTGCGCGTCGAGTCCGTACTGCGCCGCAGCCGCCCCGCGTCCGGCCCGCGCCCGGCGGGGCCGTTCGGCGCGGCGGGCCTCACCGTGGACCCCGCCGCCCGCCGCGCCGCCAAGGACGGGGCGGAACTGGCCCTCACCATCCGGGAGTTCGACCTGCTCGCGTTCTTCCTGCGCCATCCGGGCCGCGCCTTCGGCCGGGAGGAACTGATGCGCGACGTCTGGGGCTGGGACTTCGGCGACCTCTCCACGGTCACCGTCCACGTCCGCCGCCTGCGCGGCAAGGTCGAGGACGACCCGGCCAGGCCCCGCCTGATCCAGACGGTCTGGGGAGTCGGCTACCGCTTCGACACCCCCGGCCCCGGCCCGCTCGCCCAGGAGTCCTGACCATGCGTGACCTCCTCCTCATGGCACTGTTCGCCTTCCTCGGGGCCGGGGCGGCCGGGCTCGCCGGGGCCGGGGTGCTGGTGCTGATCCGGCGGCGTTCGCTGACCGCCTCGCTCACCGTCGTGGCGGCCGTCGCGGTCACCGCGATGCTCGCGGGGACGCTGGCCGTGGCATGGGCGATGTTCCTGTCGCCGCACGACCTGACGGTGGTGACCACGGTCGTGGCGATGGCCGCCGTCGTCTCCCTCGCCACCGCGCTGCTGCTCGGCCGCTGGGTCGTCGCCCGCAGCCGGGCGCTGACCCTGGCCGCCCGCTCGTTCGGCGACGGCGACTTCGCCGCGCCCGACGGGCCCGCGACCGCCGAACTCGCCGCGCTCAGCCGTGAGCTGCAGGCCACCAGCGCCAGGCTCGCCGAGTCCCGCGACCGCGAACGCGCCCTGGAGGCCTCCCGGCGCGAACTCGTCGCCTGGATCTCGCACGACCTGCGTACCCCGCTGGCCGGACTGCGCGCCATGTCGGAGGCGCTGGAGGACGGCGTCGCCGACGAGCCCGAGCGCTACCTCCGCCAGATCCGCGCCGAGGTCGAACGCCTGAACGTGATGGTCGGCGACCTCTTCGAGCTCTCCCGCATCCACGCCGGTGCCCTCGCCCTGTCCCCCTCCCGGATCTCCCTGTACGACCTGGTCGGCGACGCCCTGGCCGGCGCGGACCCGCTGGCCCGCGAGCACGGCGTACGGCTCGTCGGCGACCGCGTCGAGCCGGTCCCGGTGGAGGTCGACGGCAAGGAGATGAGCCGGGTGCTCGGCAACCTCCTCGTCAACGCGATCCGCCGCACCCCCGCCGACGGCACCGTCGCGGTCGCCGCCGAACGGTCCGGCGACGGCGTCGTCCTGTCCGTCACCGACGGCTGCGGAGGCATCCCCGAGGAGGACCTGCCCCGCGTCTTCGACACCGGCTGGCGCGGCACCCACGCCCGGACGCCGCCCGCCGGTGCGGGCCTCGGCCTCGCCATCGTGCGCGGCATCGTCGAGGCCCACCGGGGCCACGCGGCCGTCCGCAACGTCACCGGCGGCTGCCGCTTCGAGGTGACGCTCCCCGCCCGAGGCGTGCGGCAGCCGGTACAAGCCGAGGCATAGGAGGGCGTTCGCCCTCCGTACGTGTCCCCCGCGCGGGCGCAGCGGTTACGGTGCTGACGTACGTGATCGATGGGGAGGGAAACCATGCCCGGAACCGTGCTGCTCCTCGCGGCCTCGCCCATGGGCAAGGGGTGCCTAATGGACGCGGCCTCCGTGCTCCCCGTGCTCGCCGCCGTCTCACCGGCGGTGCTGTCCGGCGCGGAGACGGCCAACGTCGTCGAACTCGCCGACCCGCTGGAGCCGCAGGCCGTGCTGACCCGGCTGCGCGCGGCGGCCACCGCGCCCGGGCCGCTGACCGTCTTCGTCGCCGGCCAGCTCCAGCTGGACCGCCGTCAGCACCTGCCGCATCTGGCGCTGGCCCGCACGACCCCGGCGACGGTCCGCTACACGGCGTTCCCCTGGCAGTGGATCGCCGAGGAACTGCGGCTGCGCCCGCCGGGATCCACCACGCTCTTCGCCGATCTGCACGCCGACGCGGAGACCTGGGACCATCTCGCGGCGCACCCGCTGACGGCG
Organism: Streptomyces sp. NPDC008313; assembly: GCF_042956125.1. NCBI lineage: Bacteria > Bacillati > Actinomycetota > Actinomycetes > Kitasatosporales > Streptomycetaceae > Streptomyces > Streptomyces sp. NPDC008313. Next base: position 227,262 of record NZ_JBIBFR010000009.1, read on the forward strand.
GGCCGGTCCGCCGCCCTGTACGGCAGGGTGGCGCCGCCCCCGCCCCGCCGCAAGGTCGCGGCCCCCGCGTACATGAAGGCCCTCGCGACGATCCTGCGCAGCGGCCACCGGCCCGCCCCGGAGCTGCTTCACCAGCAGACGCTCACGCGGGTGTGCGCCGAGGACCCGGCCGCCGCCCGGACCGACCTCGTCCTGGCCCCGGCAACGGTCCCGGCGGCGGGGCCGGCGGCCGTGCCCGGCGCGGGGCCCTTCGCGCGGCCGGTGCCGCCCTTCGCGCCCGCCTTCCCGGCGGCCCCGCGGACTCCGCCCGCCGTCGTCCCCGCGCCCGCACCGGCCGCCCCCGCACAGGCCCCCGCACCCGGACGGGAAAGCGGCGCGGAACCGGACACCCACGCCCGGATCGCCTCCGCCGTCCGGGCCGGCCGGCACGCCGAGGCCGCCGCGCTCGTACGGGAGCGGGAGCGTGAGGCGTCGCGCGCGTACGGGCCCGGTTCGGAACAGGTGCTGCACTGGATGGAGGTGGCGGCGGACCTCGCGATGTTCGCCGGGGACGCGGCGCGCAGCTGCCAGGGCTGGCTGGGCGTCGCGCGGGCCCGGCTCGCCGCGGGTCAGCGCGCCGACTCCGCCGCCGTCGAGACGGCGGTCGACCGGGCGCACCACCAGTGGGGCCGCGTCCGCGACGCCGCCCGCGCCCGTGAGCTGGGTGGCGCGCTGGCCGAGGTGCGCCGCCGGGTGCCCGGCCGCCGCGAGGGCGCCCTCCACCACGTACGGCAGCACCTGCGGGAGCTGGAGTCCTTCTGACGGATCTCCGTGGCGTCGCCCACGGAGATCCACCAGAAGGACCCTGGAGGGACGCGACGGCCGGGGACGCGGGCCGTTGAGCGGCGCGTTCAGGAGCCGAGCGGGGCCTTCGCGAACTCCGTCATGCCCTCCGTGAAGGAGGCCTCGGCCTTCCAGCCCAGCTCCGCCCGCAGCCGGGCCGGGTCCGCCGTGATGTGCCGGACGTCGCCGAGCCGGTACTCGCCGGTGACCAGGGGGTCCGGGCCGCCGTACGCGGACGCCAGCGCCCGGGCCATCTCCAGGACGGTGTGCGGGTCGCCGCTGCCCGTGTTGTACGCGGTGAACGAGGCGTCGGGCGCGACCGCCTCCAGGGCCAGGACGTTGGCCGCCGCCACGTCGCGCACGTGCACGAAGTCGCGCCGCTGGCCGCCGTCCTCGAAGACGCGGGGCGCCTCGCCGCGGGCGAGGGAGGAACGGAAGAAGGAGGCGACGCCCGCGTACGGGGTGTCGCGGGGCATCCCGGGCCCGTAGACGTTGTGGTAGCGCAGCGACACCGCCCCGGCGCCCGTCGTCCGCGCCCACGCCGCCGCGAGGTGCTCCTGGGCGAGCTTGGTGGTGGCGTACACGTTGCGCGGGTCGGCCGGGGCGTCCTCGGCGACCAGACCGGGCGTCAGCTCCCGTCCGCACTCCGGGCACCGGGGCTCGAAGCGCCCGGCGTCGAGGTCGCTCACCGCGCGGGGTCCGGGCCGCACCACCCCGTGCGCCCCGCACGCGTACCGCCCCTCCCCGTACACGACCATCGACCCGGCGAGCACCAGCCGCCGCACCCCCGCCTCGGCCATGGCGGTCAGGAGGACGGCCGTGCCGAGGTCGTTGCGGGAGACGTACTCCGCCGCGTCGCGGAAGCCGGTGCCGAGCCCGACCATCGCCGCCTGGTGGCAGACGGCGTCGACGCCGTCGGCGAGGGCGGCGGTGACGGCCGCCCGGTCCCGGACGTCCGCGCCCTCGCGCAGGTCGTAGCCGACCGGCTCGTGCCCGCTCGCGGTCAGCGCCGCGACGATCTGTGTCCCGATGAACCCGGCCGAGCCGGTGACCAGTACGCGCATGGACCGAACGCTAGGCCCGCGAGGGGGCCGCGGCGTGGAGGGCGGCGCCGATGTCACGGCTCCGTAAGACACCCAAGGCCACGTCCGCCCGGCTCGTCACGGCTCGGGAACAACGCGTCACGTTCGGTGTCGAGATCCAACTGCCGTGACATCATGAGGAGTTATGGCTGAGGGGGAGGAAGACCGGCGCAGGACGATCCATGTGCGCCTCGCGGAGCCCGCGCGGGAGGGCGACGTCGCGGCGCTGAAGAAGTGGCTGGAGCGGGAGCACCGTCTGGAGGAGCTGGCCCGGGACCGCACGGTGCTGATCCACGAGCGGGCCGCGCCGGACGGGCACGGCAACCCGATGGGCGCCGGCACGGAGATCGTGCTGCTGCTGGCCGGCTGGGCGAGCAACAGGATGTTCGACGAGGTGATCGCCCAGACCAGACGCGCGGTGGAGGCGTGGCGGGTCAACCGCCGCTCGGTGGAGAGCGGCGAGCCCCCCGAGGCCGAGATCCGTCCGGGCGTCGACGAGCGGTAGTCCCGTGGTGTCCTTCGACCCACGGGGAAAGGTGAACCGGGCACTCCTCGTCGGGGTGTCCCGGTACGACGTGAAGGCGCCGGCGGATCCGCACGGGGTCCCCGGCGACCTCCGGGCCGTCGAGCACAACGTCGCACGGCTGGGCGAGGCGCTGGTGCGCGGCGGGGTGTTCGCCGAGGACGAGGTCACCCGCTGCGCGCCGAGCGGCGTCGACGAGTTCAACCAGGCGCTGAACGAGGCGGTGGCCGGGGCCGAGGGGCTGCTGCTGTTCTACTTCGCCGGGCACGGCGCGGTGCCCAGCGCCGGCGACGAGCTCTGGCTCCAGATGCGCAACGCGATGACCGTGCCGGGCGACAAGGCCGTCTTCCAGGGGGCCTGGCCGTTCAGCAGCGTGCTCACGGTCCTCGCCACCGCGCGTGCCCGGCAGGTCGTGGTCATCCTCGACTGCTGCAACGCGGGCAACGCGGCGCAGATCTGGGACACCTTCCGGGACGCGGACCGGCAGGCCGTGTCGCTGCTGATGAGCGTGCAGGCCAACAGCCGTATCGACGCGGGCGACGACGCGACACCGACCCCCTTCACGGCGGAGCTGGTGCGGCTGCTGACGGAGGATCCGGACGGGGACGGCACGGGAACCGGGGAGGGCGCGGACGGCACCGGAACCGGGGACGGCCCGGACGACGGCCTCGTGACCTTCGCCGGGCTGGCCGAGGCGCTGCGCGAGCGCCTGCCCGCCCTGGGCCTGCTCACCCTGCGCGCGGAATCGTGGCAGCCGCAGAGCAGGCCCGCGCCGTCGGGCGAGGACGTGATCCTCGCCGACCGCACCACCCCCGCACCCGACCGCACCACCCCCGCGCCCGGCCACCCCGAGCCCGCGCCCGGGCCCCCCGCACCCGCCCCCCGGCCGCCCGCCGCTCCCGTACGGCCGCGTCCGCGCGCCGCGCTCGCGGCCCTGCTCCGCGCCGCCCGTGCCCCGCGTCCGCCGTGGCCCCGGTCCCGGCGGGCCGTCCCCGGGGTCTCCGTCCGCCCGTCGCCGCGCAAGGCCCTGGGCCTGCTGCCCCGGGGCGCGCTCGGCCGGGCGGGCGCCGCCGCCGTCGCCGTGGCCCTGCTGGCGGGGCTCGGCGTGGCGGTCCGCGAGCTCGTCGCCGACTCCGGCGCGCCCTGCCGCCCGCCGCTCGAACTGCGCCTGCTCACCGACCCGGACCTCGAACCCACCGTCCGCAAGGCGGCGGACACCTACCTCACCTCCGACGCGAACCGGACCGCCGACGGCTGCCGGCGCAGCGGCATCACCGTCTACGGTGCCGGCGCCGCCGACGCGGTGAACGGCTTCCACGAGCAGGCCGACCCCTGGCAGGAGCCCCGCGGCGACGACGTCAACCCGCAGCGTGACGTCGGACCGCAGCCGGACATCTGGATACCGGCGACGTCGGCGAGCGTCACCCGGGCCGCCCAGGCGCCCGACAAGTGGAAGTGGGTCACCCTGGACGCCGACTCGCCGCCGTTCGCGTACTCGCCGATGGTGCTCGCCGTGCCGCAGAACATCGCCGCGGAGCGGGTGGGCGAGCGGACCGGGCGGAGCCTGGCGGGGCTGGTGGCGGATCTGCGGGAGCGTGACGCCGACGCGGACGTACGGCGTACGGACCCGGAGTTCACCGACTCCGCGCTGCTGGCGACGGCCGGGCTGTACGGGGCGGACGGGGGCGGCGCCGTGGAGCCCGGCGCGGTGGGCGCGGGCGAACAGCGGGTCGCCCAGCCGGGCCCGCCCGCCCCCACCGGCGCCGACCTGCTGTGCGCGCTGCCCGACGACGACACCGTGGACCGGCGGACCGCCGCCCTCGTCCCGGAGTTCCTGCTGCGCAGCGGCGTCTCCTGCGACAGGAGCACCCGCACCCCGCGGATGGCGGCGTACCCGGACGACGTGCCGGCCCTCGACCCGGTGTTCGTCCACGTCAGCTGGTACGAGGCGGACCGTGACACGGAGGCGCGCGGCGAGGCGGTGCGGCGGTTCGAGGAGTGGCTGACCGGCGGGGAGGGGCTGGCGGTGTTCGGGCAGGACGGTTTCCGCAGCCCGCGCGGCGATCACGCGCCGCTCGACCCCGGCGGCCCGGGCGCGGGCGTCCTGCGTGCCCCGGGCGGGCTGCCCGCACCGGCCTCGGCGGGTGCCCTGGACAGCGCGCTGACCGCGTACCGGAAGGCGGGCGGGCCGGGCAGGGTGCTGTTCCTGCTGGACAGTTCGGGCTCGATGGGCGACCTGTGGGACGGGCCGGGCGGCGGCCCGGGGATCGTGCGGCAGGCGTTCGCGGGCCTCGGCGACGAGGACGAGTACGGCGTCTGGGCGGTGGCCGCGCAGCCCGGCGGCCGGGGCACCCACAGCGTCCTGCTGCCCTTCGGCCGGCACGCGCGCGGCGAGGCCGAGCAGACCCTCGAACGCGGCGCGGCCGTGCGGGAGGTGGAGGCCGATCCGTACGCGGCGCTGACGGCGGCCCTGGAGGAGATGGACCGGCGCGGCGGCCACGACGACCGGCCGCAGCTGATCGTCTACGTCACGGACGACGAGGACAACGACCACCTCGGGGGAGAGCGGATGAAGGACCTGCTCGCGGCGGCGGGGAAGCGGCGGATCCCGGTGGTCGTGGCCGCCCTGGACAGCGGCGGCTGCGACCGCGGGAAACCGGACGCCCGGATCTCGGCGGCGTCCGGCGGCCGCTGTCTGGACACGAAGACCGATGTGGTGGCGGGGCTGCGCGACGAGGTGGCCCGGACCGGGACGGGGGACAAGTGAGGCCGCCCCACCGGCCCTCAGGCCGGCCGCCCGGCCGCCCGCGCCGGCTCGCCGCCGTCCTCGCCTCCCTGCTGCTCGCCGCCTGCGCGTGCACGGCGGACGGCGGCGCGGACGGGGACCCGGGCGGCGGGACCCACGCGGTCACCGGGGAGATCGTCGTGGCCAGCGGCCGGGACGTGACCGGGGAGGGCGGGGTGCGGGAGCAGCTCATCGACGCCTGGAACGAGCGGCAGGAGAAGCGGGACTCCGGGGTGCGGGCGCGGCTGGTGGAGCTGCCCGGCTCCGCCGACCTGCAGCGCAGCCAGCTGCTCGGGGCGCTGCAGTCCGGCAGCGCGCGCTACGACGTGGTCAATCTGGACGTGACCTGGGTGCCGGAGTTCGCCGACGCCGGGCTGATCCGGAAGCTGCCCGACGACATGGTCGACGACGACGTCGTCGCGTCGGTCGCGGAGACGGCCCGCTGGGACGGCCAGGTGTACGCCGTCCCCTTCAACAGCGACGTCGGTCTCCTCTACTACCGGCGCGACTATCTGGCCGCCGCGGGCGTGAACGACACCGACCTGCCCGCCGGGACGAGCTGGCGGAAGGTGCAGCAGCTCAGCAGCACCCTCGACGACGCGGGCGAGGACCGCCCGAAGGCGTACGAGAAGGGCTGGACCACCCAGCTCGACGCGTACGAGGGCCGCACGGTCAACGCGGTCGAGTCGTTCGCGTCCGCCACCGGCGGGGCCCGGCTCACCGACGGCCGCGGCCGCTACACCGGTTCGGTGGAGACGCTGGAGCGGGGCATCGGCGAACTCCGGGACCGTACGCAGACCCCGTACACCCTGCCCGCGGCCTTCCACTCCGGGGAGGACCGGTCGCTCACGGACTTCGCGGACGGGAGGACGGCGTTCCTGCGGCACTGGCCGTACGCGTACCGGACCCTGCACCAGTCGCTGGACGACCGGCGGCTGGGCGTGGCGCCGCTGCCGGGCAGGGCCGTGCTCGGCGGGCAGAACCTGGCGGTCACCCGGGCGTCCGGGCAGCGCGAGGCCGCCGAGGACCTCATCAGGTTCCTCACGGGCGCCGGGAGTGAACGGTGCCTGCTGGACGCGGGGTTCGCGGCGACCCGTACGTCCGCGTACACCGACGACGGTCTCCGCTGCGAGGCGGCGGGGACCCGCGGGGCCTCCCCGGCGTCGCCCTCCGCCTCGGCCTCCGGGGAGTCGGCCGACCGGATGCCGCGCGACGCGCAGGGCCGCCCGGAGTACGCGCGGGGCGTCCTGCTGCCCGCGCTGCGGCGGGCCGTGCAGCGCCCGAGGACCCCGCTGTACGGAGCCTTCACGCAGACCTTCTCGACCACGCTCGGCGCGCTGTTCACCGACGACCCGCCCTCGGACGCGCGGCTGGCCAGGCGACTCGACGAGGCCCTGCACGACGTCCTGGAGGACTGACGCCTCAGCGGGCGAGGCAGGCCAGCGCCCCCGACACCATCGCCCGGATCCCCGGCACCAGCGTCACCGTGTCCGGGGCGAAGTGGGGGCTGTGGTTGCTGGGGACGGCCGCGAACTTCTCCATCAGGTCGTTGCCCGGCGCCGCCGCCCACTGCTCGGGGGAGGTGCTGGTGACGAACCAGTACGAGTACGGCAGCCCGCCCTCGGCGAGCCGGGGGAAGTCCTCGCTGCCCATCGCCGGGCCCGGGTCGAGGATGGTGGCCGCGCCGAAGACCTGGGCGTGGACGGCGGAGATCATGCGGTCGGTCTCGGAGTCGTTGACGGTCACGGGGAAGCTGTTGCCGACCGTCACCTCCGGTTCGCGGGGGCAGCCGGCGGCCGCGCACTCACCGGCGGCGATGCGGCGGATCGCGGCGATCATCCGCTCCCGGACGTCGTGGGACTGCGTCCGCAGGTTCAGGGAGATGCGCGCCTCGGACGGGATGATGTTGTGCCGGGTGCCCCCCTCTATCCGCCCGACGGTGAGCACGGCGGGGTCGCGCGGAGCGACCTCGCGGGAGACGACGGTCTGCAGCCGGGTCACGAGGTAGGCGGCCGTCACCACCGGGTCGACCGTGGACTCCGGACGCGAGCCGTGACCGCCGCGCCCGTGCACGACGATGTCGACGTCCGTGGCGGCCGAGAGGATCAGTCCGGGCGTGTGCGCGTACATCCCCGTCGGGCCGGGGGCGGCGTGCTGGGCGAGCAGCACGTGCGGGCGCGGGAAACGCCGGTACAGACCGTCCGCGACCATCAGGGCGGCGCCCTCGCCGGTCTCCTCGGCGGGCTGGCCGACGACGACGAGCGTCCCGGACCAGGCCTCGCGTCCCGCGGCGAGCGCCTCGGCGGCGCCGGTCAGCCAGGTGACGTGCAGGTCGTGCCCGCAGGCGTGCATGACACCGGGGGTCTCGGAGGCGTACGGCAGTCCCGTCTCCTCGGTGACGGGCAGCGCGTCCATGTCCCCGCGCAGCAGGACGACCGGCCCGTCGCCGTTGCGCAGCACCCCGACGACGCCGGTGCCGCCGACGCCCTCCGCCGTCTCGTACCCGGCGGCCCGCAGCCGCCCGGCCAGCTTCGCCGCCGTGCGGTGCTCGCGCAGCGACAGCTCGGGATGCCGGTGCAGGTCCCGGTAGAAGTCCTCCAGCGACCCCACCGGGAGATCGGCGGTGAGGTCCAGCGCGACACGTGCGGCGGAAGAGGTCACACGCCCAGCGTAGGTGTCCGGGGCGCGCGGGCGTGGTCCGGAGCGAGGACGGCCGCGGAGCGGGTGGCCGCGGAGTCGTCGGCCACGTGGCTGCCCGGCTGGACGGGGGGCCGGCCCGAGGGGCCCGCGTTGGCGGCCGTGACCAGGGCGGCCACGGCGATCAGGGCCGCGCCGAGGCCCCTGGAGTAGCGCGCGGGTATACGTCGGAGCACGGCGACCTCGCAACGGCGGCGTATAGCGGTGTATTAATCAGGTTTAATGGTGCGCTTAACGTAAAGGCTTCCGCCCGTAAACGGCAAGAGGGCACCGGCAGTTGGGCGGCGGCCGGGAAGCACGCGAGGGCAAGCCGACTTAATGGCATGCTTAATTCATGGTGGATCGCGACGACCCGGGGATCATCGGGCGCAGGGTGCAGCAGCTGCGCACGGAGCGCGGTCTGACCCAGCGGCAGCTGGCGGAACCGGCCTACACACCCGCCTACATCTCCACCCTGGAGGCCGGCCGGGTGCGGGCCTCGGAGCCCGCGCTGCGGCACATCGCCGACCGGCTCGGCGTCGCCTACGACGAGCTGACGACGGGCCGCCCCGCCCACCTCGCCACCGACCTGCGGCTGCGGCTGACCGACGCCCAGCGGACCCTGGCCACGGGCGCGGCCGAGGTGGCGCGGGAGCAGTACGCGGCCCTGCTGACGGAGGCCGACGCGCACGGGCTCACCGACGAGCAGGCGGCCGCGCTGCTGGGGCTCGGCGAGTGCGCCCTGGAGACCGGCGACCTGGAGACGGCACGGCTGCGCTTCGAGGAGTCGGAACAGCGCCTCGGCGACGCCTCGCTGCCGGTCCGGGTGCCCGCCCTGCGGGGCCGCGCCGTCGCCCACTACCTCGCCGGTGAACTCCGTTACTCCTGCTACCTGTTCGAGACCACGCTCGACGAGCTGAACCGGACCGGGATGCACGACCCCGGAGCGCTGCTCCTGCTGTACACGGGCGTGATCGCGCCGTACATGGACATGGGCGCGCACGCGCGCGCCGCGCAGGCGGCCGAGTTCGCGCTGGCGCTGGCACCGCAGGTCGCCGATCCCGCGCTGCTGGCCCGGATGCACCGCTCCGTCGCCCGCACGATGATCGCGGAGGGCCGGTTCACGGAGGCCGACGCGTCGCTGGGCAAGGCCGCCGAGCTCTACAGCCAGCTCCGCATCCGTACGGAGCTCGCCAACTGCCACTGGATGCGCGGCTACCTCTACGCGCAGCACGGGCGGCTGGAGCGTGCCGAGGAGGAGCTGCGGGAGGCGCGGGCCATGCACACCGCCACCCGCGGCGCCACTCTCTACACCAGCCAGGTCGCCGTCGAGCTCGCGGACGTGCTGCACCGGCGCGGCAAGTCGCAGGAGGCAGCGGAGCTGCTGCGCGAGGTGCTCGGCGACCTGCACTTCGAGCGCGGCGCGGTGCACTCGGCGGGCGCGCACCGGCTGCTGGGCATCATCGCGGAGGACGCCCGGGACACGGACGCCGCCGAGGAGCACTACGTGCGCGCGCTGAGCCTGCTGGAGCGCGCGGGCGCCGCAGGCGACCTTGCCGACCTGTGCCGGCTGCTGGGCGACCTGCTGCGCCGCACGGGCCGCACGGAAGCGGCGCTGGACGCCTACCGCACCGGCCTCGGCCACCGCACGGCGCCGGGCACCACGACGCTCGGTCCGGCACCCGCCCAGCCGCCCCTGTGAGGGGCGCGGGCGCGCGCGGGCCGCGCCTCAGGTGGCGGTCAGAGCACGTCCATGCGGCTGTACGGACTGGGGATGCGGGCCGTGTGGGAACCGAAGTCGACGAGCATCGCGATGCCCTCCTCGACTCCGATGACCGTGCCCAGGCCGAATTGGTCGTGGGAGACCCTGTCGCCGAGGCTGAAGTGCTTGGGCGAGGGCACGGCCGGAGCTTTGAAGGGACTGGTGGGGAGCTGGCGCCGGGGCGCTGAGGGCTTCGTCATCGTGCTTCCAGTATGCGCCTAGGAGGCCGTGAATGGTGGGGCCGGACGGACTCGGAGCCATACCGTTCCGGCTACGACGGCCCCCCGCAGCGCCGTCCGGAGGCGGGATCACGGGCGCCGCGGGGCGGGGGACGCCGGTGCCGTGGACGGGCCGCCGTGGTCGACGGGGCGCCCGCGCGGTGTGTTTCGATGTGCGGCGTACGGGACCTGTACGCACATCTGTGCACTCGGGGGAGCACGGGGCCCGGGAACTGTCCGCAAACTCCGGCGGGGGGCATGACCGAGGAAGAGTTCGACGCGTTCTACGCGACCGCGTTCCCGCGGCTGACCGGCCAGATCTACGCCTTCACCGGGGACCACGGCGAGGCGCAGGACGTCGTCCAGGAGGCGTTCGTCCGCGCCTGGGACCGGCGGCGCGCGTTCCTCGCCGACGGGGCGCCCGAGGCGTGGGTGCGGACGGTGGCGATGCGGCTCGCGGTGAGCCGCTGGCGCCGGGCGCGTCGCTGGCTGGAGCTCGTCCGGCGCCTCCCGCAGCAGGAGCACACGCCGGGCCCCGGCCCGGAGCGCGCCGCGCTGGTCGCCGCGCTGCGCGGACTGCCCGAGTCGCAGCGCATGGCCGTGGTCCTTCACCATCTGTGCGACCTCAGTGTCGAGCAGGTAGCCTCCGAAACCGGTGCTCCCGTGGGAACGGTCAAGGCCCGACTGTCCCGCGGCCGGGCGGCCCTGGCGCGTGAGCTGTCGGCGGGCGAGGGGGTGTCTGCCACATGAGCGTGCGTGCCGGACACCGCGACGCCGCGGGCATGTGTCAGACACCTCCTAGGGGGGAGAGGGAGGGCGACCGTGTCCGATGAACCCGCCGCCCGTGGCCCCGGCACCGACGAACCCGGCATCAGCGGCCCCGGCACCCCGCTCTCCTCCCGGCTGGCCGAGCTGGCCGTGAGCGGCGAGTCGCCCCCGCCGGTGTCCGGTGCCGAGATCCGCGGCCGGGCGGTACGCCGCAGGCGCCGCCGCCGTACCGCCGCCGCCTCCGCGGGTGCCTGCGCCGCGGCCTGTCTGGCCGCCGTCGTGCTGGCGAACCTCGCGAACGGCTCGGAGCGGGGCTCCTCCCCGGCCGCGAGCGCCGCCGACCCGGCCCGGGTGCCCGGCCCGTCCGTGACGTCCGCCGCCCCCCGGGCCCGGCCCGACGCGACGATCGACCTGACGCGGCGGGTACTGACCGTCGACGGGCGCAGGCTGCCCGTCACGTCGGGCGCCGCGAGGACGCCGACGGTCACCGGCCGGATGACGGTCACCGGCAGACAGGAGACGAGGCTGCTGCCCTCCGAGGAGGCCGGCCCGGAGGGCGCCTACGTCAAGGTGCCCTGGGTGATCCGGTTCAGCGGCCGGGCCGGCGAACCGAACTTCATCGGCGCGCTGACGTACGACAGGAAGGTCGTCGGCGTCCACGACGTGACCAGCGGCTGGATCGGCCTGCGCGACGCCGACGCGAAGTGGCTGTACGAGCGGCTGGGCCCGGGATCGGTCATCGACGTCGAGCGCGACGCCCGCGCGACGTCCGGCATGTCCCCGTGAAACACGAATATCTGTCGTCGCCAAAACAGAAATCGCTGTGCGTCACCGCCGGGCGTTTATTCCCCCGGTCGCCGTGACAAAGTCTGCCACCACTTCCCGCGGGTCCCGTGCTAGGGTCGAAATCAGTTGCAGTTGTGGTTCCCGAAGTCTTGGGGCGAACCCTCCGGTCCGTATCGGTTGGTCCGTCTCTGAATTCCCGGTGTTTTTCCGACCCGGGCCGGGGCACATCGCGGCGATTGCGGGCCCGCACAGTGCGGGTCCACGAGCACTGCCCCGAAGGAGAAAAAGATGGCTACCGGTACCGTGAAGTGGTTCAACTCGGAAAAGGGCTTCGGCTTCATCGAGCAGGACGGCGGCGGCGCCGACGTCTTCGCCCACTACTCGAACATCGCCACCTCGGGCTTCCGTGAGCTCCAGGAAGGCCAGAAGGTGACCTTCGACGTCACGCAGGGCCAGAAGGGCCCGCAGGCCGAGAACATCGTTCCCGCCTGATCCTGCCTGACCCGACGCTGACACAGGTCGTCACGGGCTGAGCCGGCCGGGTACCGCACTTCGTGTGCGGTACCCGGCCGGCCGCTTTTTGTCATCTGCTTTTCCCGGGGTTTATGCCTCGCTCTTCCGGGTATTGGGTGTCAATTCACCCGACGCGCCGCTCTCCTCACCCGGTCGGTCCCGTTCACCCGGTGTTTTTCCGGACGGCCTCCGCAATTCACTGCGCCAGTACCGCCCGGACGGTCTTGCCGCCGACGCCCGTACTGACGACTTCCAGACGGTGGGCGAGCTTCTCCACCATCGCCAGGCCGCGGCCGCTCTCCGACTCGGTGTCCGGCGTGCGCACCCGGGGCCTGCCGGGGCTGTCGTCGTGGACCTCGACGGTCACCCGGCCGCGCCCCACCTTCAGCCGCAGCCGGCAGCCGGACCGGCCGTGCCGCACGGCGTTGGCGACGAGCTCGGACGCGATGAGCCGGGCGTCGTCCACCTGGTCGACGGTCGGCGCCGTCACCCGCGGACCGGGCCGCGTGAGGAACGCGGTGGTCAGCTCGCGTGCCCTCCCGGCCGAAACGGCCTCCCGCGGCAGTGCGTACTCGACGCGCGCGGTACGCCGGACAGCGTGCCAGTACGCACGCATGACACCTCACTCCCCCTCCAGGGCCACCTGTGCCCGGCGGTCCCACCGCCGACGGGCCCCGCGCGACCCGGCGCGCGGACGGTCCTGCCTCACCGGTGATGCCCACGCCGACACGTCGGCAACCGGCCCGGGACGGCGGAATCCGCGTCCCTCGCGGCCCCGTCCACCCGGCGTTCCGCCGGAGCCCGGTGTAATTTGTCCGTGATCTTCATATATGTACGCATGCTGGCGGGTGCGGCGGACAGGCACTGCCACAAGGCGTCGTGGGACACGGGTCTGAGCAGACGTCAGGGGTGAGAGCCGCCGATGGACAAGACGGTGAGGGGCGTCAGCGCCCCGGACACCCCTCCCGCCGGTACCGTTCCCCGGCCCGGACCACCCCTTCGGCCGCGTGCCGCGCGCCTTCTCGCGAGGGCGGGCGGACGCGGCGGGCTCCCGCCCGCGCTGACCGCGGGCGCCTTCACACTGGCCCAGCTGCTCGTCGTACCGCCGGGCATGGGTCTCGGCTGGGACGAGACCGTGTACGTCAGCCAGGTGTCCGGCCACAGTCCGGCGGCGTTCTTCAGCGCGCCGCGCGCACGGGGCGTCCCGCTGCTGGTCGCCCCCGTCGCCGCGTGGTCGTCGTCCACGGTGCTGCTGCGGGTCTGGCTGGCGGTGCTGGCCGGCCTCGGACTGTTCCTCGCGTTCCACGCGTGGCGCGGCCTGTTCCCGCCGCACGTGCGGGCCGTCGCCTCGGGGCTGTTCGCGACGCTCTGGATCACCCTGTTCTACGGCCCGCAGGCGATGCCCAACTACTGGGTCGCCATCGGCGCCCTGGCCTGCGTCGGCCACGTCCTGCGCGCCCGTGCGGACCCGGACGACCGGGTCGCCGTGTGGGGCGTGGCCGCGAGCGCGATGCTGCTGGCGTGGATGCGGCCCACCGACGCGGTCTGGGTCGCCCTGCCGCTCCTCGCCCTGCTGCTGTGCGTCCGGACCCCGGGGCGGGTCCGGCTGTGCGCGGCCCTGGCCGCCGGGCTGCTGCCCGGCGCCGTCGAGTGGGCCGTCGAGGCGTACGTCGACTACGGCGGCCTCGGCGCCCGGCTCGACCAGGCCGCCCGGATCCAGGGCGGCCTCGGCTGGAACGTGGCGATCGGCGACCAGATGCGCAGCCTGGGCGGGGACGTCCTGTGCCGTCCGTGCGACACCCCGATGCCCGCCCCGGCGGTGCTGGCGTGGTGGTGCGCCCTGCCGGTCGCGGCCGCGCTGGGACTGGCCCTCGCCGTCAGGCACCGGCGCCTCACGCCGACCCTGCTGCCGCTCGTCTGCGCCGCCACGGCGGCCCTCCCCTACCTCTTCATGATCGGATACGCGGCGCCGCGCTTCCTGCTCCCCGTCTACGCGCTGCTGGCCCTCCCGGTCGCCGACGTCCTCGTCCACGCGGTCACCGCGCGGGGCAGACCCTGGCGTCCGGCGGCCGTGACCCTGGTCGTGCTCGCCCTCGCCGGGCATCTGGCGGTGCAGTACACGGTGCTGCGCGGCGCCGTCCACCGCACCACCGACTCCCACCGCGACTGGGCGCGCGGGGCGGCGGCCCTGCACCGGCTCGGCGTCCGGCCGCCGTGCGCGCTGAGCGGGTACGAGGCCATTCCGATCGCCTTCTACGCAGGCTGCTCCTCGCTCCAGACGACCGGGCACAACACCAACGCCACCGAGGCGGAGATCGGCCGCACCGCCCAGCTGCTGCCCGTCGCCGTGCTCACCGAGCCGGGCGAGGCGCCGCCCGCGTACGCCCGGACCTGGCGGGAGCGCCGTGTCGACGGCCTCAGCGGGCGCGCGTACGTGGCTCCGACGGCGGCCATGGCGGCCTCTGCCGCCCGGTAGCGCCTACTTGGGCCCGGCGGCCGTCGGCTCGGTCGTCGGCGGCGTGCCCGGGTCGTCGGCCGGGGCGAACCAGGCCATGCCGATCAGCACGGACGCCGTGAAGAGCGCGGCGGCCGCGAGGACGCCCGCGACCCTCGGCCGCCGGCGGGCCAGCGCCGTCAGACCGCGCCGCCGGTCCGCCGGGGCGGGACGCCGGGCGGGAGCGGAGCGCCTGCGCCCGGTGGGCGCGGCGCGGCGGCCGGCCGGCAGCTGGTACGTGGTCGCGGCCCCCGCCTCCCGGCCGTGCGCGGAGCGGGAGTGCGCGGCGCGCGCCGGTGCCTGGGCCGGGCGGGGCGCGGATCCGCCCGGGGCGGCCGCGGTGATCGCGGCGGGCACCGGGGCGGCGCTGGGCAGCGGTTCGGGGCGGCCGCGCCAGGCGTCGCCGCCGAACCAGTCGGCGACCTGCCGGGCGGTCGGCCGGTCCGCCGGGTCCTTGGCGAGCAGCCCGAGGAGGTAGTTCTCGAATGCGGGCGGCAGCGCGGCGCCGAGCTCCCGGGGCGGCACGGGCGGGGTGTCGACGTGCTGGTAGAGCAGCGCGGTCGCGGTGTCGGCGCGGAACGGCGGCTGGCCGGTGAGGAGTTGGTAGAGGACGCAGCCGAGCGAGTACACGTCGGACGGCGGGCCCGCGGTCTGGCCCAGGGCGCGCTCCGGGGCGAGGTAGAGGCCGGTGCCGACGATCTGGCCGGTGGTGGTGAGCCCGGCGGCGGGGTCGTCGAGGAAGCGGGCGATGCCGAAGTCGCCCAGTTTCAGGGTGCCGTCGGCGCCGAGCAGCAGGTTGCCGGGCTTGATGTCGCGGTGCACCACGCCCTGACGGTGGGCGGCGGCGAGCCCGGCGGCGGCCTGGGCGGCGATCGAGGCGACCCGGTCGGGCGCGTGCCGGCCGCTGCCCGGGGTCCGGTTCTCCAGGCTGCCGCCCTCGACCAGCTCCATGACCAGGTAGAAGCGGCCTTCCCAGGAGCCGAAGTCGAAGACGCCGACGACGTGCGGGTGGCTCAGTGAGGCGGAGGTCTGCGCCTCCATCCGGAACCGGGCGGCCGCCGACGGATCGGCGTCCTGCGCCAGCAGCAGCTTCACGGCGACCGTACGGCCGAGGAGTTCGTCGGTGGCCCGCCACACCTCGCCCATGCCGCCCCGCCCGACGGTCGTGTGCAGCCGATACCGATCCGCCACCAGCACCTGCGTACCCACCCCGATCCAGACGGCCCCCGGCAACTCCACAGGCACGAAACGCACTTCACCCGCGCGCGGGAGAGGGATGGCTTCGTGTCGGCTTCAGAGTAAACCGTCGCCGGGCCTCGCTCCGCCGTGACCTCGGCGGGAGCGGGAGGCGGGACCTGCCGGCGGCCGGTGCGCCTTTCCCTGCCGCGTCACCTTGCCGTCATCACTCCCGGGCACCGTCCGGCGCCCGGCCGCCGGGCAGGTCCACCGGCCGATCATTGCACAGTGCAAAATGTGATCGCCAGTATCGGCGGGCGCCGGTGGCGGTGGGGCCCGAGGTAGAAAGGGGGCATGGCGCAGAGCGAGGCCCCCTCGGGGGGCGTGGACGATGTCGAAGCGGTGACCAGGGCGGTTCTGACCGCGTCACGGCTGCTCGTCGCCGTCTCCGCCCGGTCGCTGGCCGCCGTCGAGGAGCGGGTGACCCTGCCGCAGATCCGGATGCTGATGGTGCTGCACACCCGGGGGACCACCAAGCTGGTCACGCTCGCCGATCTGCTCCAGGTCGCCCCGTCCACCGCGATGCGCATGGTGGACCGGCTCATCGCCGCCGGGCTCGCGGACCGCAGGATCAACCCGGACAACCGCCGGGAGACCCTTCTCCAGCTCACCGACGAGGGCCGGCGCACCGTCGGGGACGTCAGCGCCCGGCGCCGCCACGAGATCGCCGTCATCGTCGAACGCCTCGCCCCGGCGCAGCGCGCGGCCCTCGTCGAGGCGCTCGGCGCCTTCAACGAGGCGGGCGGTGAACCCCCGGCCGCCGGCCCCGACGACACCGGCGCGCACCCCCTCGGCTGGGGGAACGGCGCGGCCGGGGAGGCCTGAGCCGCGGCGCGGACCCGCCGCCCCGGCTTCGCGCCCGCGGCGGCGGCCGGGCCCGCCGTACGGCCCGCGCTCACCCGACCGTCGGCGACGGCGTCACCTCCGGCGCCACCCCGCCGCCCGAGGTGCCGGAGTCCTCCGAGGTGCCGGACCCGTCCGAGGTGCCGGATCCGTCCGACGTGCTGGAGGCGTTCGGCGGCGGGCTGAGGACGAGGACCGGCGCTCCGGGCTGGGGCGCCGGCGGGGTCAGCTGCTCCTGCGGCAGCTTCGGCGGGGTGCTCTGCTGGAAGTTGACCGAGTCGAAGTTCACCAGGCCGGTCTTCTCCAGCACGGTGATGTGGTCGAGGACGGTGTCGTTGGCCTGGTCGGCCAGCTGACGGACCAGCGTGTTCCGGGTGGTGGCCCGGATCTTCGCGATGGCGGGGAAGATCTGGCCGTGCGTCACCCGCAGGATGTTGGCCATGTCGCTGTCGAACTGCTTGCCGGTGTCCGAGGACAGCGTGGCCACGAACCCCTGCTGCTGCGGGGAGGCCTGGTTGGGCAGCGTGATGTTCAGCTCCGGGGCGATCTTCCGGCACGTGGCGTCGAGTCCGGCGTGCCCGCTGACCAGGTGCTCGCCCGCGGTCCTGGCCGCCTTGGTCGTCCCCTTCTTCAGCGCCATCTGCCCGACGGGGTACTCCCACAGACCGGCCGCGCGCACCTTGACGACGAAGTCCCGGTCGGCCTCGGTCAGCGGCCCGTACCGGGTGTTGGCGATGACGCGGCTCGGCGAGCCGGAGGTGTTCTGCACACCGAGCATGGCGGGGTAGGCGAGCGCGATGATGGTCATCGACAGCGCGCCGCCCACGAAGACGGTTCCCGCCACGTTCCGTGTAATGCGCACTGAGCCTCCTGGCGTGGGACGACGGTCCGGCGGAGCGCTCCGCCGGACCGTGTCGTGAATCCGCGGTGAGCGGTCCGGACGCCTCCCTATACGGACGCGGGCCCGGGAAAAACCATCGCGCCGGGTAAAATCTTCGTGCGGATTGAACCGATACGGCCGGCCGTACGTCGAGCCGGCCGTACGTCGAGCCGGCCGTACGGAGGCGCGTACGGGCGGGGGCCCCGGGTCAGGCCGGATAGGCGTGCGTCTGGACCGCCTTGACCGTCGCCCAGACCGACGAGCCCGCGTGCAGGCCGAGTTCGGCGGCGGCGACGGCCGTCAGGTCGGCGGCGAGAGCCAGTTCGCCGGTGAGGTCCACGCGGATCTGGTCGCCGTGGGTCTCCAGGCCGCCGACCTCGCACCGCCACAGGTTGCGCGCGCTGGAGCCGGTGGGCCGGTCCCGGTGCAGGGTGACCGCGCCCGGCGGGAACGCGACGAACACGGGCCCGTCCAGGTCCTCGGTGGTCGTGATCTCCGGCCCGGCGTCCAGCCGTACGCGATGGCCCGCGGCGGTCCCCCGGTAGAGGTTGAGGCCGATGAGCTGGGCGATGTAGTCGGTGCGCGGACGGCGGGCGATGCCGGACGGGGTTCCCTCCTGCACGACCTCGCCGTTCTCGATGACGACGAGCCGGTCGGCGAGGACCATCGCGTCCAGCGGATCGTGGGTGACGAGGACCGCCACGGCCTCGAACCGGGCGAGATGGCGCCGGAGCTGGGCGCGCACGTCGAGCCGGGTGCGGGCGTCGAGCGCGGCGAGCGGTTCGTCGAGGAGCAGCAGCCGGGGGCGGGTGGCCAGGGCGCGGGCCAGCGCCACCCGCTGTGCCTGTCCGCCGGAGAGCCGCCGGGGCCTGTCACCCGCGTGCCCGGCCAGTCCCATGCGCTCCAGCCACTCGGCCGCCTGCGCGCGCGCCGCCGCCTTCGGCACGCCCTGGCAGCGCGGCCCGAAGGCGACGTTGTCCAGCGCGGACAGGTGCGGGAAGAGCAGGTAGTCCTGGAAGACGACGCCGACCGGCCGGGACTCCGGCGGCGTGCCGTCCAGGTCCGTGCCGTCCAGGAGGAGCCGGCCGCCGCCCGCGAGCGGGGTGAGCCCGGCCAGGGCGCGCAGCGCGGTGCTCTTCCCGGCGCCGTTCGGCCCGAGCAGCGCGACGACCTCACCGGGGACGGCGGCCAGCGCCACGTCGAGGTGGAAGGAGCCGCGGTCGACCACCAGGCGGGCGTCGAGGCCGGCCGGGGGCGGGCTCGCGGGGACGCGTCCGGCGTCGTCGGGGCCGGTCATGAGGCCGCCGTCATCCAGCGGTCACGCAGACCGGCGAGGACCGCGATGGACACGGCGAGCAGCACCAGGCTGAGGGCGATCGCCGCGGCCGGGTCGTTCTGCAGGGCGAGGTAGACGGCCAGGGGCATGGTCTGGGTGCGGCCGGGGAAGTTCCCGGCGAAGGTGATGGTCGCCCCGAACTCGCCGAGCGCGCGGGCCCAGGCCAGCACGGCGCCCGCGGCGACCCCCGGCGCGATCAGCGGCAGCGTCACCCGGCGGAACGCGGTGAACCGGGAGGCGCCCAGGGTGGCGGCGGCCTCCTCGTAGCGCGGGTCGGCGGCCCGCAGGGTGCCCTCGACGCTGATGACGAGGAACGGCATGGCCACGAAGGACTCGGCCACGACCACTCCGGCGGTGGTGAACGGCAGCGTGATCCCGAACCACGCGTCCAGCCACTGCCCGACGACGCCGCCCCGGCCCAGCGCCAGCAGCAGCGCGACACCGCCCACCACCGGGGGCAGCACCAGCGGCAGCGTGACCAGCGCCCGTACGAGACCGCGTCCGGGGAACTCCGTGCGCGCGAGCAGCCAGGCCAGCGGCACCCCGAGGACGAGACTGACGGCGGTGGCCGCGGTCGCGGAGAGCAGCGACAGCCGCAGCGCCTGCCAGACCTCCGTGCTGGTCAGCTGGTCCGGCAGGCTGTGCCACGGGGCCCGTACGAGCAGGGCGGCCGGCGGCAGCAGCAGGAACGCGAGACCGGCCAGCGCGGGCAGCAGCAGGGGAAGCGGAGGGGCGCCCCGGACACCGGCGGGACGGCCCCGGCGCCCGCGCGCCGAAGGCCTCCCGCCGCCCGGGGCGTCCTTGTCGAGCGGGGTCACGGCGTCAGGAACCCGGCTTCGCTCAGGACCTTCCGGCCCTCGGCGGACTTCACCAGCTGGATGAACGCCTTGGCCGCGGCGGCGTTCGGTGCGTCCTTGAGCAGCGTGATCGGGTAGTCGTTGACCGCGTCGGCGGACTCGGGGAACTCCACGCCCTCCACCTTGTCACCCGCGGCCCGCACATCGGTCCGGTACACCACGGCGGCGTCGGCCTCCTTCAGCTCCACCTTCGTCAGGGCGCTCTTGACGTCCTGCTCGTACGAGACGGGGGTGAGCTTCAGTCCGGCCGAGTCCAGCGCCTTCAGCGCGGCGGCACCGCACGGCACGTTCTTGTCGCACAGCACCACCTTCAGGCCGGACCTGGTGAGGTCCTTCAGGGAGGACACATGGTCGGGGTTGCCGGGCAGGGTCGCGATCTCCAGGCGGTTGCGCACGAAGGTGGAGGGGGTGCCGGCGGCGTCCTTCGCGTCGGTGACGACGGCCATGGTCCTGGGGCTGGCGGCGGCGAACACGTCGGCGGGGGCGCCGCTGGTGATGCCCGCGGCGAGGCTGTCGCTGCCGTTGAAGTTGAAGGTGACCTCCGTGCCGGGGTGGGCCTTCTCGAACGTCTCGCCCAGCGTCGTGAAGCTCTCCTCGAGCGAGGCGGCGGCGAAGACGGTCACCGTGCCGGACAGCTTCCCGGACGGGCCGGACCCGGACGAGGAGCCGTCCGGTCCGGAGCCGGAGGAGGACGACGAGCACGCGCTCAGCGCCAGCAGCGCGGCGGCACCGGCCCCGGCCGCCCGGAGCGTGCGGCGGGTGGGGCGTGCGGAACGAGTGATCATGATGCTCCCTTGTCCTCCGTACCGTGCCCACGCGGTCCGCGCACCCGCATGCGGAACGGCAGGCGGAGACGCGACGCGCGAGGGCCGCAACGAGAAGACCATCATGCCGCAGATGCCAGGCGAGATCACTGGTGGGTTCGCATGAGCGAGCACCGGGCGCTTCGAAGCACGCATGTGCGTTCGTACGGAGTGGGTCGTCAGGCGCGGTCGATGTGCACGTTGGTCGACTTCACGCGGGCCGTGGCCTCCATGCCGACCTCCAGGCCGAGCTCCTCGACGGCCTCGCGGGTCAGCAGCGAGACGAGCCGGTGCGGACCCGCCTGGATCTCGACCTGCGCCGCGACGTCGCCGAGCTTCACGGCGGTGACGATGCCGGGGAACGCGTTGCGGGCCGAGGTGTACGGGACGTCCTCCTCGCCGCCGGTGCCCGCGGCGACCTCGACCGAGAAGGCGGCCAGGTCCCGCCCGTCGATGAGCCGCCGTCCGCTCTTGTCGCGGTGGGTGGCCACCCGGCCCGCGTCCGCCCAGCGGCGGGCGGTGTCGGGGCTGACGCCGAGCAGCCGCGCCGCCTGGCCGATCGTGTAGGACTGCATACGCGTCACAGTAGACGGCGCCCCGTGCGTCGGCTCAGGGCGCGCTGCGGATCCGCAGGCCGGGACGGCGCCGGTGGACGGTCAGGTAGAACAGCCCGTCGTCGCCCGCGGCGAGGCTGCGGCGCGAGCCGTGCGGGAGCCACATCAGGGTGCCCTCGGCGAGCGTGCGCGGGCCCTCGGTGCCGTCGTCGGCGGCGGACATCGTGCCGCTTCCGCCGGTGACGAGGAAGAGGACGTCGAGGTCCGGTTCGGCGTGGGTGTCGACGTGCCCGCGGGGCGGCAGGTGCACGAGGTTCGCGTCGAGCTGGCGTCCCGGTTCGGCCAGCTTCCACAGGGCTCCGGAGGGCGCCTCCGTGAGTGCGGTGAGGGCCCGGACGTCGGCGAGGACGCGGGGGACGGGCTCGCCGGGGTCCGGGCGGGCGGGACCGCCCGCGTGACCGTCGCCGGACGGGTTCGTGCCGGGGGATGTCATGGCGTCTGGTTCCCTTCTCGGACCCGGGACCGGGTGTGCCGACGGACGATAACCTTGCCGGATGGACAGCAGGGACGAGGGGGCCCCGGCCGGCACGAGCCATCAGGTCCTGCATCCGGACCAGGTCAAGCATCTCGAACTGATCCAGGGGGTCGTCGCGCGGCTGGCCAACAACTCCTTCCTCGTCAAGGGCTGGTCACTGACGCTCACCGGAGGTCTGCTCGCCTTCGCCGCCGGCAGCGCGGGCTGGCCCGTGGCCGCGACGGCCCTGGTGGCGCTCGTGGCCTTCTGGTTCCTCGACGGCTACTTCCTCCAGCAGGAGCGGCTGTTCCGCAGGCTGTACGACGCCGTCAGACAGCCGGGCGGCACGGTCGAGCCCTTCACCATGGACCCGCACCCGTACGCCGCCGAGGTCGACTGGGCCCGCGCCGCCTTCTCCCCGACCCTCTCGCTCTTCTACGGCGGCCTCGGCGCCGCCCATGTGGCGTTCCTGGTCGCGCTGCTGACCGCCTGACACCCCGTCACCCGTGCGCGTCGCGCACACCGCCGGGTGCCGCGCGCCGGATCCGCTCGGCGGTCCGGTCCAGCACGCCGGGCTCCCACTCCCGCGGCGACGGCGCGGCCTCCGGCCGCCCCGGAGACCCGGAGCGCGGCCAGAAGGAGCCCACCCGGTCGCCCTCGAAGCGGGGCACGACATGGACGTGCAGATGCATCACCGTCTGGGTGGCGGCCGCGCCCGCAGAGTTGACGAGGTTCAGCCCGTCCGGCCGGAAGGCGGCCCGTACGGCGCGCGCGACGGTGAGCACGCTCCGCGAGAGCGCCGCGGCCGTCGTGTCGTCCAGGTCCCACAGGTCCCGCAGGTGGCGGCGGGGCACGACGAGCACGTGCCCGTCGGTGGCGGGCCGCAGCGGCAGGAAGGCCACCGAGTCCGCGTCCTCGTGGACGATCCGGCCGAACGCCGCGCCGCGCACGATGTCGCAGAACGGGCAGCGGGGGCCGTCGCCCCGGCGCCGCCCCTCTCCGGGGCGGTCCGTCACCGGTCTCGCGGCCATCGCGCCGCCGCGGCCGTCACGAGACGGAGCGCCTCCTCGGCGCCCTCCTCGCCCGTCTGGTCCGCCAGCGCCTCCCCGACGGCCAGGACGAGAGCGGGGGTGTGGTGCCGCAGCGCCGCGTTGACGAGGGCGACGACCCGGGTCCTGAGCTGCCCGCCGTCGCTGAGCAGACCGAGCGGCCGGGGGCCGGTCAGCTCGCGGACGCTGTCCACGTACACGTCCCAGGCGTCACGGCCGCGGCACACGTCGGAGGCGAGGATCAGCTCGATGAGCCGGCGCCGCTCCGCCCCGCTCATCGCCGGATCGCCGGCCCCGGGGGCGGACGCCGGGCCCGCGGCGGCGGACGGTACGGCCGCCCCAGCGGGCCCGGCCACCTCCGTACGCGCCTCGGCCCCGGTGCCCCCGTCCGGCAAGGCGTCCGCCCTCGTGCCCGTCCCGGCCCCCGGCGCGGCCTCCGTCCTCGCCGGCAGCCCGAAGGCAGGGGCGAAACGCCCCGCCGTCTCCCCGTCCATCACCGGGAGGGGCGTGGCGGAGGCCTGTACCATGTAGTCGGCCAGCTCGATGACGAACTTCTCGTACGCGCGCGGGTCGCCGCGCATCACGTTGACCAGGCAGTCGTCCGTGTAGGCGGCGCCGAGCCGCGGCATCCGGTACTGCACGGCCGCTACCTCGTCCGGTAACGCGCGGGTGACCGGGACCCAGAACAGCGGGAGCAGGGCGACCGGTTCGGCGGGGGCGGCGCGGCGCACGCGCTCCGCCATGACGGCCCACTCCCGCCCGCACCACTCGCGTTCGAAGTAGTCGTCGGAGAGCAGGGCCACCAGGAACCGGGTGGAGCCGAGCGCCCGGCTGAGCCGGGGCCGCCAGTTCTCGCCGAGCTTCAGGGACCCCACGTCGAGGAACCCTTCGCGGGAGGCGGTTCTGGCCCGCTTCATCTCCACCTCGTCCTGGAGGCGGTCGTGGAACCGCTGGACGAGCGCGCTGTCGGCGCGCCGCACGGCGTAGCTGGTGAAGAAGAACGGCGGCTGGGTCATGGGCCCTCCCGGTGTCCGGTGCCGCGGCGCGAACGGTCCGGCGGCCTTCCCATGGTCGCCGATCCGCGGGGCGCATGCGGCGTCTTCCCGCCGGGCGGCCCTCAGCGCTGCTGCTTGCCGTCCCACGCCTTGACGGCCTTGTCGACGAGCTGACGCACCGCCACGGTGTCCCGCTCCTCGCCACCGAGGTCTCCCAGCGCACCCGCGAGAGCTGCCAGGACGTCCGAGGTGTCCTGGTGGAGCGCGAAGTTGACGAGCGAGACGATGCGGTTCCTGAGGACGCCGCTGTCGTTCACCGGGATCTGAGTGCCGGTCATGAGCGCGACGGTCTCCAGCCAGACGTCGTACGTCTCCCGGCTCCGGCCGACCGGTGAGCGGACCAGCGCCTCGATCAGCGTCCGGCGCTCCGACCAGGTACCGGTGCCGGCGCTGCCGTGGGTCAGTACCGGGATGCCGCCGGGCGGCGTGGCCGGATCCGTGTCGGAGTTCCCGTCCAGGGCCCTGGCGCAGGTGGCGAAGTCCGTGCGGATCACCTCCTCCGCCCAGGTGAGCAGCAGACCGGGGTGTCCTCGCAGCTGGGCCGCCAGGAACTCGGCCTGCGTCGGGTCCAGTTCCGACGCGTGCTGCATCAGCAGCGCCTCGGACTGGGTGGTGGTCATGCCGCCCAGCTGCAGACGGTTCTCCCCCCACGTCCGGCCCGGGGAGCGGGAGGTGATGAGCCGGTGGCCCCGGCCGGGGAAGAAGTGTTCGTGGATGCGGTCGGGGTCCTGGACGTTGTCGTAGACGAACAGGCAGCGCTTGTCGGGCCGGCCCTCGGGGGGCGCGCCGTACTCCTGGTCCCACCTCTTCCACAGCTGCCGGTACTGCTCGTCCATCAGCCCGCACAGCTGTGCGTCGTCGGTCTCGCCCTCGCAGGAGAACAGCCACGCCACGTCGTAGCGATGGGTGAAGCGGTAGGCGTACTCGATGGCCGTCTGCGTCTTGCCGAAGCCCTGGGGCGGTGCGGGGTCGTCATGCAGAAGCACCTGCCCGTAGGTGTTGAGCAGCTTCAGCAGGGCGGCGATCTCCTCGTCGCGGGCCTCGAAGAACAGACTGCGGTCGGGGAGGTTCGATATGGGCGGGAGAGCGGTGACGGAGCGGGGGGTGCCGGGGGAGCGGGGAGGCGGAAGGGTCACCGGCGGTCCCTCTCGCGGGGGTCCGGCAGGACCAGGCCGACCTCGCGCACCAGTCTGCGCAGCAGTTCGGCCCGGGACTCGTCCGATCCGTCGAGCTGTTTGACCGGGACACCGCGGCGCACCAGGAGCGGCCGGGGCTCCGCGTCGATCTGCAGGGCGATCAGCCATCCCTTGTCCGGGCCGACGAACGCCTCCTGCCAGTCCAGGGGCTCGGTGGAGCCGGCCGCGAAGTAGCTGCGGGAGAAGATGACGACCACCCGGTCACCGGCCTCGTGCGCCCGGCCGACCGTGTCGGTCAGCGACTCGCGCTCGGTCTGCCAGCGCACCTGCCGCACCTCGGCGAGGCCGTCCTGCCCGAGGACCTCCTCCATCCAGTCGGCCCAGGGCTGGTCGGCCCCGACGTAGCTGATCGCGACGCTGAGCGGGGCTGAGCGGGGCGCGGGCAAGGACAGGCCGACGGGGCGGACGACGGGGCCCGTGGAGACGGTCCGGTGGGCGGCGATCCCGGTGCTGCCCGTGCCGCCGGTGAGGGTGATGCCGCGGGGCTGGCTGCGGATACCGAACTCGGGTTCGAGGTCACGCAGTTCGTCGGCGTCCTCCACGGAGGTGAAGCCGACGCGGCGCAGGTCGGCGATGCGCTGGGCCAGTTGCCCTATGAGCGAGAAGTACGCCTCGTTCGCCTCGGCGGTGTCCTCGCGCATCAGTCCGGCGAGTCCCCGGGCGGCGTACTGCTCGCGTCCGTAGCTGCCGTCCCACTCGGGGCCGGTCGGCCAGTCCGTCAGGGGCGGGGTGTCCGGCGGGAAGTCGCCGGGGGGCACCGGTTCCCAGAGCAGGGGGATCAGGCACTCGGGCGCGTCCTGCCCGGTCCGGGCCTTGTGCAGGCGTCTGCGCCGCTGGAAGACCGCCCACTCCAGACCGCAGTCACGGTCGGTGAAGTACGCGGGGGAGAACAGGGCGATCATCGCTCCCACTCCCGCGATGCCGCTCTCCAGGACGGGCCCCGAGCCGAGCTGCGGTCCGAGTACGCCGCTGACCCACAGGCCCTCCTGGACCCTCAGCCGGTACTCCAGGTCCGCGTGGAACCGGCTGATGGCGGGCCAGCCGTCGCTGCGGGTGCAACTGGTGTAGAAGTAGGCGTACTTGACGGTTTGATCCACGCGCCCCTCGCAGACTGCCGCCGGTAGTCCGGCAGGGCGGAACACTCACTGGCATGGACATGGGCTTCGCGACGTCGTAGCTCCAGTCGGTCCGGTGACCCCCGATTACCGAGGATAGGTTTCCTTGACCGCGCTGGGTACAGTGAAGGGACCTGACGGGCGCACTCGTCGGGCACACGGGCACATGTCAGGCGTGCGGGGTGGATATTCGCCGACGGCTCACGAGACCCGGACTTTAGCAGGGCCGGAAATGCCGTCGAGACAGCTCGGAAGCCTTGTGACCGGTGCCCTTCCCACGCGTGTCGGGGGTCGGATCCGGGGGGACGCGGGGGGAATGGGGGCCTGGGCGCCATGCGGAGCGAGGCGGGGAGTACTACTCCTCAATCAGTGGGCGACTTACGGAAGTTGGCGGGCGAGCTGCCCGTCGGATGGCTGGAGCGGATACCACGTTCGGCGGTGGTCGAGGCCCTGCTGAGGCAGGAGCGGCGCGCAGGTGCTCCGTCGGGGGAGGCCGTCCCCCCGAGGTGGCACAGTGCCGTGTGAGCCGACACCGCGAGGATTCACCCAATTCGTCGTCAAATTGCACAGTCGGTGCAACCTCGCGTGCCCGGACTGCTATGTGTACGAGCTCCGGGACAGCGGCTGGTCGGCCCAGCCCCGGGTGATGCCGCCCGCCGTCATGGAGCGCACGGTGCAGCGGATCGCCGAGCACGTGCGCCGGCACCGCCCGCCGGTGGCCCGGGTGATGCTGCACGGCGGGGAGCCGCTGCTGGCCGGGCCGCGCAGGATCGGCCGGTTCGCCGAGGCGCTGCGGGCCGCGTTCGGCGGCCTGGACACGGCGCTCGACGTGGTGGTGCAGACGAACGGCGCGCTGCTGAACCGCACCTACCTGGACGTCTTCCGGACCTGGGGCGTCCGGGTCGGGGTCAGCCTGGAGGGCACCCGCGAGGCCCACGACCGGCGCCGCCGCCACCACTCGGGCCGGGGCAGCCACGCCGACGTCGTACGGTCCCTCGCACTGCTGCGCGACCCCGAGTACCGCCCGCTCTACGGGGGCCTGCTGTGCACGGTGTCCCTCGACGCGGACCCGGTGGCCACGTACGAGGCGCTGGTGGCGGAGGAGCCGCCCGTGCTGGATCTGCTGATGCCGCACGGCACCTGGCAGTTCCCGCCGCCGGGGCTGCCCGCCGAGCCGGGCGCGCTGCCGTACGCGCGCTGGCTGGCCGCGGCCTTCGACCGCTGGTACGACGCTCCCGAGCGTGAGGTGCCCGTGCGGCTGTTCGACTCGCTGGTCGATCTGCATCTGGGCGGGGCGGCGACCAGTGAGGTGTGGGGGGCGCTGGGATCCGACGTGGTGGTCGTGCAGCCCGACGGGAGCATCGAGCAGAACGACATCCTGAAGGCGGTCCACGAGGGCGCCGCCCACACCGGCTACCACATCGACGCGCACGGCTTCGACGAAGCGGGCACGCATCCCGGTTTCGCGGCGGAGCGTGCGGGCATCACCGGGCTGTGCGCACAGTGCCGTGCGTGCCCGGTCGTGGACATCTGCGGCGGCGGGCTGCGGACGCACCGCTACCGGCGGGAGAACGGGTTCGACAACCCCTCGTGCTACTGCGCGGATCTACGCGCCCTGATCGAGCACGTGCGCGACCGTGTCAGCGGCAGTCTGCGCGCTCTCGCGAAGGACTGTCACAAGGCGGTTACAGGAGGGGCGATTCTCCCTATCATGGGGAGGTCCGCCGATGTAGAACCGTTGCACTGATCAGGGGATGGATCCAGGGGGCCCAGGTGGGAACGGGGGGGGAAGCATGGTCCCGTACTTCTTCATCAGCCATGCGGTGGGCGGCAGCGGCCGGCGTGACGTGGAGTTCTTCCACGCCGACCTGCAGACGGAGATCAAGGGGCGGCTGGGCGCGGAGAGCAGATTCGACGGCGTGCTGGCCGACTACCGGGGATGCGACCGGCGCGCCGGACCACCGCCGGACACACCGGCCATGAACTGCCGCTGCCTGGTCGTCCTCTATTCGCAGGAGTACTTCCGCAGCCCGTCGTGCACCTACGACCTGTCGGTCTTCGACGAGCGGGTGAACTGGCGGCTGCACCGCACCGGGGACGCCTCGGTAGTCCCGGTCGGGGTCGTGTGGAACGCCGCGGGGTTACCGGCCCGGTTCGCGGAGGAGACCGCCCGCCGCTCGGGCACGACGGCGGGGGACTATCCGCGGCGCGGAGTGGGCCAGTTGATCCGCGACCCCGGCGCCCGCGGGGGGTACGTGAGGGTGCTGCGCAGCGTCGCCGACCAGGTCCTCGCGGTCGCGGACCGCTCACCGCCCACGATGACCGCACGTGATGTCGGCTACCTCACCCCATTCAGGACTATGTCCCGTACTTCCGTCGTCTCGTGGGATATGCACCTTGCCCCCGTGCCGGTACCGTGGCACGGCAGGCGCACCGGTTCGCCACAGGACGACACCCCGAGGGGGCCCGTCGCTGAACGGCCGGACTCGCCTCCCCGCACCAGATCGTGGTTCTCATCCCCGGGGGAAGGCGAGCGTCCCATCCTCCGCGGACCACATGGCTGACGCGAACACGTGGAGCAGCATCAATGAGCAGCGTGGAGCCGGAGTCCCCCGGCGCCGGGGCCGCCCATGAACCGGCGACCATCGTCACCTTCTACTCGTACAAGGGCGGTGTGGGGCGCACGATGGCGCTCGCCAACGTCGCCTGGATCCTCGCCACCGAGGGCTGCAGAGTGCTCGTGGTGGACTGGGACCTGGAGTCCCCGGGCCTGCACCGCTTCCTGCGCCCCTTCCTCAACGATCCCGAACTGGCGTCCAGCGCCGGCGTGGTGGACATGGTCAGGGGATACGGGAGGGACGTCGAGGCGCTGGCCCGGGAAGAGCTGGAGGGACCGGAGCACGAGCGGCGCGTCGAGGCCCTGCTGGAGTTGCACACCGACGTCCGTCAGCACCGCGACACCCTGCGCTGGACCCACTTCAGGGCGCCCGGGTCGATCGACTTCCTCGGCCCCGGCGTGCAGAACGACCGGTACAGCAGCGACGTGGCCCTCTTCGACTGGGCCTCGTTCTACCAGCAGCGCCAGGGCAAGCGGTACGTGCAGGCGCTGCGGGAGCGGTTACGGCACGGGGACTACGACTACGTCCTCATCGACAGCCGCACCGGTCACTCGGACAACGCGAGCATCTGCACGCTCTGGCTGCCCGACGTCCTCGTCGCCGGCTTCAACCTGAGCAACCAGTCGATCGAGGGCACCGCCGGTGTCATCCGGCAGGTCCACGAGCAGGCCCGGGAGGCCCGGCGGGACATCCGCCTCCTTCCGGTCCCCATGCGCGTCGAGCACTTCGACCCCGGCAAGGCGAGGCGGCGGCGCGGCTACGTGCAGGGCCGGTTCGACGGACTGGTCGGCCCGCTGGCCCGGGGCACGCTGGAGGAGTACTGGGGCCAGGTGGAGGTCACGCACCAGCCCGCCTTCGCGTACGAGGAGGTCCTGGTCCCCTTCACCCTGCTGCCCGGCAGCCGCTCGCCCCAGCTCGACGCGTACGTGCGGATCGCCGAGGAGGTCAGCCAGGGCAAGGTGTCCCAGGTCCGGCCGGTCAAGGAGGCGGTCCGGCTCCGGTACGCGGAGCGGTTCGCGGAGGTCAGGCCGACCGGCCCGCGCACCGCCCGGATCGTGCACGCCTCGCGGGACCGCCGCTGGGCCGAGTGGATCCGGACGGTGCTCGCCCGCGTCGGCATCAGCTGCGAGACGACGGGCGGGGTGCCGCAGCACTCCGGGACCCCCGCCCTGGCGGGACCCGGCCCGTCGTACGGCGGCGCGGACGTCAAGCCGACGTACACGATCATCGTGGTCTCGCCCGCCCTGCAGTCCGCGCCCGAGGTGGACGCCGTCATCGAGCAGCATCTGCGGGCCGGCGGCCGGCTCGGTTCGGTCGACGGCGCGATCGTGCCGGTGCGCGTGGAGGAGGCGCTCGTCGGACCGCCCATCAACGACCTGCGGGGGCCGCTGCTGCAGGGCATGGACGAGGAGGGCGCCCGGCAGCTGCTGCTGAACCACTTCTCGGGGAACGGGCAGCAGGGTGAGTACCGGGAGGAGCCCGGTGACCGCGGCTCCGGCGGGGCGCGCTTCCCCGGCCGTACGCCCGGCCTGTGGTTCGCCCCGCAGCAGAACGTCAACTTCCAGGGCAGGGAGGCGTACGTCGGGCGGCTGCGGGACGAGTTCCCGCCGGGCCGGCCGGCCGCGCCCGTGATCCTCACCGGCCCGCTGGGCGTCGGGAAGTCGCAGATCGCCCTGGAGTTCGCCTACCGGTTCGCCGCCGACTACGACGCCATCTGGTGGATCGAGGCGGACAGCGCCGAGCGGATCGGCGAACAGCTCGCCGAGCTCGGCGCCCGGCTCGGTGTCACCACCGCCACCGCGCCGAACGCCGTCCGCGAGACGCTGTCCGCCCTGGCCGGCGGGCACGGCGACCACCAGCGGTTCCTGCTCGTCTACGACAACGCGCGGCGCCCCGCGGACCTGGCGGGCCTGCTGCCCGGCGGCGGGAGCAGCCATGTGCTGATCACCTCGGACACCCAGGACTGGGGCGCCGTCGGCCGGCAGCACGAGGTCGACGTGCCGACCGGGGACGAGGCCCGCGAACAGCTGCGCCGGCACTTCCCGGGGCTCGCCACCGAACGGGCCGACGAGATCCTCGCCGTGTCCGGCCGGCTGCCCCGGGTCGTCGACCAGGCGGCCGCTGTGATCAAGCTCCACCAGGAGAGCGGCGTGCCCCGCCAGGAGGCGATCGCCGCGTACCGGACGGCGATGGGCGGGCGCGCCACGGGCCAGGAGCCCGGGACCGCCGAAGCGGCGTCCGGCACCGCCGGCGGCCGGCCCGCCCCCGCGGCCCGCTACCCGGACGAGGCCCGCGACTCCTGGTCGGTGTCGATGGAGTCGCTGCGCTCGGTGCACCCCGGCGCCGAGCGGCTCCTGCGGCTGCTGGCGCACCTCTCGCGTACGGGCGTGTCCATCGACCCGGCGAGCGACGTGCTGCGCTGCCGGGCCGCACTGGACTGGCTGAGCCCGCCCGGCGGCGAGCCGCTCACCCCGGCGACCGCCGGGGCGGCGTTCCACGCGCTCACCCAGCACGCGCTGATCCGCGTCGACTACGGCATCGACCGGGTCGTCGGCGACCCGATGGGCCTGGCGTTCCTGTGCGAGAGCATGTCGCCCGAGGACTTCGCCGAGTCCCGCGCGGCGGCCCTGCACGTCCTCGCGTCGATGGCCCCGCGCGACCGGAAGGCCGACGACCCGGCGCACGCCGCCGTCTTCGCCGAACTCGACCTGCACGTCGAGTCGTCGGACGCCGTGCACAGCGACGAGGCGGAGGTGCGGCGCTGGCTGGTCAACCAGGTGCGGTACCGGCGCCGGGCGCGCCGTCTCACCGCCGCCCTCGGGCTCGCCGAGCGGCTGCGCCACGAATGGAGCGAGCGGTACGGTCCGGTGGAGCGCACCGGGGACGTGTTCCTGCTCCGGCTCGACGTGGAGCTGGCCAACATCCACCGGGACGCGGGCCGGTTCACCGAGTCCGAGGAGATCAACCGCACGGCGCTGGAGCGGCTGCGCGCCCGGCTCGGGCTCGACCACCCGTACACCCTGCGCAGCGCCACCGGGCGGGGCGCCGACCTGCGCGCGCTCGGCCGGGTCCAGGAGGCGTTCGCCGAGGACCAGTCGACCGCGGACATCCTCGCCGACCGCTTCACCCTCGACAATCCGTACACCCTGATGGCCTCGTCGAACCTGGCGCTGTCGCTGGCCATGGTCGGCATGACGGCGGAGGCCCTCGACCTGACCCGGGAGACGTACGAGCGCTGCCGCCGGGTGCTCGGCGTGGACCACGAGATGACCTGGAGCGTCGCCGCCCAGCTCGGCAACCGCTACCGGGAGTCCGGGGACTACGCGACGTCGCTGAGCACCCTGCGCACGGCGTTCAACGAGGCGGAGGAGCGCTTCAAGGAGACCGACCCGGCGACGCTCCAGGCGGCGCGCGGGCTCGCGGCGACCCTGCGGCGCGTCGGGAGCGCCGACTCGGACGAGGCGATCCGGGCGGCCCGCAAGTACGACTCGGACGCGGCGGCGGGCTGGCTCGCCTACGGCGGCCCGGACCACCACGAGCGGCTGGCCACCCTGCTGGCGCTCGCCGCCGACCTGCGGCTGCTGGGCGGCCACGCGGACGCCTGCCGGCTGGCCCAGGAGGTCGTCGCCGGGTACGAGCGGTGGGGGGACGGGCACCCGTTCCTGCACATCGCGCAGGCGAACCTGGCCCTGTGCCTCCGCTCGGCCGGCCGGCTCGACGGGATGGCCGAGCTCAGCGAGGAGGGCTGGCGGGGCCTGTCCGCGTCGCTCGGCTCGGCCCATCCGCTGACCCTTCTGGCGGCCCTGGGCCGCGCCAACGCCCTGGTGTTCACCGGGGAGTCGGCCGAGGCCCTGGAGACGGACCGCCGCACCTACGGCCAGCTGCGGGCCCGGCTGGGGGCGGAGCATCCGCTGACGGGGTTCGCGGCGACGAACCTGCAGGACAGCGAGGCGCGCGGACAGGGCACCGGGACGGTGCCCGGTGTGGAGCGCGTCGAGCTCGACATCGACATGCCGTACATCTGACCGGCCCGCGCGGGACGACGGGCAGCGGACGGACACGGCGGTCGGGCGAGGAGGCGGGGCGGTGGCGGTGAGGGAGAAGAGAGAGCTGGGCAGACCGTGGTCGGTCGCGGTCGTCTCCGCCCGCCCCGGCGAGGGCGCGACCCTGGTCACCGCCACCGCCGGGGTGATGATCGACCACCGGACCGGCCCCGGCGGGCAGAACGTGATCCTCATGGACGCGGACCTGCTGACCGGGGGCCTGACCTCCCTGCTCCGGGCCTGGCAGGTCCCGGGCACCGACGACGCGTACGGGGTGGGCGCGCGCGCCGGGGACGGCGGCGGCGGCCTCGTCGGCTACGCCCTGGACCGGGAGAGGCGTCTGCGCGACCGCGGCATCCAGCACCGGCTGCAGGAGCTGCGCTCCTCCGACGGGCGCGACGGCGACATGAACCTGCTCGCGATGCGCGCCCCGGGCAGCGCGGCCCTGACGACGCTCGGCGATCTGCCGGACGTCATGGGCCGGGCGGTGGAGCGGCTCGGCGAGATCGCGGGATGCCTGCTGGTGGACTGCGGCCACGGCTGGAACGCCAGGACGCGGCGGATCTGCGAGACCGTCGAGCACATCTTCGTGGTGGGCCGCGCCGACGCCCGCGCCCACCCGGACACGCTGCGGCTGTTCGGCCACCTGGAGCGGGCGGGACTGCTGCCGAAGACGGTCGGCCACCTCGCGAACAGTCCCGAACCGGCCCACTTCGCGCACGGCTTCGGTCGGCGCCACACCACGAACGGGCACGGCCCGGGCCCTCTCGCGGGCCTGCCCGGGCAGGGCGCGAACAGCGCTCCCCGGCAGGGCCGTCGCGGGGACACACTGCCGGTGCGGACCCTTTTCGGCCTGCCGTACGACCCGCGCGCGGCGGACGAGATCGCGAAGGGGGCGCTGCCCGGCGCGCACAGCCCCTTCTGGACGGCGCTCTGCCAGGGCATGGAGGCCCTGGAACCCGACCTGTTCCGTACGGGCTTCGACATCTACTGAGGGGGGCGTGGTGGACACCGCGGACCAGAACCGATCCGACACCCGGGCCGGACGGGCCCAGGACCCGGCCGAGACACGGCTGCGCGCCGCGCACGTCACCTCCGACAGCGACGACTTCATCGCGATGTGCGCCGAGGCGCTGCACCCGGACGGCCTGCACCACGTGGCCGCCTACCACCGAGGCGTCTACAACTACTCGGTGGACATCCTGGACGGTCTCGGCCCGTCGGCCGTCCTCCCGCAGGGTGAGGACGCCGCCTCCAGCCGGGAGACGTACATCCGGATCGGCCGCCAGCTCAACTTCCTGCTGGGACGCATGGACCGGGCGCTGCGCCCGGTGGAGAGCGGACGCCTGATCCGCACCGTGCTGCGGCTCGGCTCCGCGTCCGTCTACCACTACTTCGTCCGGCCGGGCGAGTATCTGACCGGTGTCTCGCTGGGCGAGGAGAACGACGAGGCGGGCGACCGCGCGATGGCCCGGCTCGCGACCCGCTTCGGCGAGGTGCTGCGCCGGCGGGGGCTGAACTACGGCGGGTTCGAGGAGGAGAACCCCACCCAGCCCGGACCGCCGCCCCGCCGGGTGGTGCCGGGGCCGGTCTCGAAGGAGGACGCCCTGCACACCGACCGGCTCGGCGTGCTCGGGCAGGACGTGAGCGGGATCCGGGCCCTGTGCGCCGCGGCCCTGTCCGCCGACGACCTCCACTACGCGGCCTACGTCGATCCGGCCGCCGGATCCGTCGCCGTGGACGTCCTGGAACTCGCCGAGCTCGGACCGTTCTTCAGCAACATCAGCAGACAGGGGCGGCGCGAGCGCTACCAGGACATCGCGCGCCGGCTGCCGTTCGTCGTCGCGCGCCTCGACCACTCGCTGAAGGCGGTGCTGCCGGGCAGGCTGACCCGGACGGTGCTGGACGTCGACGAGGGGGCTCTCTACTACTTCGCCCTCGGGAACGGTGCCTTCCTGCTGGGCGTCACGCTGCACCAGGACCGGGTCTTCCAGACCGACCGCCGCATGAACGCGCTGAGTGAGGCCGTCGAGCGGACCGTGCGGGAGAACGACACCGGCACCCCATGACGAGGCGGCCATCGGCCGAGCGTGTGGTGCAAGGCGGTTTTCGCCCAGCATTCACTCCCCGAGTGGCACAAATCCCTGTTTCTCGGCGCCCGTCGACAGGGGACCGTTAACGTCGGGCGGCGACAGGGCGGCGGACGGGGGTGATGTCCATGGACTCGGACTCGGGCTCGGACTCGGGCTCGGACGCGGGCTCGGACTCGGGCTCGGACGCGGGCTCGGACGCGGGGACGGCAGGGAGTACGGGCGCCGACGCGAGCCTTGGCCGGGGAGCGCGTGGTCGCGGGCTTCTCCGCGCCGGCGGGCACCTGTGGGTCCTGTTCGGGGTCATCGGTCTCGGCTGGGCGACCGGGGCCGGCACCGGAACCGGCGACCTCAGCGATTCCCCGGTCTATCTCTTCCTCACCCTGCTGCTCCTCGCCGTCGGGCTGTACGGCAGCACGTCCGGCATCTCCCTGCGCGAGGCCCGCGAGGACCTGCGGCTGCTGCTGCTCGCCGTCACCGTGGGCGTCGTCGCCAAGGCGGCGCTGATCGCCGCGGTGCTCTGGTTCGCGCTGGACGATCCGGCCTACCTGATCCTCGCGGTCGCCGTCGCGCAGATCGACCCGCTGTCCGTCGCCGCGCTGCAGGGATCCTCCCGGATGTCGCCGCGCGGCCGGACCGTCCTGTCCGTCTGGGCGTCCTTCGACGACCCCGTCACCGTGCTGCTCACCGCCTACACCGCGCCCCTCGCCCTGAGCGCCCTGGACGGCTCCACCGGCGCGGACGGCGCGGACTCGGCGGTCATCGGACCCGCCGACGCCCTCGACTACGCGGCCCAACTGGGGTGGAACGCCCTGCTGGTGGCCGGGGCGGCGGCCCTGTGGCTGCTGCTGCGGCGGACCTGCGGCACCGACCCGGCCCGGTGGCCGCGGACCGTGCAGGCCCTCGCCGCCCTCGCGCTGCTCGCCCTGGTCCTGGTGGCCGCCGGGTTCGCGCTGATGCTGGGCGTCGCCGCCGCGGGCCTCTTCTTCCGCCCCCCGGCCCTGACCCGCCACCTCGCCCATGTCACCCGGGCCGCCTACGCGGTCGCCGCGTTCACCCTGGGGCTGCTGCTGGTCGACGGCATCGACGTGCCGTACGGCCTGGTGCTCGGCGCGGCGGCGTACGCGGCCCAGGTCGCCGTGGGCTCCGTCCTGACGCGCGGGCTCGACCGGGTGGACCGCGTCGCGCTGGCGCTCGGCCAGCAGAACGGGGTGACCGCCATCATCCTGGCCCTGTCGCTCCAGCCCGCCTTCCCGCGCGCCGTCGCGATCGTCGCCCCGGCCGTCATGACCGTCAACTGCCTGCACTTCGCCGCCAACACCCTGTGGACGGGCTCCCGCTGGAGCCGCCGCGACGAGCCCAGCCCCCCGGCGCCCCCGCCGCCCCCGGGCGCCGGACCGCTCGCGCCGGGGCCTCCGCCCGCCCCGGCCGTACGGAGCGGGGCGGGACGCCGCGTCACGGCGCGCGGCCGGGCCAGTCGAGCAGCCGGGCGCCGATGACGGCGGTCTGCAGCATGTAGCGGTGCGCAGGATCGGCCGGGTCGGCGCCGGTGAGCTGGTGGATGCGCTCCAGCCGGTACGTCAGCGCGCGCACGCTCAGCGACAGCCGCCGGGCCGCCTCCGCCGCGACGCACCCCGCGTCGAAGTACACGGTCAGCGTGTCGAGCAGCGGACGCACCCCGCTCCGCGCGGTGGTCAGCGGTCCCAGAGCGCTCTCGACGAGGTCGGCCAGCGCCTGCCGGTCGCGGCTGAGGACCGGGTAGACCAGCAGATCGGCGGCGCGCAGCACGGGACCCTCCAGCTCCAGGCGCTCGGCCAGCTCCAGGGTGTTCAAAGCCTCCTCGTACGAGTGGACGACCCCGCCGGCGCCTGGCTGGACCCGGCCGATCGCCACCCGGCCCCCGCCGGTCGCGGCGAACGCCTGCTTGGCGAAGTGGACCAGCACCTCCTCCTGGTCACCGGCGGCGACGCAGAGCATCCGGCCGTCCTTCGTGGTCAGCAGGATGTCGCGGTTCCCGAACCGGGCGAGGAGCGCGCGCTCCACCTGGCGCGGCGTCGGGTCGCCCTCGTCGTAGGCGGCCGGTCCCTGGGCGACGGCGACGGCGTGCGCGTGGGACAGGCGCAGCCCGAAGCGCTCGGCGCGCTCGGCGAGGCGGCCCAGGTCGCTGCGCCCGTAGAGCAGGTCGTCGATGAACTCCCGCCGCGCCGCCTCCTCCTGGCGCACGGCCTGGCGCTGCGCCCGCTCGAACCCCTCGGCGAAGGCGTCGACGGCCTGCTGGACGGCGGCCAGGGTGCTGTCGGCCGTACCGGGGACACCGGGCCAGGCGGCCCGGGTGGCGGTCAGGTGGGCGCTCACCAGGGCGCGCAGCCCGTGGCCGTCCTCGGCGGCCTGCTCGCCGAGGGCGCGCCGTTCCTCGATCTCGTCGCGGGTGAGCCGGCGGCCGGTCCGCGACACGTCGGCCAGCAGTTGCGCGTAGCCCTTCAGATACGGCTCCGGTATCTCCCGCCCCGCCATGCGCGCCCGTCCTCCCCGGTCCCGGTTCCGCGGCCGGGCGCGGTGGTCGCCGCGCCGACTGCCTGGCGGACGGGCCCGGTTGGCGCCCGTCCGGCATACAGACCCTACGGAACCTTGCCGGGATCCGGCAATGCGCCCGGGTGCCGGACGCGGGCAGGATGGCTGCGAGGGGAGCACGACGGAGGTTCTGCCGTCCGCTCCTGCCGGTATCCGGCAGGAGCGGACGGTAGAACCCGGAGGGGAGCCGTGCGCCCCGGGACGGAACGTGCGGGGGGCGGACGGGGAACACGGGGGCCGGCGGCGGGGAGAGTTTCTCCCCGCCGCCGGGCTCCTCGCCGTCCTCTTCACGGCCCGCCCGGGTCCTGGTCCGCCCGGGTCCTGGTCCGCCGGCACGCGGGCCGCGGACGACCCGGCGGCAGGTCCGGTCCGAAGCCCCCTGGCCGGCCGGCAGTCCGCCTGCGAGGACAGCCCGCGTTCGAACACCGATTCAGTGCGGAATGATGACTGCAGAATCATCTCCCTTATGTTTTTCCTGAGATGGCACTTCTGCGGCTGAAGTCCAGATGAAACTCATCTGCATATCCTTCACCCGTTTGCCGCGCACCCGCAGGAAAGGGGCGCCGTTATTGGGGATATGACGAAGGAAATCAGGGAGCGGAGCCTGGACCCGTGCGTCACGCGCGAGGGTCGGGAGGGGACCGCGGGGGACCCTGCGATGATGGTGGGTTCTTACGTCAATACACCCGTCCTGGTGTACGCGGCGGCACCCGCCGCCGCTCGCTGCGGCGGGAAGTGACCGCCGCCGTATGTATGACGAACGAATGGAACGTCACCCGGAGTATTCCACCGGATATCTCGACCCGGCCTACATGACGGGAAAAGGACGGCACCGCGCTCCGGACGACGTCTTCTCGCATCCGCTGGTGCCGCCGGACGCGGCCTGGGACCCGGCCGAGGAACTGGCCTACATGCTCCAGGACGCCATGGAGCAGCCGCCCGCCTTCCGCGTCCCCCAGCCGCGTGACGTCCTGGGACAGCGGCAGTCCCCGCCCCGAGAAGCCGTCGGCCCGTACGACGACGTACCGGAGGAGCAGGCCGACCCCTGGGACGGTGCCGACGAGCCCCGTGGTGTCCCGGAGCGGCGGTCCGTCCCGCGCGCCGCCTCCCCGGACCGGGACGAGGACCCGGCCGAGGACCCGGAGCCCGGTACTCCGCTGAGGAACCTCCACGCGATCACCGAGGAACTGCCGCCGCTGCGCGAGGCCGCCCGGCGGCACCGGAAGATCCGTCCGCGCAGGCGGATCAACGTCGCCCGGACCCTCAGCTGGGTGATCGCCGCCGGGGCGGCCGCGATCGCGTCGGCGGTGAGCGTCTTCGGCGGCATGGTGACCTACGAGCCGCTGCGCCTGGCCGCCGTCGCCCGCGCCGAGAGCGGCGTCATCGCGTGCTGGCCGCTGCTGGTGTACGGGCCCTGGCTGGTCGCCGCGCTCTCCGTGCTGCGGGCCGCGCTGCACCAGCGCCGCGCCGTGCACTCCTGGGCGCTCGTGCTGTTCTTCTCCTCCGTCACGGTGCTTCTCTGCGTCATCCAGGCGCCGTTGACGGTCATCGACATCGCCGCGGCGGCCCTGCCGGGCCTCGCCTCGCTGGCCTGCTTCCACCAGGTGGTCCGCCAGATCACCCTCACCCGCCCGCCGCGCCGCACCAACCCCCGCCACCGCTCCGTGGTCCCCGCCACGGCCGCCGCGGCCGTGAAGGGCGGGCTGTAGCAGCCGTAGCAGGCAGTGGTGGAGGCCCGGGTCGCCGACCCGGGCCTCCTGGTGCGACGGGGGCGCCTACGGTGTCACCCGAAGGTGACGACGAGGCGGCCGTCCGAGGCGTAGGACCAGTGCAGCGCCCCGGAGTACGAGGGGCACCTGGACCCGTTCGTGCCGGTCCAGAACTGGTTCGAGCTGTCGGCGTCGCCGACGACCTTGTCGTTCGATCCGTCGTCGCTCCGGCACGAGACGTTGTTCCGGAACACCGAACTCCCCGCGTCCCACGAGAAGTTGCGCTGCCCGTTGTCGATGCTGACGTTGTCGGAGACCGTCATCGACCCGGGGTTGCTGTTGTAGGTGAACCCGTGCTTGCCGTTCTCGTAGGCGATGTTGCGCCGGACGATGTGATTGACGCCGATGTCCTCGCCGCCGAGCTTGTAGCCGTTGCGGTCACCGCTCGTATTCTGGGTGCCGTCGCCGAGGGTCCCGTTGCCGTAGGAGACGGAGTCCTCGATGGTGACCGGGCCTATGGGGCCCGTGTCGTCCTTGGTGTAGAGGTCCCAGCCGTCGTCGATGTTGTTGTGGGACACGTCGTAGCGGAAGACGTTCCCGGTGCCGACGGTCAGCTTCGCGGCGAAGCCGTCCGCGTCCTCGCCGTCCGAGTCGGCGTTGTCGTGCGACTCCGCGCTCAGGACGAGGTTGTCGGAGGGCCACTCGCTCTTCGGGGTGGTGGAGGAGATCCGTGAGAGCTGGAGTCCGGTGTCGTGGTTGAAGCGCGTCACCGTGCGCTCGATGACGTTGTGGCTGCCGCCGACGAAGATGCCGTTGTCCCCGGCGTGCTGGACGACGACGCCGGTGACGTGCCAGTACGAGCCGTTCACGGCGAGTCCGCGGTTGGCGGAGTTCTCGCTCATCGCCGAGAAGTCGAGCACCGGGGTCTCGCCCGGATAGGCGGACAGGTTCGTACGGGCGCTCGCGGTGCCGTCGTTGCCCGGCGCGATGGTGATCGTCTGCGCGGAGTCGTACGTGCCGCCGCGCAGGTAGATCGTGCCGCCGGAGGTGACGCGGCTGATCGCCGAGGCGAGCGTCGTGGGGTCGGACTGGGTTCCGGACGCGCCCGCGCTGCCGCCCGGCGCCACGTAGAGCGCCGAGCCCGGCGGCGGCGTGGTGTCCCCGCCGGTCACCTCCACGTCGAGGTAGTCGATGTTGGGCAGTCCGGCCGAGGTGGTGGGGGTGAACCGGACGGTGTTGCCGCCCGCCGTGACCGGCACCGTGAGCGTCTTCGTCGTCCACCCCGACCAGGCGCCGGTGGCCTCGAACGACGCCGAGGCGGCCGACGAGCCGTTCACGGTGATGTTCGCGGGCCGCGCGGTACCGGTCCCGTTGGCGAAGCGGACCTTCAGCGTCGCCGTGCCCGCGGCGGAGGCGTTCACGGTGAACTGGGCGTACCCGCTCGTCGCGTTGGTGCCGTTGCAGAATCCGCTGCCGGAGTACCCGGACCAGTCGGAGTCGATGGTGCCGGAGCAGACCGCCGGGGAGTTCTCGGCCTCCAGCCGGGTGGAGGCGGCCTGCGCCGTGGTGCCGGACAGCGCGACGAGCGTGCCGGCCAGCAGGCCGACGGACGCGATGACTGGTCTCAGTTGCATCGTTCGTCTCCAGAAGTCGGTTGATCGATCGAGTGCGTGAACGGGCAGGGCGGCCGGCCGTGTCCATGGGGGAATGGAAAGCGCTTTCTCGGACGCTAGGGGCGTGCTGTGGACACGTCAATAGCCTTGTACGTGGCTGTGGTTCATGGACATGAATAACCCGAGGGTGTCGGCGCCGGACCTTCCGGGGCTTTGCCGTCTCTTTACAACCCTCCCGGCCGCCGGCTCGTCTCTCCCCTCGATCCGTCCGTCGTCCGGTCCGCGAGTACCGGTGGCCGGCGGCGCCTTTGCCCACCGGGCGGCCCGGCGAGCTCAGCGAGCCCGGCGCGTCCGTCCACCCGGTCCGGCCCACCCGAACCGTGTCCGGCCCACTCACCCGACCTGTCCGATCCACCCGACCGTCCGGTCCATCCAGTCGGCGAAAGAGAGCGAATCAATGCGCCGAACTGTCCTCAGTGCCCTGGCACTCGCATGCATCGCGGTGGCGGCGGCCACCGTGTCCGCGTCTGCCGACGGCGGGACCCCGAGCCCGGCTGCCACGAGCCCAAGGACCACCGCCGCGCCCGCGCCGGGCACCGACACCCAGGACCCCAGCGCCGCACCGACCCGGGCGCCGGGCGGCGACGACCAGGTCTCCGTCGTACCGTCGGGCGCCCCCGACACCGGGGTGACGGCGAAGTCCTCGCCGTCCGGAGCCGAGGGCGGGCTGGTCGGCGGCGGTGCCGCGGTGCTCGTCGCGGGCGGTGCGACGGTCCTCGTCGTACGCCGCCGGCGGGCGACCGGGGCATGACCTCGTTCTCCAGGCGCGCGTTCGCCGCCGCCGCGCTGGGCTCGCTGCTCACGGGCTGCGGCGGGGGAAACGCCCCGAGCGCGGGCGGGGGGACGCGCACGAGCGGTACCGGACGCCCCGGGAGCACACCGCCGTCCTCGTCACCCTCCGCGAAGGCGGCGCGGCCGTTGGGGCGTTCGGTCCCGGTCGGGCTGCGGATTCCGGCCATCGGCGTCGACACCCCGGTCATCAGGCTGGGGCTGGCGCCGGACGGCAGCGTGCGGGTGCCTCCGGTCACGGCGCACGACCGGGCGGGCTGGTACCGGCACTCGCCGACCCCGGGGCAGACCGGTCCGTCGGTGATCCTCGGCCATGTCACGGTCGGCTCGTACGGGGACGGGGTCTTCCGCCGTCTCGCACGGCTGCACCGGGGTGACGAGATCGTGGCGCGCCTGGAGAACGGCACGGCGGCGGTGTTCACCGTCGGTGCCGTGCGGACGGTCCCGAAGGCGGACTTCCCGGTGGAGGACGTCTACGGGGACGTGGACCGTCCGGAGCTGCGGCTGATCACGTGCGGCGGGCCCCGCAGCGGCGACGGATACCTCGACAACGTGATCGTCTTCGCCACGCTGAGCGGCTCCTCGCCCCCCTGACCCACCCCGCCGCCGTCCGTCCGCACCCACCCCTCCGTACCGCCGCCGTCCGGACCCACTCCGCCGCCCCGCCGTCCGGACGGACTCTCCCCGGCGTCTCCGCCCGCACAGGTGCCGCCCGAGTGCCATCACCACCATGGAGAACGTTGAAACGGTCCCGTGACAGGGCAGCGTCCGAGCTGTTCGCCGCCCTCTACCCGCGCCTCGCCGGCTGGTGCCGCCGGCTCGTCGACGACGACGGGACGGCCCACGAGATCGCCTCCGAGGCGTTCACCCGGCTCTGGGCCCGCTGGACGTCCGTGGAGGAGCCCCGCGGCTTCCTCTACGTCACCGCGGCCAACCTCGTCCGGGACCACTGGCGCAAGCTGGAGCGCGAGCGCAGAGCCATGCGGCGCGTCACCTCGGAAGCCGCTCTCCGCCCCCACGCCGAACAGGCCGACCCGTCCGTACGCCTGCTCGTACAGTCGCTGCCGGAGCGACTGCGCGTCCCGATCCTGCTGCACTACTACGCCGACATGCCGGTCCGGGAGGTGTCCGTGCTGACCGGACGCAAGGAGGGAACCGTCAAGGCCGACCTCCACGCGGCCCGGGAACTGCTCCGCGCCCACCTGAGGAGAAGCCTTGACCACACGCTTTGACGACGGGCACGGACCGGAGTTCGACCCCGACGACCCCCTCGCGGTGATCCTGCGCCCCCTCTCCGACCACCTCGGCCCGCCGCCCGGCCGTTACCAGGCGATCCGCCGCGCCGCGGCCCGGCGCCGGCTGCTGCGCGCGGCGGCCGGGGTCGGCGCGTCGTGCGCCGTGGTCCTCCTCGTCGCGCTGCCGTTCCAGCTGGCACGGCCCGACGCCCCCGCGTCCCCGGTGGCGCCGCTGGCGCCCCCGCCCGCGACCAGCCCTCCGCCGACGACCGCGCCCGCGCCCGTACCCACGCCTTCGTCGGCCCGAGACTCCACGCCTCCTCGTCCCACCGCGGGGACGCGTACCGGGGGCGCCGACGTTCCGTCCCCTGCGACTGCCTCCACCCGGGCGCCCTCGACGGCACCGACGTCGGCGGCCCGCACCGCCCCCCCCGGCGGCCCGGGACGAGGACCGCGCCACCCCCGAAAGCGGCACCCGGCGGTAGGCCCGGCCCCGGACGGCGGAAGGCCCGGGTCGGTGACCCGGGCCTTGCGCTACGTCGGTACCGTCAGCGGCGCGGCGCTGTCAGCGCCGCCCGCCTGCCGCAATCAGGCGATGTCGAACCGGTCGAGGTTCATCACCTTGTCCCACGCCGCGACGAAGTCGTGCACGAACTTCTCCTTGGCGTCGTCGCCCGCGTAGACCTCCGCGACCGCGCGCAGCTCGGAGTTGGACCCGAAGACCAGGTCGGCGCGGGTGCCCGTCCACCTGACCTCGCCGGTGGCCGCGTCACGGCCCTCGAAGGTGGTCGCGTCCTCGGACGTCGAGCTCCACGCCGTACCCAGGTCGAGCAGGTTGACGAAGAAGTCGTTGGTCAGCACCCCGGGGGTCGAGGTGAGGACGCCGTGCTTCGAGTGCTGGGAGTTGGCGCCCAGGACACGCAGACCGCCGACGAGGACGGTCATCTCGGGCGCGCTCAGGGTCAGCAGGTTGGCGCGGTCGAGCAGCAGGTACTCGGCCGGCAGCCGGTTGCCCTTGCCGTAGTAGTTGCGGAAGCCGTCGG
The DNA here is from genome assembly GCF_042956125.1 of Streptomyces sp. NPDC008313. Lineage (NCBI taxonomy): Bacteria > Bacillati > Actinomycetota > Actinomycetes > Kitasatosporales > Streptomycetaceae > Streptomyces > Streptomyces sp. NPDC008313. The sequence continues at coordinate 270,900 of NZ_JBIBFR010000009.1, forward strand.
CGGTCGGCTCCAGCGCGGCGAAGGACTCCGCGTCCGTGTGCTCGTCCGTCGCGTCGACGCGACCGGGCGTGAAGGGCACCTCGATGTCGTGACCGGCGTCCTTGGCGGCCTTCTCGACGGCCGCGGTGCCGCCGAGCACGATCAGGTCGGCGATCGAGACCTTCTTGGCGCCGGAGTTGAACTCCCGCTGGACGCCTTCCAGCGTGCGCAGCACCGTCGCCAGCTCGTCGGGGTCGTTCGCCTCCCAGCCGCGCTGCGGCTCCAGGCGGATACGGGCGCCGTTCGCGCCGCCGCGCTTGTCGCTGCCGCGGTAGGTCGAGGCCGACGCCCACGCGGTGGAGACCAGCTGTGTGACGCTCAGACCCGAGTCGAGGATCTTCGCCTTGAGGGCGGTGATGTCCTCGGCGCCGATGACCTCGTGGTCCGCGGCGGGCAGCGGGTCCTGCCAGAGCAGCGTCTCCTCGGGCACCTCCGGGCCGAGGAAGAGCGCCTTGGGGCCCATGTCGCGGTGGGTCAGCTTGTACCAGGCGCGGGCGAAGGCGTCGGCGAACTGGTCGGGGTTCTCGTGGAAGCGGCGGGAGATCTGCTCGTAGACCGGGTCGAAGCGCAGCGCCAGGTCGGCGGTGAGCATGGCCGGGGCGATCTTCTTCGAGGAGTCGTGGGCGTGCGGGACGGTGCCCTCGCCCGCGCCGTCCTTCGGCTTCCACTGCTTGGCGCCCGCGGGGCTCTCGGTCAGCTCCCACTCGTAGCCGAAGAGGTTGTCGAAGAAGCCGTTGTCCCAGCGGGTGGGGTTGTCGGTCCAGGTCACCTCCAGGCCGGAGGTGATGGTGTCGCCGCCCTTGCCGCTGCCGTACGTGCTGCGCCAGCCCAGGCCCTGCTCCTCCATCGGGGCGGCCTCGGGGTCGGCGCCGACGGCGTCCGCCGGACCGGCACCGTGGGTCTTGCCGAAGGTGTGGCCACCGGCGATGAGGGCGACCGTCTCCTCGTCGTTCATCGCCATGCGGCGGAACGTCTCCCGGATGTCGCGGGCCGAGGCGAGCGGGTCCGGGTTGCCGTTCGGGCCCTCCGGGTTGACGTAGATGAGGCCCATCTGGACCGCGCCGAGGGGGTTCTCCAGCTCGCGGTCACCGGTGTAGCGCTCGTCGCCGAGCCAGGTGGTCTCGGGGCCCCAGTAGACGTCCTCCTCCGGCTCCCAGACGTCCACGCGGCCGCCGCCGAAGCCGAAGGTCTCGAAGCCCATCGACTCCAGGGCCACGTTGCCCGCGAGGACCAGGAGGTCGGCCCACGAGATGCTCTGGCCGTACTTCTTCTTCACCGGCCACAGCAGACGGCGGGCCTTGTCGAGGTTGGCGTTGTCCGGCCAGCTGTTGAGCGGGGCGAACCGCTGCTGCCCGGCTCCGGCGCCGCCGCGGCCGTCGCTGATGCGGTAGGTGCCGGCGCTGTGCCAGGCCATCCGGACGATGAGGGGGCCGTAGTTGCCGAAGTCGGCGGGCCACCAGTCCTGCGAGGTGGTCAGGACCTCCTCGATGTCACGTTTCACCGCGGGGAGGTCCAGGCTCTTGAACGCCTCGGCGTAGTCGAAGTCCTCACCGAGCGGGTTGGACGCCGCCGGGTTCTTGGCGAGGATCTTCACATTGAGCCGGTCCGCCCACCACTGGCGGTTTCCGCCGCCCTGGGTCGGGTGCGGGGCGCGCGCCCCGTGTGCGACCGGGCAACCGCCCGTCTCACCCTCGGTCTTTGCGTCTGTGACGATTGCATCATGGTTCTCAGACATGGGAATCCTTCCGGACCGGACGAAGCGCGGTACTCGGGAACTGCGGTCACTGACTGTGCTGTTGACAACCCCGCGGATGACGCTGCTGCTGGTGACACTGGCGAGAAGCTGTCGGGAAAATTGTCGGGAAAGTATCGGGAAGGCTGTGGGGAAAACTGCCGGGAAAGCTGTCGGGAGGTCAGGGTGGAGACACCGGCTGACCGCCGGCCGGGGGGCGCGGGGCCGGGACACGGACGCGGCCGTCCGCCACCGGACGACCCGCGGGTGACGGCGGCGGCCGTCATCCGGAGACCGGCAGCGGGCGTCTCCCTCGCGGTGGTCCGGTCACGTCTTCGTCTCCTGCCGCAACGGGGCGTCTCCTGTCCCTTGGCTTGTGCCGGAACCGATCCTACGATCGACAGAGTCCAAGTCAAGAAGTGAGCCAAGACCGGGGCGGGTCGTAAGTGGGCTCCCCGTCTCTGGGCTTCGTACGTCCGTTTCACATGTCCTGTCGAAGCTGAAGGGGCGAGCCGATATGAGTGACCTGCTGGGGCGGCTGCGGGGGCGCGGATGGCGGATGACCGCGCAGCGGCGGGTCGTCGCGGAAGTGCTCGACGGCGAGCATGTGCACCTCACGGCGGACGAGGTGCACGCCCGCGCCGCGCACCTGCTGCCCGAGATCTCCCGCGCGACCGTCTACAACACCCTGGGCGAGCTCGTCGTTCTCGGGGAGGTCCTGGAGGTCTCCACCGAGGGCCGCGCCAAGCGCTACGACCCCAACGCGCACCGTCCGCACCAGCACCTGGTCTGCTCCGGCTGCGGCACGATCCGCGACGTCCACCCCGTCGGCGACCCCCTGGCCGACCTCCCCGCCGACCAGCGCTTCGGCTTCACGCTCGCAGAGGCCGAGATCACCTACCGCGGCCTCTGCCCGTCCTGCCGCTAGGGCGGTCCCGGGACAGGTGCGGGGCGAGGGGCGGCGGGGGCGCGGGTCCGGGGCGGCCGGGGTGCGCCGGCCGGGTCACTCGTGGTGCGCGACCGTGATCAGACGGCCGGGGACCGGGGCCTCCAGGTGGTCCACCGCGGCGACCGCCAGGTCCTCGGCGCTGATCCACGACCGGCCGTCGGCGCCGGTGAGCAGGGTGTCGGTGCCGCGCCGGTAGCGGCCGGTCCGTACGCCGGGCCGGAGCAGGGCGGGCGGGCTCAGGTAGGTCCAGTCGGTGTCCGCGTGGGCCTCGCAGGCCCGCAGCTGGGCCACTGAGGCGGCGGCGACGGCTCTGAACTCGTCCGGCACGTAGACGGGGTCGTCCGCCACCAGCAGCTCAGGGTTCCGGGGACTGCGCAGCGCCCCGGCACCGCCGACCACGAGGACACGTGACCCGAGCCGGGCGGCGGCGTCCAGAACCGTACGGGTGGCGCCGACCAGGAAGCCCCGGTCGGCCGGTTCGGTCCGTACGGCCAGGACGACGGCGTCCGCCGCACCGCGTGAGGCGGAGCCGGCGAGCGCCTCCCGTACGGCCCGCGCGTCGTTCACGTCGACCGCGACCGGGGTCACGCCCGGACCCTCCGGCCCCGGCTTCCGTGAGAGGGCGAGCACGCGGTGTCCGCGCGCACCTGCCTCGCCGGCCACCAGCCGCCCCACCATCCCGGTGGCACCGAACACGGCGACGGTCATACCGGCCCGCGCCTCCCGGCCCGCCTTCGCCGAACTCGCCTGCTTGGGGCCCTCGTTCACTGAATCCGCCGTCACTGTCCCCGCCGTTACTGAATGTGCCGTCACTGTCCCCGCCGTCACCGAATCCGCCTTCATCAGAGCCGTTCCCCTTCGAGCCGTCCGACCCGCGCTGGTTCCTCCCGCGCTGGTCCCTCCCGCGTCGGTTCGTCCCGCGTCGGTTCGTCCCGCGCTCGCGCCTTCCGTCGCGGGCGACGCCGGAGTGCCGGGGCGCTGAGCTGGGCGGCGAGGAGCGCGGCGAGGGCGAGGACGAAGCCGAGGGTCTGCGGCAGGCTCAGCGACTCGCCCAGGGCGATGCCGATGCCGGTAGCGACCAGCGGGGACAGCACCACCAGCGGGGCGGACGCGCCGACGGGCAGTTTCCCGATCCCGTGGAACCACAGCGTGTACGCGATGAGACCGCCCATGCTGCCGAGCCACAGGTATCCGCCGACCGCGCCCGCGTCGATGTGCGGCGGCGCCCCCTCGGTCGCGAGGGTGAGCGGGAGCAACAGCAGTCCGCCCGCGGCCAGTTGCCAGCCCGCCAGGGTCAGCGGACCGACCCCGGCAGGGCGGCCCCAGCGCTTGGTCAGAACGATCCCGCAGGCCATCAGAGTCGTGTGGCCGAGGCCGGCGAGAACGCCGACGGTGTCCAGCCGGGCCTGCGGACCGAGCACGACGAGCCCGACGCCGATCACGCCGAGTACGGCCCAGGCCAGCCGCCAGGCCGTCGGCCGGTCGTGGAGCACGGCGACGGCCAGGGCCGCGACCAGCATCGGCTGGGCGGCACCGAGGGTGGCGGCGACTCCGCCGGGAAGCCGTTCGGCCGCCAGGAACAGCAGCGGAAGCCCGCCGATGTTGAGCACACCGAGGACGGCGGCCTTCCACCACCAGTCCCCGCGTGGGAGCACCCGGGTGATCGCCAGCGCGAGCAGCCCCGCGGGCAGGGCGCGCACCAGCCCGGCGAACATCGGGTACCCGGGCGGCAGCAGCTCCGTCGTCACGATGTACGTGGTGCCCCAGGACGCGGGGGCGAGGGCGGTCAGCGCGACGGTGGCCGCCCGCTGTCCGTACGAGATCCGTGGCGCGTCCGCTGATGTCCCGGTCGAGGAATGCATGACACGAAGTCTTCGGCCGGCGGCCATCATGCGTCCAACACATACATGTCATGGCACCCATGCACACGATCGATCGTACGCCGCGACGGTGGAACGATGGCGGCCGTGGACCTCCAGCAGATGCGTTACGCCGTCGCCCTCGCCGACACCCGCAACTTCACGCGTGCCGCGGAGTGTTGCTTCGTGGTGCAGTCGTCCCTCAGCCACCGGATCGCCGGACTCGAGAGGGAGCTGGGGGTCCAGCTCTTCGCCCGCTCCAGCCGCCGGGTCGAACTGACCAGCGCCGGGGCGGCGTTCGTGGCCGGTGCGCGCGAGTGCCTGGCCGCCGCGGACCGCGCGGTCAGCGACGCCGCCGCCGCGACCGGGGTGGTACGCGGCAGGCTCGCCGTCGGCGTGATCGTGACCACGGCCGCCGTCGACGTGCCCGAGCTGCTGGGGCGGTACCGCGCCCGGTACCCGGACGTCCGCGTCGCCCTCCGCTCCGGGCGCAGCGACGAACTGGCGGCGGCGATCCGGGCCGGTGACCTGGACATCGCCTTCCTCGGCCTGCCCGAGGGCGAACCGCCGTCCGGCGTGGAGACCGTCGTCCTCGATCACGACGAGCACGTACTGCTGGTGTCCGCCGGGCACCGGCTGGCGGACGTCTCCCGGGTGACCCTGGAGGACATCGCCGGGGAGACGTTCGTGGACTTCGTGGCGGGCACGCCCGGCCGGGCCCAGTCGGACCAAGCGTTCGCGGCCGTGGGTCTGGCCCGCGACGTCGCGTACGAGGCCGGTCTCGTCGAGCTGATCGTCCGGCTGGTCGCCGGCGGCCTCGGCGTCGCGCTGCTGCCGTCGGCGTTCATCCGGCCGCTGGCCGCGGACAGGTCCGACCTGGCCCTGGTCCAGGTGGCCGACGGGCCGCGTCGTGTCGAGTATCTGGCGTGGAGCCGCTTCAACCCCAGCCCGGCCACCCGGGCGATGCTCGACGTACTGGGGGCGCTCCCCCGGACGTGACAGGGCCCGGCCCCGAGCCTGAGGTCGGCCCCGTAGCCGGTCAGGCGCGGGTGGTTCCGGTAGTCCGTTCGAAGCGGCCCCGGAGCGTGGCGGCGAACTCCTCGGCGCGCGCCAGCTGCACGCGCAGGTCCTCGATCTTCTGGGCGGCCGCCTGCTCGTACCCCCGTACCCGGTCCAGCAGGGCCTCGCGGTCGCCGGTGTCGAGCGGGGCGCCGGAGTCGAGACGGTCGGTGGCGTCGAGGAGGTCGCGCATCTGGTCGAGGGTGAAGCCGAGAGGCTTCATGCGGCGGATGAGCATCAGGCGGGCGACGTCGGTCGCGGTGTAGAGGCGGAAGCCGCCCCGCGAGCGGGCGGAGGGGATGACCAGGTCCGTCTCCTCGTAGTGACGGATGGTGCGCAGTGACAGCCCGGTCCGCGCGGCGACCTCGCCGATCTGCATGTGCTCGCTGCTCACCTGGTGCACCTCTCGCGGCTCCGCGGCCGGCCGATACCCGTGCGGCTGCCTTCAATCCCTACCCTAACGTTAGGGTAGGGTGCGGGAAGGGAAGGGCGGAGGGTTCTCCGTCCTTCTTCCGGTGGGGGCCCGCGTCCGCACCGGCCAGGTGCCCGGGCCGACGACGCTCCCGGCGACGAACCCCGAGCCCGTAGGAGCGCGTGCGTGTCCAGGATGCCTGCCGCCGCCTGTCCGCCGTGACCCATCACCCCTGACCTTCGCGCCGCGAGCCCGCCGCCGCGCCTCCGCTCCGGGACGCGCCCCAGCCGCGCGGGCCCGCACGCCCGGACCGCGCCCAGGTCCTCGGCGCGTTCGACCTCCGCGTCCCGCACCGCTCGCGGCGGGCGCGAGAAGTCTCCCCCGTGAGGCCGCCCTCCCGATCTTCTTCTCCGCCCTCTTCTCCGCACGCCCGGCCGGGGTGTGCCCGAACACGACAGGTACCTCTCCTTGTCCTCCCCCGCACCGTCCGCGGCCGCGCGGCTGCTCGCAGGCCGCCGTCCGTCCTGGCTGTCCCCGAAGATCTTCCGCACCGAGGCACTGGCCGGACTGGTCGTCGGCCTGGCGCTGATCCCCGAGGCGATCTCCTTCTCGGTGATCGCCGGAGTCGATCCCAAGGTGGGTCTGTTCGCCGCCTGCACCATGGCGATGACGATCGCCTTCGTGGGTGGCCGGCCCGCGATGATCTCCGCGTCGACCGGAGCGGTCGCCCTCGTCGTGGCCCCCGTCGCCCGCCAGCACGGACTGGGCTACCTGATCGCCACCGTCATCCTGGCCGGTGTCTTCCAGATCGCCCTCGGCCTGCTCGGCGTGGCCCGGCTGATGCGGTTCGTGCCGCGCCCGGTGATGGTCGGATTCGTCAACGCGCTCGGCATCCTGCTGTTCACCGCGCAGATCCCGAACCTCCACGACGTGCCCTGGGCCGTGTATCCGCTGGTCGTCGCCGGACTGGCGCTGATGGTGTTCTTCCCCAGGATCACCAGGTCGGTACCCGCGCCGCTGGTGGCGATCGTGATCCTCACGGTGATCACCGTGGCGGCCGGGATCGCCGTGCCCACGGTGGGAGACAAGGGCAAGCTGCCCTCGTCCCTGCCCGTCCCGGGCCTGCCCGACGTGCCGTTCACGCCGCACACGCTGACGGTCATCGCGCCCTACGCGCTGGCGATGGCCCTGGTGGGGCTGATGGAGTCGCTGATGACGGCCAAGCTCGTCGACGAGATCACCGACACGCGCTCGCACAAGACCCGCGAGTGCGTCGGTCAGGGCATCGCGAACATCGTCACCGGCTTCTTCGGCGGCATGGGCGGGTGCGGGATGATCGGCCAGACGATGATCAACGTCAAGAGCGGCGCCCGGACCCGGCTCTCCACCTTCCTCGCCGGGTTCTTCCTGCTGATCCTCTGCATCGTGCTCGGGCCGGTGGTCTCCACGATCCCGATGGCCGCGCTGGTCGCCGTCATGGTGCTCGTCTCCGTCGGCACGTTCGACTGGCATTCCGTCAAGCCCGCCACGCTCAGGCGGATGCCGGTCGGCGAGACCGTCGTCATGGTGATCACCGTGGCCGTGGTCGTCGCCACCGGCAACCTGTCCATCGGCGTCGTCGTCGGCTCCGTCACCGCGATGGTCGTCTTCGCCCGCCGCGTCGCCCACCTGGCCGACGTCACCGCCGTCACCGACCCCGACGGCGGCGAGGTCGTGTACTCCGTGACCGGGGCGCTGTTCTTCGCCTCCTCCAACGACCTGGTCACCCGCTTCGACTACGGCGGCGACCCCGACAAGGTGGTCATCGACCTGTCGGCCGCCCACATCTGGGACGCCTCGTCCGTCGCGGCCCTGGACGCGATCGAGACCAAGTACGCCCAGCGCGGCAAGACGGTCGAGATCACCGGCCTCAACACCCCCAGCGCGACCCTCCACACCACCCTCAGCGGCGAACTCACCCCCAACCACTGACCCTCCGGGCCGCCCCCACCGCCCCCACCGCCCCCACCGGCGAACTCACCCCCAACCACTGACCCTCCGGGCCGCCCCCACCGCCCCCACCGCCCCCACCGGCGGCGCCGGACCGCGGGCGGCGCCGGACCACCGCCGCAGCCCCCCCAGCGTGCCGCGAGAGCTAGGATCCGGGCATGGCCCTGACCATGCGTGACGTCGACCGGTTCCAGGAGTCCCGGCCCCGTCTGGAAGCCATCGCCTACCGCCTCCTCGGTTCCGCGAGCGAGGCCGAGGACGCGGTGCAGGAGACGTTCCTGCGCTGGCAGGCCGCCGACATCGGCAGCATCCAGGTCCCCGAGGCGTGGCTGACGAAGGTCCTCACCCGGCTGTGCCTCAACCAGCTCACCTCGGCCCGCGCGCGCCGTGAGACCTACGTGGGCCAGTGGCTCCCCGAGCCGCTGCTCGCCGGGGACCCGATGCTCGGCCCCGCCGACACCGCCGAACAGCGCGAGTCGGTCTCGTACGCGGTGCTCACGCTGCTGGAGCGCCTCTCCCCGGGCGAGCGGGCGGTGTACGTACTGCGGGCCGCCTTCGACTACCCGCACCGGGAGATCGCCGAGATCCTGGAGATCACCGAGGCCGCGAGCCAGCAGATCTTCCACCGGGCCAAGGCCCACATCGCGGAGGGCAGGGCCCGCACCGAGATCGACCGGGCCGCGGCCCGCCGGATCGTCGACGAGTTCCTCGCGGCCGCCACCAGCGGCCGGACCGAGCCGCTGGTGCGGCTGCTCACCCAGGACGCCGTCGCCGTCGGTGACGGCGGCGGGAAGATCCCGGCCCGCACCAAGGCGTTCGAGGGCGCTCTCGCGGTCGCGAAGTTCCTGCGCGGGCTGTTCAAGCCGAGCAAGGCCAAGCGCCTGCTGGCCGGCGGTTCACCCGAGGTCCACGCCACGACGGCCAACGGCGACCCCGCCGTCGTGGCGGTCCTCGACGGCCGGGTCATCGGCGTCATGTGCCTGGAGGTCACCGCCGAGGGCATCGCCGGGTTCCGCAGCCAGGTCAATCCCGACAAGCTCGGGCGCGCGACCCGGCGCTGGGCGGCCGCCCAGCACGGCGAAGCCCTGTTCCACGCCTTCTGACCGTGATGTGAGGTGCTTCACAGCACGGCGCTGTCAGGAAAGGGCGGGCCGTCCGGTCAAAGGGACGAGACCCGCTGAAGACAGCAGAGGCAGCAGAGACAACAGAGACAGCTGACGACAGCGAAGGCAGCTCAAGGCAGCTGAACGCAGCTGAACGCAGCTGAACGCAGTTGAAGACAGGAGCATGGAGATGCAGCACCGCATCGTCGTCCTCGGAGCCGGATACACCGGAGCCGTCGCGGCCGGACGCCTCGCCAGGCGGCTGCGCCCCGAAGATGTCACCATCACCCTCGTCAACGCCGAACCCGACTTCGTCGAGCGTGTCCGGATGCACCAGCTCGCGACCGGTCAGGACCTCAGGCCCCGGCCGTTCGGCGAGATGTTCGCGGGCACCGGTGTCGTACTGCGGCTCGCCCAGGTCACCGGCGTCGACGTCGATCGCAAGACCGTCGCCCTCCTCGACGCGGACGGCGCCGCGGAGCTGGAGTACGACACCCTCGTGTACGCCCTCGGCAGCCGCTGGAACGACCACGGCGTCCCCGGCACCGCCGAGCACGCCGACGAGATCGCCTCCCGCGCCGGAGCGCTCCGGCTGCGCGAACGGCTGTCCGGCCTGGAGGCCGGAGCGCCGGTGGTCGTCGTCGGCGGCGGCCTCACCGGTGTCGAGGCCGCGACCGAGATCGCCGAGGCGCGCCCCGACCTCGACGTCGCCCTCGCCACCCGCGGCGGCCTCGGCGACTGGCTGTCGCCCAGGGGCCGCCGGCACCTCCGGAAGGTCTTCGGCGGCCTCGGCATCACCGCGCACGAGCACACGGCCGTCACCGCGGTCGAGGCCGGGCACGTCGTGACCGCCGACGGCACCCGCGTCCCGGCGGCGGTCACCGTCTGGACCACCGGCTTCGCCGTCCACCCCATCGCGAAGGCCACCGCTCTGGAGGTCGACGGCCAGGGCCGGATCGCCGTCGACGGGACCATGCGCTCGGTCTCGCACCCGGACGTGTACGCCGTCGGCGACGCCGCCCTGGCGGAGGGGCCCGGCGACAAGCCGCTGCGGATGTCGTGCGCCTCGGGCATCCCCACGGCGTGGCAGGCCGCCGACGCCATCGCGGCACGCCTGACCGGCGGCAAGGCACCGAACGTCCCCCTGCGGTACTTCAACCAGTGCATCTCGCTGGGCCGCAGGGAAGGCCTGATCCAGTACGTCACCGCCGACGACCGAGCCGTCCGGGCGGCCCTGACGGGACGGCTCGCCGCCCTCTACAAGGAACTGGTCTGCAAGGGCGCGGCCTGGGGCGTCGCCAACCCGACGATCGTCCCGGCCCGGCGCCGCCGGATGGTACGCCAGGCGGGCTCGGCGGTCGAGGCGGTCGAGACGGCGGCCTGACGCGCGCCGGCACGCTCCGCTGTGCGCCGGCCTTGCCCCGACCGTCACTCCGTTAGCATGTTCGAACTCGCGACGCCCGCGCACGCCTTCCTCACTCGTCCGGCAGGCGCCCGAACCCAGCGAACATCTAACAAACGGCCAGAGCATTGATACCTAGAGCAACGCGGGATCCGTCGCGCACACGGCGCGGAACAGCGCTCCCCGAGTGGCGCCGGCCACGGGTGATCCTGTGGGCCGCGGCGGGTGTGGCGGCGCTCGGATTCCTCGTCGCGCTGGAGATCGCCGCGCGTCACTACGGAGTGCAGGGCCCGATCGCCGGCCAGGTGCGGGAGCTGATACTCCCGCCCAAGTCGGGCTTCGTCCTGTACGGCGCCATGGCGCTGATGCTGGTGGTGCTCGACCGGCGGCAGCGGTTCGTCGCGGTCGGTGCCGCGCTCGGCATCGACGCCGTCTTCCAGCTGGTGCGATGGGCGATAGGCGCCCAGCTGACCGAGGGCCACCCCTTCGGCAACGGCGCCCTGTGGGTGATCCTGGGCTGCGCCGTCGTCGCCGTCACCCGCCGCACCGGCCAGGAACGCGTCCTGATGCTCAAGGGCGTCGGGCTGGCCCTGCTGCTGGTGGCCGGCCGCAAGACCGGCGACACCTGGCTGCTGATCACGTCGAAGACCCGCCCGACGGTGCTCGACCAGTACGTGGCGACCGCCGACCACGCGCTGGGCAACCCGTCCTGGCTGGTGGGCCGGGTGCTCACGGCCACCGGAACGGTCGGCGCCCACGCCCTCAACTACGTCTACGCCCAGCTCGCGCTGGCGGCGGTCGTCGTCTCGTTCTACCAGCTGCGGAACGTGGCCGCCGAGGGCCGCTTCCCGGGCCACCACCTGGTGCGTACGTTCCTGGTGATAGGCCTCCTCGGCCCGGCGATCTACATGATCTTCCCGGTGGTCGGGCCGGTCTACGCCTTCGGCACCGGCAACGACTACTGGGCCTCCGCCCACCTCTGGGCGGAGACCCCGTCCACCGCGCAGTGGGCCGCCGCCCACCTGTGGCCGGACACGCCGCTGCCCGTCCACGCCCCGCGGCACATGACGTTCGACGGGATCACCCCGCGCAACTGCATGCCCAGCCTGCACACGGCGTGGGCCACCGCGATCTTCATCCACTCCCGCAAGGGCCCCCGCGTGCTGCGCCACGCGGGCACGTTCTGGCTGATCGCCACGCTCTGCGCCACGCTCGGATTCGGCTACCACTACGGTGCCGACCTCGTCGCCGGTGTCGTCTTCACCGTCACGATCGAGGCGGCCCTGCGCGCCCTCGACCGGGGCTGGGACCGGTCGGCGGTCCAGCTGGTCGCCCACGGCACCGCGGTCTTCGCCGCCCTGCTGCTCTCCTACCGCTACCTGCCGGTGCAGATGGCCAGGCACCCCTGGGTGTTCGGCCCTCTCCTCGTCCTGGCCATGGGCTCGGTGATCTACGGCTACGTCCGGACCACCGCTGCCCCGCAGCCGAAGCCCGCCCCGGCCCTGCAACCGGAACCCCAGCCCGAAGCGGCGTGAGCCCCCGCACGGAAGTCGGGCCCCCCGCCGCCGCCGTGGCCGCCGTGGCGGGAGCCGGTACCGGCGTCGGTGCCACGGCGGCGGCCTGAGCGGCTACTTGATACCGACGCCCTTCTCCCCGATGTGGAAGATCCGGTGGCTGTCGCGGGTCATGTCGACGACCAGCTTGGTGGAGGTGTCACCCCAGGTGAGGGTCACGACGGCCTCCGTGTGGTCGCCGATCGTGCCCTTGTCGGTGACCTTCCAGGCGAGCGGGACGTTCTGGGCGCGCAGGACACCGTCGGCGTGCTCCTGCTCCTCCCAGGCCGCCAGCTCCTCCTGGAAGGCGGGGGTGAGGTAGTGGCCGCGCAGGGCGTCGCGCAGGTCACCGCTGTCCTCTTCGTACACCGCGTCGATGTAGGTGCCGTAGAAGTCGGCGATGCGGGTGACGTTGTCGGTCGGCTTGCCGCTGACACTGCGCAGCGTGCCGGCGGAGGCCTGGGCGGTCGCGCCGAGGCCGAGGGCGACGGCGAGGACGCCGGCGGCCAGGACGGTGCGGGTCTTGCTGATCATGTGTGTTCTCCGTATTCCGAGTGGTGCTGGATCGCGCCGTACGGCGCTGTCGGTGGTACGGGCGCCCTCCCCACCCCCGTGGCGGAGGGCGGCGCCGGTCCTGCGTCGTGCGGTCAGTGGCGCTTGGTCACGGCAGGCGCACATGGGCACAGGTGTCCCCTGTGAACGGGTGCGGGGTGTCGTGGGGCGCCGGCTGCCGGCTGGTCGGTCCGTCCCTGGCGGTGCGCCTCGGCCGGTGCGACACCAAGAGCATCGGCCGTCACGGCGACCCGGCGCAACGGCCAACGCCCGTCCGGCGAGGGTGGAACCATCCCAGCCCGTTTGACGTGCAGGTACATGGGCCGCCTGGGATACGGGGACGGGCGGGGAGGACGGGGGAACGGTGGCGATCGGGGACGACGTCGAGCAGTTCGCGGCACTGCTGCGCCGGCTGAAGGACCGCACGGACCGGAGCTACGGCTCCCTGGCCCGTCGCCTCCACATGAACACCTCCACGCTGCACCGCTACTGCGTGGGCGAGGCGGTCCCGCAGGAGTACGCCTCGGTGGAGCGCCTGGCCGCCTTCTGCGGGGCGACACCGGAGGAACGCCTCGAACTGCACCGCCTGTGGCTGCTCGCGGTGACGGCACGACAGCAGCCGAGAACAGGCGAGGGAGCACTGCGGCCGACGGAAGCCGACCGGACACCGGACCCGGACGCGCCCGCTTCGGACGCCCTCGCTCCGGACGCGCCTGATCCGGACGCCTCCGCCCCGGACGCGCCTGATCCGGACGCCTCCGCCCCGGACAGGGCGCCCCATCCGGGCACGGCGCCCCACCCGGCCGTACGTCCCTGGTACCGCCGTCGCCGCACCACCGTCGGTGCCGCCGCGGCGACGGTGCTGCTGGTGACGCTGGGCAGTCTGTCAGCGCTGTCGGGGCTGCCGGGGCTGTCGGCCGATCGCTCCCACGACGACTCCGCCAGAACCTCGGGCCGGACCGGTACCACGGCGGACGGTACGTCACGCCACCCCTCCGCTTCTGCCACCGGCACCTCCTCCGGCCGCCCGTCGGCCTCGCCCTCCACGGGAGCACGCGCTTCGGCAGGCCCTGAGGCGAAGGGTGGACCGGTGACGGGGACGAAGGGCGGCGCTCACGTGCCGGCCGGTGTGCCGCTCGCCTGGACCGCCGACTCGCAGGTGTGGAGGGACGGTTGCGGCCACGACTACGTCATCGGGAGCGAGCCGGCCCAGGTGCCCCCGCCGCCGGTGCAGCAGGACGCCGCGGCGTGGGCGGCGACGCAGGGGGCGGTGCACGGGCGGCAGACGACGGTGCGGATCTCGGTGCAGGGGAAGTCGTCCACGGCCGTGGTCCTGGAGGCCCTGCGGGTCCGTGTCGTCAGCCGCGGCACCCCGGTCACCGGCACCGTGTACGCCATGGACCAGGGCTGCGGCAGCGACATGACGCCACGTCAGTTCTCCGTGAACCTGGACGTCAACCGCCCGACCGCCCAGGCACGCCCCGGCAGCGACCGCGGCAAGGCCCTCCCCGCGGTCCGGTTCCCCTACCGGGTCTCCGCCGAGGATCCGGAAGTCCTCCTGGTCACGGCGACGACCGACGCGTACGACTGCGACTGGTACCTGGAGCTCGACTGGTCCTCGCAGGGCCGCGCCGGCACCGTCCGCGTCGACGACCACGGCCGCCCGTTCCGCACCAGCGGCATCAAGGGCCTGCCCCACTACTGGTACGGCACGAACAGCCAAGGCGCGCGCCAGTGGGTGCCCCTGACCTGACCGGCGTCGCCTACTCGCGGGCAGGCACCCGCGGGCGAGCAGGCCGGGCGAAATTCCCGGCAGGGGCCCGCACCGCGCCCATAGGCTCCCGAGCGATGAAGAGACGTGTGCAGTTCACCGAGCAGGTGGCGCGGTTCCGTGGCTACATGCCGCCCGAGGACCGGGAGAAGTTCCTGCGCCTCGTCGCCAGGATCGCAGCCGATCCCGAGGGCCCGGACAGTCACCTCGCCTACAGGACCGACACGGTGACGCGCGTGGCCTGGGAAGACCGGGTAGTGATCCACTACGTCGTGACGAGCTTCTACGTGGTCGTCATCGAGACCGACATCTACGACGCGTCGCGTGGGTTCAACGAGGTGTAGCCGCCGGTAGCCGCCCACGGGACAGCGCGGGGCTCAGCGCACGGGGAAACCGAAGGAGTGGCCCTGCTCCTTGAGCCGGGGGAGGATCCGGCGCAGAGCCTCGACGGTCTGGGAGCGGTCGCCGCCCGCGTCGTGGAAGAGGAGCGTCGGCCCGTTGGGCAGCTCCCGCTCGACGGTGGCGACGATGGCGTCCGTGCCCGGCCGCTCGAAGTCCTTGGTGTCGACGTTCCAGCCCAGCGGACGCATGCCCCGGGAGGCGGCGAGGGTGCGGCTGTACGGGGTGAAGGCCCCGCCGGGCGCCCGGTAGTACATCGGCCGTACGCCACCGGACGCCTCGGTGATCATGCGTTCGGCGTCGAGGATCTGCCGCGACTGGTAGGCCTGCGGCTTCTTGTCCATGCCGGTGTCGTGGGACACCGTGTGGTCGCACAGCCGGTGCCCGTCCGCGACCACCTTCTTCACCAGGTCCGGGTGTGCCTGTGCCTGCGTCCCCACCATGCAGAACGTGGCCTTCACCCCGTACTCCCGCAGCACGTCGAGCACGCGGGGGGTCCACACGGGGTCGGGACCGTCGTCGATGGTGATGTTGACGCCGCGGGTCCCCTCGTCGGAGGCGTGGACGATGCTCACCGCGACCGGCTTGACGTCCTTGCCCCGCGTGGCCGACGCGGTCGCCCCGGACGACGAGCCGCGCACGGCACCGGCCTGCGCCGTCCACACCGAGGCGCCGGCGGCGAGCAACGTCACCCCCAGAGCCGCGCCGAGCACCTTGCCGAACCAGCCCCGCCCAGCGCCGTGCCGTGCCATGTCCGCCCGCTTTCCCGCAGTTCCTCGCCGATTGCCTGGTCACCGTGCGACCACCTGGCAGGACGAGGGACGACGGCCACGGGCTGCGTCCGTTACCGATTGAGGACAATCCCGGGGTGTTTCCCGGACAACCGGGCGCAGTAGGCGGTCACGTCGCGCCCACACGAGCGCTCCGGCAGCCTCTCGTCCGTCCGCCTCCGGGAAAGGCCGGAGGCCCGAGGCTTCCGCGGAACAACCGAACGCCCGGCTTCCCGAGCTCACTTGCCGGGTTCCGGCCCGTACCACTGGAGCGCCTGGCCTGTGACGGCGGCGATGCATTCGAAGTCCCGGTCGCGGTGCAGGAGGGTCAGTCCCTGCAACTCGGCCGTGGCCGCCACCACGAGGTCGACAGCTCCGGCACTGCGGTGCTGTCCGCGCTGGGTAAGGATGTCCTGGACCTGCCAGGCGCGGTTGTAGGCGCGGTCGTCGACCGGCACCCAGCCGAAGAGCAGACGCAGATCCTCGATGCCTTGGGCGCGGTCGGCGGCGGAACGCGCGCTGTAGAAGAACTCCAGCTCGGTGATGGGACACGTAGCGATGAGCCCGGCCGCCGCCGCCCGGTCCCATCCGTGCTGCTCGGCGTCGCCGCGCAGCAGCCGGGCGAGTGCGCTGGTGTCGATCAGGAACTGAGCGGCGTTCACCGACGGTAGTTCCCCTTGTCCTCAAGGAGATCGAGATCGAAGGCGTCCTCGGCCGCCGCCGCCCGCAGGCGGGTGAGGGCCAGGGCCCGCCGCCGGTTCTCCAGCACCTCGCGCAGCGCGGTGTTCACCGTCTCCTTCTTGGTGCTGGTGCCGAGGGCCTTGGCCACGTCGGCGACCAGCTGATCATCGAGGTCTATAACGGTGCGAGTCATTGATGCACCTCCGAAGATATATTGACTGGCACCAAGTATATACAGGAACGTTCACCCCTGCTGGAGGACGAAAGCGCAGTTCTGGTCCGAGATCTCCCCGCACCGCCTCACTGTGTGGGGCCGATCAGGCGGCCGGCACGGTGCCGGGCTGGTCATGCACATGTGCTACCGCGCTGATCTGATCTGTGCCCGCCTGGGTGAGGAAGACCCACGTCCCGTAGACGCCCCACATGAGGCCGAGCAGCGAACTCGCGGCGTAGAAGCCCATTCCGTTGGTGGAGCCGACGGTGGCGAACAGTCCGGCGGCGGCGATACCTGCCGCGAACACGACGAGCGTGACGACGAGGATGGGCCGCGCATGCTGGGACGTGCCACGGCGGGCCGCGTGGTCGAGCACCGAGAGCAGACTTGCGCTTGCTGCCGCGGCGACCAACAGTTCGACCCCGAGCGCCCAGGTCGGCTGCGGCAGGGTGACCAGCGATGCGGTGACTGTGGTTGTCAGGAACAGGGAGACGGTTTGCGCGGCGCGGTTGCGGTATTCCTGGGAGGTGGCGACGACGTCGAAGCGGAAGGCGACGACGATGAAGGTGAGGCCGGTGAGGCCGGCGGCGCTTCCCCCGACGGTTGCGGCGAACGTGGTCCACATGGCGGTTGCTCCTGTGCGATCTGTGCCGGGGTGGAAGGTCTCGGTGCGATGAAGTGCGGTGGGCGGCGGCTGTCGCGCCGCCGCCTACCTCGCGGAACTACCTCGTTTCGACCTTGGCCATCGGGTCTTCACCGTTCTCCAGGGCGTTCACCGCGTTCTTCCAGGACGGGTCGGCCGGGTAGAGCCGGCTGCGCAAGTAGGCCCACACGAGAGCCCGCAGAGTCGCCACGCGCTCGGGATTCTCGTCGTCCGTCTCTGCCGCGTCGTATCCGGAGATGCCACCGAAGATGTGACCAGCGCCGTACATGGTCACCATGGTCTTGTTGCCGCCGGGGCTGGCCGAGTTGGCGTCAGCACGGTAGCTGAGCCGATTGGAGAAGTTGGGGTTGAGGTCCTGATCGCCCACGATGATCAGGCCGGGGCCTGTCATCTGCTCGAAGTCGGTGTAATACAGCACCGGGTAGTTCGTCTTGGCCCACTCGGCGAAGTGCTCGTCGTTGCCGATGCCCGGAGCCCCGATGAGCACTCCCGCCTTGACACGAGAGTCGGAGAGGTCCTTCGGCCGGTCGTCGTCCGGGTCCAGCATCTGGGCTCCGAGGAGGAGAGAGACGGTGTTGCCGCCCAGGGAGTGCCCTACGGCGCCGACACGGTCCCTGTTGATGCGCCGTTCGGCAAGACCAGGGACGGCGGCCTCGATGTCGTCGAGGCGGTCGAGGATGGTGTGCATGTCGGTGGCGCGGTCACGCCAGAACAGGGGTGCGTCCTTGAGGTCGGTGTCGCGCAGACCGAGGGCCGTCGAGTCCAGGTGGGTCGGCTGGATGACCGCGAACCCGTGGGCGGCGAAGAAGTTCGCCAGCGGCCCGTAGCCGTTGTAGGAGGACAGGAAGTTCGCCGGCCCGTGCCCGTGGGACAGGAGGATGAGCGGCAGGTCGGTGCCGTTCGCGGGGATCGACACCTTGACCTGCAGCGGCACGGGCCGACCGGGGACGTCGAGGGTGACCGGGTGGTAGGTGAGGACAGGTTGCGACGCGTTGACCGGGATGTTGGCGGCGTCGCTGTACGGCTTGCTCATCGGAGCCCTTTCAAGGTCGGTGTCGACATAGCGCTTGTCGTGACTGGCGGTAGGCATGGAATCGGCGGCCGTGGCCGCGAGCCTGAGGGGTCAGGGACGGCCGCCCGGCACCGGGTCGGTGTGGACGGTGATCTCCGCAGTGGTGCACAGATGTCGGCAGGTGTTCGTCCCGCGTTCTGACGGCGGGGGGATGGCGACTGACTCAACCGTCGACTGTCGTGCCCACCTGGCCCGACGGACGCGCTTGTCTTGCCGGGAACTGTAAGATCAATCGAACAAGCCGAACTAGGGCGAAAATGACATGGCTGAGTCCGCGGTCGAAGGGCGTCGCAGAAGAGCACGGTTCGGAGTCGAGAGCCTGGTTCTGCGCGTTGCCGATGGTGACTTCCCGACCGTTGTGAACAGCGGGTACACGGTCAAGATCACGCATGGCGGCTCTGCACCCCCTTTTCAGTACCTCGGGCGAACCCAGGGTCCCCCTGTTCCTGGCGCGGTGACGGTGATCGAGCCCCATGAGGTCGTGAGCTGCCTCGATCAGGACAAAGCCGCCGTTGACGGCCAGGCCGTTGTGCAACTGATGTTCATCGACGCCGATCTCATGCCAGTCGGCACAGGCCGGCCGCGCTTTCATGAGGTGACCTATTCAGACCGCAGCCTCTTCGACGGCATTGCCGCGCTGCACAGGGATTTGGCGGACGGCGAGGACGAGTTGCATCTCGAGTCGTCGCTGATCCGCTTGCTGAACGTCCTGCTCACCAGGCATGCGGATGCTCCCGGCGCAGCGAGTCCGACACTTCGTCCTCGAGCGCTTCGTCACGTACGGGAGATGCTCCACAGCCAACTGGACATCAACATCAAGCTCGACGACCTCGCGGCAGTCGCCGGTTGCAGCAAACGCCATTTGATCAGGAGTTTCCGGCAGGCTTACGGGGTTCCACCGCACCATTACCGGACCCTGTTGCGCCTGGCCGGCGCCAAGTCCATGCTGGCATCGGGACGATCCGTGGCAGAGACCGCCGCCGAGCTTGGTTACTGCGACCAGAGCCAGCTCAACCGGCACTTTCGGCGGGAGTTCGGCATGAGCGCAGGTGGCTATGCCAGGACTGTGCGGTAGACCCGCCTGGGCGGCTTGCGACGGGGCCGGACGGTCGCGATCCGGAACGAGGTACCTGTGGCTGCTCGTGGCAGCGCTGTTCTCGCTCGGGGTGGCTCTTGTCGCCGGGATCCTGAAGACCGGCACCGGAGCCGCATTCGCTGAGGCAGTCCTTTACGGCGGCACTGCTTTCGCCACGGCGATGGGCCTCCGCGTGCTTGTCCTGGCTGCAGTTCGTTCCAGACAACAAAAAAGGCCCGGGGCTTCTGACCTGGGCCTTCTTCGTGGAGCGGGTGACGAGAATCGAACTCGCGCTCTCAGCTTGGGAAGCGACGGCGCTTGCGTAGAGGTAGGGCCTCTGACCTGGGCAAATTCGTTGTCAGGCGGCAGGTGTGAGGGACTGGTTGCACCGTTGTTGACCGTGGTTGTCCGCTCTGAAGGGCACGCTATGGGCACGAAGCAGGGATGGGGGAGAGCAGGGCTTCCGGTTGGCCCCAGCGACCGGGAGTGGCTCCGCCTCGAACGGCAGTCGAGTGAGGCCGTCGCGACTGCACACATGGCGTCTTTCGGATGCAGTGGCCCGTATCAAGCATCCTGCTGTGGGTTGAGGACTTCTTGGGCCTTGCCGACGAACGATAGAAGGTCGTTGGCGACGTCGCCGGCCGTGTAGGAGAACTCCCTTTCCGGAGATGACGCATGCTGGGCATCAAGGGCGTAGCGGAGTATTCCGTACACCTGATCATCGGTCACGGTGCCGCTCTCGATCAGGGGGGAGGCAACAAACATGTAGCCCTCGATGGCGGCGCGAAGGCGCGCGATGAGTTCAGGTGGCGGCTTAACGGTCTCGTAGAACGGGACAGGGGCACCTCCGCCGGAGGGCTCGACGAGTCTGGCGCCCCCAAACATCCCGGTCTCCTGCGTCGGTGAAAAGGGGACGACTCTGCCTCCCATGTTGGTGCGAGTGGGAACCTGCGGGAACGGAGTCTCTAGGTCGCGCACGGTTTCCTGCGTCCAGTTCTTTGCTGTTTCCCGCCAGAGCGGAGGCATCTGGTCCCTCAGGAAGCGGCGAATTCGGTCCAGAGCTGTCAGGAGTTCCTGCTCGTGCCCTGCCTGGATGACCTTGGACCAGGCAGCACGCGTGTCGCCGGATCTCTCGTAGTCGGAGAGCCCCGCCAGTGCCTCGTTGTAAACCTCCCAGGCCGCCTCGTTGACTTCCTCCGGCCCTTCCAGCAGCACGAGGGCAGCCGCCTTGTCGACACGATCAAGGGCCGCGCGGGCCTCTCTGGTGTCGACCGTGGCCTCGTAGAAGTCCCGGTCGAATTCGGCTATCGCGAGTTGGAGCTTGTGAGCTTCGTTGATAAAGGCCGCGTAGACCTGACGACGGGCGCTGCCAGTGCTTTGTGCTGCTGTGGCCCTGATTTGTTCGCGAGCGGAGTCGAGAGCGGCGCGGTAGGCGGATTCTGCCTGCGCATAGGCGGCTTCGGCTGCTCGGTGTGCGGGCCGGGCTTGGATGCGGGCAGCGAGGACGCCGGTGATGGTGCCGAGGGCGACGCCGCCAAGCGCGCCGACTGCGGATATCCATGCTGCGGTTACTTCGGGCTCCACGACGGCTGATCATGCCGTATGGGGGCGGGGTACCGCAGGGGAGGGGGCGGCGGCCGAGGGTGCCCTACTGTTGTGCCGCATGAGCACTGATGTGGCGATATCAGAGGCCAACACCGACGCCCAAAGGGCCGAGGTGCAGGAGCTGTTCAGCAGGACCTTCCGGGGCATCGCGCCCAACGCCATCCCGGCCGTGAAAGACGATCACCTGTACGCGCCGCTGGTGCTGCACTACCACGACATTGAGACCGGCCAACTTGCGGGCGCTGCACTGACCTGCCGGTCACAGGTGGCTGTCGGCATGACGATGATGCGACGTCCGGAGTACGCGCCTGTCATGGACCGGCACAGCGAACTTGACCTCACGGCCGTGGCCCCGGCCTTCCGGGGACGGGGTGTCGGGAGCGCGCTGGTCCGTGCAATGGAGGACCGGCTGAGGGAGCGGGGCGTACGAATCTGGTTCGGCAACGCCACCCGCGATCTTGAAACCGCGCGGCTCCGCGAGTTCTACACCCGGCATGGTTTCACCGTTCTCCCGGACAGCCAGCCGCTGCCCGAACTGCTGGGCCGGTCGTGGGTGCTCCCGACCGCCGAACAGCCCGCATTCCACTTCTATTGATCAGAAACTCATTGGGTTCTCGTCCAGGACGTAGCGGACGTGCGGGCCGCCGAAGTAGCCGCGGACGATGTGCGGCTGGCGTTGGCGTC